>CAJTSV010000056.1:5500-24182 GCA_910579075.1 uncultured Eubacterium sp.
CCCCGCCGCTGTACGGCTGGCAGGAATATGACGGGCAGAAATATTATTATCATCCAAAAACCGGGGAAATGGCAGCCGGATGGCAGGTGATTGACGGAAATACCTATTACTTTGACCCGGCGTCCAGGGAAATGGCAGCCGGGTGGCTTGAGCTTGACGGCGAATACTATTATTTTGAGCCTGATACCGGAGAAATGTGCACCGGGTGGCATGAAACCGAAGCGGGACGGCGCTATTTTGTCAAAAAAACCGGGCGCATGGCATCCGGCTGGCTGAAAATCAGCGGGAAAAAGTATTATTTTTCGCCCGAAGACGGGGAGCCGCTGACAGGAGCACAGGAAATTGGCGGGAAGCACTATATCTTTAACAGCAAAGGCCAGCTGGCTCAGTCAGATGGAATCAGCCTGGTCGCTGCCGGCGGCCGCTATTACTGCGCAGACAAAAACGGGCATGCAGCATCCGGCTGGCATCTGATAAAAGGAAAGCTTTACTACGCTTCCAAAACCGGAAAAGCCAAAACCAGCACCACTTACCAGGGTATTGCCTTTGGCAGCAGGGGTACTGCAAAAAACAGCATCACGGCCCGCTCAAAAATCAAAGCCATGCAGGTCTTTGTTTCTATTACCAATGAGAACATGACCAAAAGCCAGAAGCTGGCTGCATGCTGGGACTATATCATCAGCGGCAGCTTCCGCTATGCGGCAAAATATCCAAACCTCCAGTCTTCCGGCTGGCAGAGAAAAACCGCCTATGAAATGCTGACCTCACATTCCGGCAACTGCTACAGCTTTGCCTGCGCATTTGCGGCACTGGCCAGCGAAGCCGGCTATCAGCCCTATGTTATCTGCGGCCGGGTACGCGGTTCCAGGGACCGGGCAGCAGATGGCTATACACGGCATGCATGGGTGCAGATTAACGGACTGCACTACGACCCGGAAGCACAGTATGCCGGATGGCACAGGGGAATCTTCCAAAGCAGCCGCTATCCGGCTGCACATACGATTCAGATGACGACTGCATATTAAAACTGCTGTCAGGAAACGATTCAGGAGTACCAAGCATGAAAAAGAACACTTCTATTTATATTGCGCTGTTTCTTATTATATGCCTGTTTCCGTCCGCCGGGCTGCTGTTTGCCGGCATAGATAAAAACGCAGGCGAAAGCCGGGAAAACCAGGAACTGGCACCGGCACCGCAGCTGGCCGCAGATAACAGGCTGAACCCGAATTTTTTAAAGGATGCCGGGACGTGGTTCGAAGACCATTTCGCATTCCGGGACGAAGCCATCACCGCCTATGCGCTGCTTTTGGAAAAAGGCTTCGGCGTATCGGCACAGGAACGCGTCATTACCGGAAAAGACGGCTGGCTGTTTTACAAAGACTCGCTGGCTGATTTTCAGGGAACAGCACCAATGAGTGAACGGCAGCTGTTTGATACGGCACATTCCCTGGCAATGATTCAGGAATATGCCCGCCAGCATGGCGCAGCATTTGCCTTTGCAGCCGCACCGAATAAAAATTCCCTGTACGGGACATACATGCCTGATTATTACCAGCCGTCCCGCCAGGATAACAGCAACCTGAAACGGCTGAAAAAATACCTTCTGGAAGAACAGGTTGCCTATATTGACCTGTATGAATATTTTCAAAAGGACGGACGCGTGCTGTATCACAAAACGGATTCGCACTGGAACAATGAAGGCGCGGCACTGGCTGCGGGCCAGATACTGGACGGCCTTGGCAGAGAGCATGCATCCTATGAGGAGCGTCCCCGCACCGTCCGGGCGGATTTTCAGGGAGACCTGGCCGCGATGCTGTACCCGGCTGCGTCCATTCCGGAAGAAAATATTTATTATGACCCCGGGCCGCAGTTTTCCTATTGTGAAGATATCGAAAGTAATTTTGCTCCCAAAATAAACACCATTTCAAACGGAAGCGGAAATCTGGTTATGTACCGGGATTCCTTTGGAAATGCACTGCTGCCGTTTCTGGCAGAAGCATTTGAACATGCTTATTTTTCCCGCGCACTGCCTTACCGGCTGCAGGAGCTTGCAGAACACGAAGCAGATGCGCTCATTATTGAACGTGCAGAGCGCTTCCTGCCAGATATGGCACAGCAGGCTCCCGCAATGGAAGCACCTGCGGTGGACAGGGAATCTGCCCTGACAGGAACGCTGGTAAAGACAGACAGCCTGAAAAAGGAGCCGCAGGGTGAATGGACGCAGATTACCGGAACCCTTCCGCTGGATATGCTGCAAACCCGTTCCCGGATATATATTCTGTTAAACGGGGAAAACTGCTACGAGGCATTTCCGGTTTCCCTGCCTGACGGACAGGAAGGGTTTTCCCTGCTGGTCCGGACAGAAATACTGCAAAAGCAGCCTGTCATAGAAGCCTATATCTCAGAACAGCCCGCCCAGGCTGCCCGCCAGGAACCGTCAGAACAAACGGACACCCAGCCACCCGGGGAGCATGACGGAAAAAAGGCCGAAATCCGGCGGGAAGATTACCCGGACTGCGACGGCAGCGGACACGGCTACCGCGAGATTTATTATTCAGACGGCAGCGTCGTCATCGAAGAATATTAAAGAAAAATAAAAAATAAAAAGCACCGCAGCCAGAAAGCTGCCCGCACGGCCGTTATGGAAAACGAACCGGGCGGGCAGCCTTTTTACTACTTATCCAGTACAATATCCGTAATCACAAAGGAGCTTCCCTTTTTCTTCAAATCCGCATGAAACAGGCGGACGGTCACATCGTCTTCTGCCCCGCCCCAGTATGCCGTAATCTTTATCCGGGCCGTATAAACACTGCCTTTTTTCGCAAATCCCGTATAGTTACGGCTTACATACCAGTCTCCCCAGTCTGAAAAATTCATCAGGACATATTTCCCATCCGGAGAAAGCGGATAATTGCAAAAGTCAGAACCGCCGCTGCTGTCCGCAAATGTAAGCTTGAACGAATTGCCAAATAACTGCTTCCCCTTTTTCTTTACTGCCTCTTTTACGGAATCCGTATACCGGAACACGCCCCCATACGGCCGGTACTTTTCCATCAGTGCCCTGTCGCTGCTGTACTGGCTGAATACGTTATCCTTATATGCCACATTATGGAACGCAATATCTGTCTTCATTCCTGCATGAAATTTAAAATCACCCTGCTTTGACAGCGGGATATTGCAGTAGCCTTCTATGTAATTCAGAATACTGCCATCGAGCAGCCTGCGGATTTTCTTTTTCTCACCGGAAGACACGCTGGCAGCTTCTGCGGATATCACAGCCCGCGGCACGGCAGCGGACAGAACCGCCAGAATACACAGCACTGCCAGGACACCCCTTTTTATCTTGCCATATCCTGTTTTCATTTCGTCATCCTCCCATCCCATTCTCTAATCTAATTATATCCCTTATTGTTTAATAAAGTCAACAAAAAGATAAATCCCGGATGGACGGAAATAGACGGAAAACGTTAAGAAAGTGATTCAGGAGTGAGCAAATCCCATTAGCGAAGCGAATTTAAGATGGCTTTACGAAATTGCAGATTGAGTCCGGCCGGAAAGTATGTTAAGATAAGAAAAGTACGAAAAACAGGCCGGTACCCATCCGGCCCGGAAGCCAGGCAGAACCGGCTGCTGGCCCGGGCATGGTGGCGTGCTGCGGGTGCCTGAGAGAATAGGAGAGATGATTTTATGCCGATTAAGATTCAGGATGCGCTCCCGGCGCGGGAGATTTTAGAAAACGAGAATATATTTGTCATGACGGAGTACCGTGCGATGCATCAGGATATCCGCCCCCTGAATGTATTGATGCTGAATCTGATGCCGACAAAAATTGTCACGGAAACGCAGTTTCTGCGCAAGCTGTCGAATACGCCGCTGCAGGTGGAAGTGGAATTCCTGCATATGGCAAGCCATGTGTCCACGCATGTGGATCAGACGCATATCAGCACGTTTTACCAGACATTTGATCAGATAAAAGTGAAAAAATATGACGGAATGATTATTACCGGTGCCCCGCTTGATTTTGTCGCATTTGAAGACGTGGATTACTGGGAAGAATTAAAGTGCATTATGGAATGGACAAAGACGCATGTGCACTGCACGCTGCATTCCTGCTGGGGCTCGTTTGCCGGGCTTTACTATCATTACGGGATTGAGAAAAGGGATCATGTGCCAAAGCTGTCGGGAATATATTCCCATGAGGTCATCAAAAAAAATTCGCCGCTGTTTCGGGGGTTTGACGATGTTTTCTATGCCCCGCATTCGAGGGCGACCGAGATAACAGCCAGCCAGGTGGAAGCCGTGCCGGAGCTGGAAATCATGGCCGTATCGCAGGAAGCAGGGGTTGCGATTGTCAAAAGCACAGACAGCAGGCAGTTTTTTATTACCTGCCACCCGGAATACGATTCCGACACGCTGAAGCTGGAATACGAGCGGGATGTGGACAAAGGGCTCAATCCGCTGCCGCCGGTCAATTATTTCCCGGATGATGACCCGTCAAAGGCTCCGGTTGTGAACTGGAGAAGCGTGGGGCAGCTTTTGATATCAAACTGGTTAAATTACTATGTGTACCAGAGCACGCCGTATAAGCTGTAGCGGTTATGTGTCAATGTGGCTGTTTCTCCATGCGGGTACTATTCCCATACTGTTTCTGAAGATGTGGCAGGAATCGCAAAGGAGCTGCTCCAAGATTTGAAAGAGTATAATCAGAGGATGGACGAGCACAATTTGAAAAATCGTCGTGCCATATGGACGCAACTTTGCTTTTTGCTGGATTGATTCAGCAATGTTATGGATGAAATAGAAATACTGGTAAAAAATGAGATATAATTTTATATTAAAATTAGAGCAAATATAACATGTATAGGGGCTGTCGCACGAGCGTGTTTGAAAAATCATTTCCGCAATCTGCACTCAACACGCTCTAAGCAAAACATATATAAGATATAGTATAAAAGAACAATGTAAACTAACTATATCTTGTATCGTTTTTTAATGCGACAGCCCCTTTTTTCGAAAACTTTATTTTCGTGTTTCAAATACAACTCACAAAGGCAGAAATGCATGATGCTGGATTTTCAGATTTTTCATTTTGTTTATTTTTTCATTTTGTTTCCAGATATCAGGCATGAATGCCCGTCTCCTGTCATATATCTTAATATTTTATAAAATCCTGTGAAAAAAATAGACGAATGACAAAAAATGCGGTATATTATTAAAGCAAAACACCCGGATAAAATCCGCGGTCTGTCAGGAGGAAATGACAATGCAATTTGAACTGGATGTGCATACACATACCCTTGCAAGCGGCCATGCATACGGAACGATTACGGAAATGGCGAAGGCTGCCGCAGAGAGGGGGCTGAAAATACTTGGGATTACGGAGCATGCGCATTATATGCCGGGAACCTGTGATGACCTGTATTTTGTAAACCTGCGTGTTGTGCCGAGGGAAATGCATGGCGTGAAGCTGATGCTTGGCGCAGAGCTGAATATTATGGATGAAAATGGCACGGTTGACCTGCCGGACTGGATTTTAAACCGCCTGGACCTTCGCATAGCGAGCATTCATGGCAATCTGTACAAGGCAGGGACAATCAGCCAGAATACGGCTGCGGTTATCCGCGCAATGAAAAATCCGAAAATAGATATTATCGGACATCCGGACGACAGTAACTGCCCGCTGGATTATGAGCAGCTTGTGCATGCATCGAAGGAGTACCATACGCTTTTGGAAATTAACAATAATTCCCTTCGCATGCCGTCCAGAAAAAATGCAAAAGAAAATATTATAACGATATTAAAGCTGTGCATGAAGCATGACGTGCCGGTGATTTTAAACAGTGACGCACATTTTATGACGGATGTCGCAAATACAGACCATGCCATGCCGGTTGTCGAGCAGGCAGGCTTTCCGAAAGAGCTGATACTGAATTATTCAGCGGAAAAATTCGAAGCATATATTGCCGAAAACCGGGAACGTGAAAAGAAGGCAGCACAGGAAAGCAGCTGATGCCGATATTGCAGGCAGCACGTGAAAGCAGCTGATGCCGATATTGCAGGCAGCACAGGAAAGCAGCTGATGCCGATATTGCAGGCAGCACAGGAAAGCAGCTGATGCCGGAAGTGGGAATACAGAATTGATATAATAGGAAGAAGGAGAGCTGGAGCATGACAAAATATTGCGTAAAAAAACCATTTACCATTTTTGTGGCAGTCATTGCCGTTATGGTAATTGGCACGGTCAGTCTGATGCGGATGAAAACAGACCTTCTGCCGGAGATGAGCCTTCCGTATTTAATGATAATTACGACAGACCCGGGTGCGAGTCCTGAAAAGGTGGAAAGTGAAGTAACAGCGCCGATGGAACAGGCGCTTGGAACCGTTACGGGCGTGGAAAATATTACGAGCGTCAGTGCGGAAAACTACAGCATGATTACGCTGGAATTTGTAGAAGATACAAATATGGATTCGGCCATGGTAAAAGTGACCGCACAGTTAAACCAGCTGGAGCTGCCGGAGGTTTGCGGCACGCCAAACCTGCTGGAGCTTTCCATGGATATGATGGCGACGATGTATACGACTGTCAGCTATGAAGGCCGGGATATTTACGAGGTGTCTGACTTTACCGAAGAAGTCATCCGGCCGTATTTTGAACGCCAGGACGGCGTAGCAAGCGTAACGGCCGTGGGCAGCGTGGAAAAGACCGTAGAAGTACGCTTAAATGAAAAGAAAATAGATAAGATAAACGATAAGATTTTAGACGAAACCAACGAAAAGCTGGCAGAAGCCAGAAAGCAGATACAGGACGCGGAAACACAGCTCGAAGACGGCAAAAAGCAGCTGGAAGATGCAAAAAGCGAGCTGGAAAAAAAGCAGGGCGATTTAAAAAAGACACAGAGTGATACATCCAGGCAGCTTGCAGAAGCAAGCCTTGCGTTAGACCAGGCACAGGCCACAAAGGCTGCCTATGAAGCAAACCTGATGAGCCTGCAGGCGTCGAAGGCAGGGCTGGAAGCAGAACAGAAGGCTTATAAAGACAGCCACGCCGAAGATACATATAACCAGATTAACGGTGCGCTCGGTGCCGCGAAGCTGACGCTGGCGCAGCCGGCCCAGCTGGCAGGCATTACGATTCCGTCGGATATCGATGATGCGCTGGCAAATCCGGAGCAGACGGAAGCGTTTCTGGAATGGGCAGCCCAGATGGGAATGGGGGAGCAGGTGAAAGACCTGACACTGGAAAATCTCCAGCAGCTTTCGGATATCGTGACCAAAAGGCTGCCCCAGATAGAAACCGGGCTTGCAAACCTGCAGACGCAGATTGTGGCTGTGGAAGAAGCCGTAAAGCAGATAAACCGCCAGATGGACCAGATTGACCAGAAATACAAGGAAGCAAGCAGCGGCAGCTTTGACGCCGCAGTATCGTTTGCATCCGGGGATGCCCAGATGGCGAACGGTCTGTCCGGCATTGAAAGCTCCCAGAAGGACCTGGACAAAGCGAAGGAAGAATTAAAGGAAGCCAAAAAGCAGTACCGCCAGTCCAGGAAGGCGGCACTTGAGAATGCAAATATCAGCAGCCTTGCCAATATGGACACACTTTCGCAGATGATAACGGCGCAGGATTTTTCCATGCCGGCGGGCTATATCCGGGACGGAAAGGCGGGCTCGGAAAACCAGTGGCTGATTAAGGTCGGCGAGCACTATGACAGCGTGGAAAACCTGGAAGAAATGCTTTTATGCAAGCTGCCGGGTGCGGGAAATGTACGCATGTCCGATGTTGCGGATATTACGGTGATTGACAATGCCGGGGAAAATTATGCCAAAATCAATGGGGAAGAAGGCGTGCTGCTGTCCATTTTTAAAGGAAGCACGGCAAGCACGAGCGATGTTGCCAAAACCTGTGAGAAAGCCATTGCAAAGCTGGAAGCGGAGTACGCGGGCTTAAAGGTTACGCCGATTATGAACCAGGGCGATTATATCACGATGTTTATCAGCAGCATTTTGCAGAGCATGATTACCGGAGCGCTGCTGGCTGTTCTGGTGCTTGTTTTATTCTTTAAGGATGCCAAGCCGACGCTTGTGGTAGCATTCAGCATTCCGTTTTCGGTGCTGTTTGCCATATTAATTATGTATTTTTCAGGCATTTCGATTAATATTATGACGCTGGCGGGCCTCGGGCTTGCTATCGGAATGCTGGTGGACAATTCGATAGTCGTAATTGAGAATATTTACCGCATCCGCAATCATGGCATTTCGGCGCCCAGGTCTGCGGTGCAGGGAGCGGCACAGGTGGCAGGGCCGATTATTTCGTCCACGCTGACGACCGTGTGCGTGTTCCTTCCTATGATATTTACGACCGGAATGGTGGCACAGCTGATGGTGCCGTTTGCGATGACCATTTCGTATGCGCTTGCGGCATCTTTAATTGTCGCGCTGACGGTCGTGCCTACGGCCGGCTCGATAATACTGCGCAGGACGAAGGAAAAAAGGTACCCGCTGTTTGAAATGATACAGGAAGCGTATGGAAAAATTCTTTCGTTCTTCCTGAAAGTAAAAATAATTCCGCTCGCTCTTGCCATCGTGCTGCTGGCCATTTGTGTCCGCGAGGTTATGCGGATGGGCATTACGATGCTGCCGGAAATGACCGGGGAGCAGATTTCCGTATCGGTTTCCGTGCCGGATGATACAGAAAAGGAAGATGCATTCCGGCTGGCGGATGAGGTTATGGAAGCCGTGCTTTCCGTAGACGGCGTGGAAACGGTGGGCGCGATGGACGGCAGCAGCACATCCGGCATGCTGGGCGCGGGAGCAGGCGGGGAAAATTTCCTGAATTATTCCTTTGCGATTCTGCTGGATGAAAGCATTAAGGATATCCATAAAATCCGTGCAATCGCAGATGAAATTGAACAGGCCACACAGGGGCTGGACTGCGAGATTTCGGTTTCTTCCAATGCCATGGGCGATATGACAGCGATGCTGGGCAGCGGGCTTACGCTGAATATTTATGGGGACAGCATGGAAAAGCTGCTCGAAATCAGTGAAGATATCCAGAAAATTGCGGCACAGATCGAAGGCTTTGACAAGATTTCCAACGGACAGGAGGAAGGCGGCGAAGAAATCCACCTGATTATCAACAAAGACAAGGCAATGAAAAAGGGACTGACTGTAGCGCAGATTTATGCCGCATTGTCGCAGCGGCTGACAACCGAAAAGGATGCTGTGACGATGAGCGTAGGCGATACGGACATGACCGTGCAGATAGTGGATGAAACCGAGCTGTTAAACAAAGACAATCTGATGGACATGGAGCTGGAAGCCACCGTGGCGAAAGAGGACGGGACGTCTGAAACAAAAACGTATGTGCTTGGTGATTTTGCACAAATGGAATACGGACAGGGGCTTGCGTCTGTTTCCAGGGAAAACCAGTCCCATTACATTACGGTATCGGCTGAGACGCTTGAAGGATATAATACAACGCTGCTGACCAGGGAACTGAATAAGAAATTAAAGGATTATGAGCTTGCGGACGGCTATACAATCGAAATCGGCGGTGAAAGCGACCAGGTCAACGACATGGTCAGCCAGATGATGCAGCTTATGGCACTTGGCTTTCTGCTGATTTACCTTGTTATGGTGGCCCAGTTCCAAAGCCTGCTGTCGCCGTTTATTGTATTATTTACAATTCCGCTGGCATTTACGGGCGGCCTTCTGGGGCTTCTGGCTTTCCGGGAGCAGCTGTCTTTGATGAGCCTTCTGGGCTTTACCATTCTGATGGGCACGGTTGTAAACAACGGCATTGTGTTTGTGGATTATGCCAACCAGCTGCGCATCGGCGGCATGGGCAGGCGGGAAGCGCTGATTGCAACCGGAAAGACAAGAATGCGCCCGATTCTGATGACGGCGCTGACGACGATTCTGTCCATGAGCATGATGATTTTCAGCAGCCAGGCTGGCAACTCAATGGGACGCGGCATGGCGATTGTCGTAGTCGGCGGGCTTTTATATGCGACGCTTATGACTTTGTTTATTATTCCGGTTATGTACGACATTTTGTACCGGAAGCAGCCGCATGAAGTGGATGTCGGAGACAATGATTTAGACGAAATCCTGGACGAGGCACAGGAGTATATGCGGGAAAACGAGTTATAAAGCTTGAAAAAGGATTATAGTAGGAATACGGAGGCTTAAGTTATGATTAAGGTTGTGAAGTTTGGCGGGAGCTCGCTTGCAAGCGCGGAGCAGTTCCGCAAGGTCAGGGATATTTTAAGGGCAGATAAAAAGCGCCGGTATGTCGTGCCGAGTGCCCCGGGAAAGCGCCACAAAAACGATGTCAAGGTAACGGATATGCTCTATGAATGCTACGCACTGGCACAGCAGGACGGGGATTTCAAGCCGCTTCTGCGCAAAATCCGTGCGAGGTATAATGAAATTATCAACGGACTGAAGCTGAATATGAGCCTGGATGAGGAATTTAAACAGATTGAGGCGGATTTCCGGGAAAAGGCGGGAATCGATTATGCCGCTTCGCGCGGGGAATATTTAAACGGGCTGATTATGTCAAAATATACCGGGTTTGAATTTATCGATGCCGCAGAGGTTATCCGGTTTGACAAAGAGGGCAGCTTTGACGCGGACACGACGAACCGTATTTTAAAAGAGCGCCTGAAAAAAAGCGAAAATGCCGTGATTCCCGGCTTTTACGGCGCGCAGGAAAACGGGCGTGTCAAGACCTTTTCCCGCGGCGGCTCGGATATTACAGGCTCAATTGTGGCAAAGGCATGCAAGGCGGATTTGTATGAAAACTGGACGGACGTATCGGGCTTTCTGATTGCCGACCCGAGGATTATCGACAACCCGAAGGGCATCCGCGTCATTACTTACCATGAGCTGCGCGAGCTGTCTTATATGGGCGCTACGGTGCTGCATGAAGATGCGATTTTCCCGGTGCGCAGGGAGGGCATTCCGATTAATATCAAAAATACAAATGCGCCGGAAGATTCCGGGACATTTATTGTGGAAAGCACCTGCCAGAAGCCGGAATATACGATTACCGGAATTGCCGGAAAGCAGGGGTTTGTCGCTGTCAATATCGAAAAAGACATGATGAACTCCGAAATCGGATTCGGGCGCAAGGTGCTCGAAGCTTTTGAGGAAAACCAGATTTCGTTTGAGCATACGCCGTCCGGCATCGATACGTTTACGGTCTTCGTGCATCAGGAAGAATTCGAGGGCAAGGAACAGAGCGTGCTGTCCGCAATCCACCGGCTGGCAGAGCCCGACAGAATTGACCTGGAAGCAGACCTTGCGCTGATTGCGGTGGTAGGGCGCGGCATGAAAAGCACGCGCGGTACAGCCGGGAGGATTTTTTCCGCGCTGGCCCATGCGAACGTCAATGTCAAGATGATTGACCAGGGTTCTTCGGAGCTGAATGTGATTATCGGTGTCAGCAACGAGGATTTTGAACAGGCAATCAAAGCAATTTATGATATCTTTGTAGTAACCAGGCTCTAAGAAAGAAGGAATGAAAATTATGTGGAACAGGGCAGAACTAAAAGAAGATTCAAAATCTCTGCTGAAACTGAATTACCTGCCGTTTGTGCTTGCAGGATTTGTCCATGCAATTGCTGCGGGCAGCTTTGCATCTGGAAACAGCAGTGTCAGGGCTGTGCGCAGCTGGGACAATTTTTCCGGGGATGGCTATTACGGTTATGATGAATATGCTGTTGTCGAAGAAATCGCTGACTACCTGATGCCATTTCTCGGGATTGCGCTTCTGACGGCCGCAGGAATGTGGACGGTAATGCTTTTGGTGAACGTGTTTCTGCTCAGCCCGCTGGAAGCAGGGTGCAAGCGTTATATGATTCTTTCCAGGGAAGTAAAACCGCAGTATCAGGAAATGATTTTTGCATTTAAAAACTGCTATGGAAACGTGGTCAAAACGATGTTCCTTAAAAAGCTGTATGTCTTTTTGTGGTCATTGCTGTTTATTATTCCTGGCTTTGTAAAGTCGTATGAATACCGGATGGTTCCTTACCTGATGGCAGAATATCCGGATATGGCTTCTTATGAAGCGTTCCGTATCAGCAGGGAAATGATGATGGGTAATAAATGGGAAGCATTTGTGCTGGATCTGTCGTTTTTCGGATGGAATCTGCTTTCTGCAATTACGCTCGGCCTGAGTGGGATTTTTTACTCCGACCCGTACCAGCTGCTTACAAACTGTGCACTGTACCTGACACTGAAACGGACGCACCCGAGCTTCGGATATGTGCCGGGGGATGATAACTATTATTTTCAGAAATAGACAGCCGCTATCGGAGACCGGAGCATAATAAGCAGGGGATGCTGCAATAAGAAATTAAGATGGGGCTGTCGCACTAAGCAAAACATATACAAGATATAGTATAGAAGAATGATTTATCCCAACTATATCTTGTATCATTTTTCTTAATGCGACAGCCCCATCTTTTTTCTTGGCACTGCAGCCCCTGCTGTTTTTTTGATGGATACCGGTCATTTGCCAGCCAGCATAAACGGAATCTGCGAAGGACAGCTCATTGGCCTGGCTGTGCATTCAGCCCTGCATCTGGCTGATGCGTGCCCGGATATAGTCTTCCAGCGCGTCTGCCGTTTGGTCAAGCCCGAGCTTGCTGCTGTTGATACACAGGTCATAATTCCTGGAATCGCCCCAGCGGAAGCTGGAATGGCGGTTGTGGTACTGCCTGCGTTTTTTGTCATGGCGCTTCATTTTCAGGATGGCTTCCGAGGTGTTCAGCCCGTATACTTTTTCTACGCGCTTGATTTTGGCTTCATCGTCACCGACGACAAAAATGGAAATCAGCCCTTTATGGCCGCTTAATACGGATTCCGCGCAGCGGCCGACAATGACGAAGGATTCGCCGCTGTCTGCTTTTTTGCGGATATAATCAAACTGCATTTCAGCAAGGATTTCTTCCATGGAATTGGAAAATCCGCTGACCCTGCGGGACAGGAAGGCATTGCGCGGTTTTTCGTCGTATTTTTCCAAAACCGCTGCATTCATGTTGTTTTCTGCTGCTATATCATCCAGAAGATGCCTGTCGTAAAATTTCAGGCCATGGTCTTTTGCTATCTGTTCGGCGATAATATGCCCGCCGCTGCCGAATTCACGGCTTACTGAGATAATCGTCTGTGCCATAGTAAACGCTCCTTTCTATATCTTAGCAGTAACGGATAAAAATAATCAGCATGGAGACGGCAACAACGATAATGGTTGCCGGAGCAGCAGATTTGCAGTATCTGCCCCAGCCGATAATATAGCCGTTTTTGGCGGCTACGGATATGCCTACGACATTCGCGGAAGCGCCAATCGGGGTTGCGCTTCCGCCGATATCGGTACCCATGGACAGCGCCCATGCCAGTGTTTCCAGGCTGACGCCCTGTGCAGCGGCAAGGCTTTTGATAACCGGTATCATCGTTGCGGCAAACGGGATATTATCCACGAATGCGCTTGCAATGGCAGATACCCAGATAATAATGGCAATCATAAGCTTTAAGTTGCCTTTGCTGGCTTCTCCGATATATCCGGCAATAATCTCCAGAATGCCGGTCTGCTCCAGCCCGCCGACAACCATAAATAAGCCGATAAAGAAAAGCAGTGTTTTATAATCTACTTTGGATAACAGCTCCCGGATATATTTTGCAAAAACAAGCAGTGTCAGGATGGAAATAAAAGCCCCGATAAAGGCAACCGTAAGGCCCGTCTGTGCATGCGTCACAAGCATGACGACCGCGCATGCAAAAATAACGCAGCTTAAGGTAAAATCGGTTTTGTTTTGGATGGCTTCTTTCGGGTCTGGCATGGTACTCGGGTCTGACAGGTTTTTTTCGGATTCTTCCAGCTCTTTGTGAAATACAAGGAAGAAATACACGATAACAAGAACCAGGCTGACAGCTGCCATAAGCCCTGTATTTGTCAGAAAGTCACTGAACGAATAGCCTAACGAGGTTCCGATAATAATGTTTGGCGGGTCGCCGCACATCGTTGCCGAGCCGCCCAGGTTCGCACAGAAAATCTCGGACAGAATCATCGGGACAGGATTGAATTTCAGCAGCTTTGCAAGCTCCACCGTAACCGCAGCCAGAAAGAGGATTACGGTAATGCTGTCGATAAACATCGCAAGGATGGACGACATAATCATAAATGCGACAAACAGCGGAACCGGCTTATAGTTGACCATTTTTGCCAGCATCATGCACAGCCAGCGGAAAAATCCGGCTTTTGCCATGCCTTCCACCATAATCATCATCCCGGCGATAAAAATAATGGTCGCCCAGTTAATGCCGCTGGATGATTCGGAGGACTCCCCGGCTGCATACCAGAAATCCAGCGTAAAAATGCTCTGAAGGTTCAGCGTTTCGGATATCGCGGCAGGGCTGCGCATCACGATGCCGAAAACAAGCACGAGCGTCAGCAGGCCGCAGCCGATGGTCACATACTGCCGCTCAATTTTATCGATGACAATCAGAATAAACATAATGGCAAAAATAGCTGTGGCTAAAATTTGTGCGAGTGACATGTTACTTGCCTCCTTATGTAATAAATATAAAGTATTGATAAAAAGGATGAAATATCTGTAAACCAAATATCAAAGCAAGTTTATCACGATTGCCGGAAAAGTCAAGCTGTTGTACAGGCATGAATTTGATGAAAAAAATAAGAATTTGGGTGTACAAATTGTAAAAAATGTACTAAAATAGAATATATAGCCAATCGTGGCAGTACAAAGGAACAGACAGGGGGAAATGTGAAATGGTAAATCCGGATGCAACACTGCGCATGTATCTGCAGTACTATGAAAAAGAAATCAATCTTACAAGGCTTGTAGAAAAGGCATACAACGAAGGAACCGTACAGTGTACGGAGCCGGTGCGTGAGATAGAGGTATATGTAAAACCGGAGGATGGCAGGGCATATTATGTAGCAAACAGCGAGGTTCAGTCTTATGTAAATCTGTGGGATTCCAAACGGGATACATACGAAAGCAAGCCGCTGAGCGGTGAAATCAGCTGGAACAGTGAAGTAAAGCACCGGCTTATTTTTGAATACCGTGGAAAGCAGTGTGACTGTGACAGTATTATTGAACGTGTTGTGGAAAAATACAAGAGCATTTATGCAGGGGAAAGGCTGCGGGAAATGGAAATTTATATACGCCAGGAGCACGAAGCAGCTTATTATGTCATTGACGGGCGCCACACAGGCTCTGTATCAATGTTTGCATAGCCTGCAGGGCGAAAGCAGCTCCGGCGCTGGATTTTTGGAATGAAAACTTAAAACTTGATAGAATGGAGATTTTAAGACATGGCTTGGTATGACAGTGCGGTTTTTTACCATATTCATCCGCTCAGCCTGTGTGGATGCGAGCATGAAAGCAGGGATGCAGAAGGCTCTCATTTTGATAAACTGGCAGAATGGGCGGGGCATGCGAAGAAAATGGGCTGCAATGCCATTTACATTGGCCCGGTTTTTCAGGCGGAGACACAGGGATACGGCATAACAGACTATTATAAAATTGACAGCAGGCTTGGGACAAACGAGGAATTCAGGCAATGGGTGGCGCTGTGCCATGATATGGGAATGCGGGTAATCGTAGATGCGGTATTCAATCATGTCGGCCGCAGCTTTTTTGCATTTCAGCATCTGAGGAAACACGGAAAAAAATCTGCATATAAGGAATGGTTTTCGAATCTTAACTTTTCCGGGGACAATGCATATGGCGACGGATTCCGGTATGAGAACTGGGGCGGCTATATGCGCCTGGTGAAGCTGAATATTCTAAGCCCGTGGCTGCACGATTATCATTTTGATACGGTAAAATACTGGATTCATGAATTTGACATTGACGGGCTCCGTATCGATGCCATTGATGAGCTGGATTATGATTTCATTAAGGAGCTGAGAAAGGTGACAGACAGCGCCAAGCCGGATTTCTGGCTGATGGGCGAAATAGACGGGCAGGATTATGCAAAATGGGTCAATGACCGGATGCTGCATTCGGCGGCTAACAACCTGCTGCAGAAAGGGCTTATCATTGCCTGCAATGACAATGAGCTGCCGGTTGCGGCTTATCTGATGCGCAGGGTGGATGAGCAGTGCCCGTATGTGAAGCTGTACATATTTGTAGACAACCGCGACGTGTCCCATATTTATGAAAAGCTGAACAGGCCGGAGCACCAGTATATGATTACGCTGCTCCAGTATACGGCTTATGGAATCCCGTCCTTATACTGCGGCTCGGAATTTTCCACAAGCCGGATGAAAACAGCAGATGATATGGCCGGCTGCCTGGAACTGGCGGATTATAAATATTCCTATATATGGGATGAAATTACATGCCTGCACTGCCTGCTTGGCAGGGCAAACCAGCAGTTTCCGGAGCTGTCGTTCGGATTTTACCAGCAGCTGCTGTTAACCCAGCAGCAGTTTGCGTTTGGCAGGGTACTGCGCAAGTCGGCGCTCATTACAGCTGTCAACCGTGAGGATGAGCCGGTAAAGCTGGAAATACCGCTTCCGATAGCTGCAAGCCATGCGGTGAATGTGCTGGATGCAAGGATTGAATGGGAAAAGGAGCCTGCAAAAAGCCTTGATTTGTCCGGGTGTAAGGAGCTGGAAATCCGCGAAAATATGCTGGCTGTGGAAATACCGGCAGGCCGGGGCTGCCTGTTCCGGGTCACAGTCTGAGCAGGGGATTTAGCAGGAAAAGCTGTTCGTCCGGGCAAGGACTTCAAAGGAAGAACAGATTTTGTCTGCCAGGCATACGATAGCGGCAGCGCGGCATCTTGGAATGTGGAACAGGGTAAGCGGCCACATGTGGCTTTCAATAATGTTGCTTTCGCATGGTGTGAGGGAATAACGCATGGAAGCATTTTTTAATGCGGCAGCCGGATGATGCAGCCCGTGCAGGCGTCCGGCATAGCCGTTTTTGTGCCAGTCATACAAATAAAAGTCATGCAGGAATGCACCGCGCACCAGCTCTCTGTCGCAGGCGCCAAGGTGCAGCCTGTGGTTGATAAGAAGGCTCAGGCGGGCAACACTGATGACATGGTCGTAGGTGGAAACCCTGCCGTGCTGGATATACTGTTTCATGCGGGCAGCTTCCGGCGTGTCCGCCAGTCCGTGCAGGTGCTTTTGAATCAGCTGGTTTTCAAGGGGTGTCAGTTTCATGGGCGTCTCCTTTCTGCTTTTTCCGGTTCCGGTTAAAAGAAAGCGCATGTTTTACGCGCCTGCCAAGCTCGCTGTAGGCGGTACGCGGAAACGTAACCGACGAGCGCAGCACGCGTATCTGTGCCCAGTTCATGGTGGAAATGGTTTTCTTTACTTCTTCCGTTATACGGTGTTCCCGGAATTCTTCAAGGGAAATCCGGTCTTTGAGGCTGTGAATGCCTTCTGAAAGATTTTGCTTTGTATTCTCAATCCATGCATTGTATTTTTCCGATATCTGCGCATCGATAGCCTGTACGGCAGCTTCCAGCCTGGCATTAATCTGGGCCAGGGAATCCGCAGTCAGGGCGCAGTCAGCTGCAAACACCGCCATAAGCAGCAGGGAAGCCAGTTCTATGGCATTGTGCGGCAGCGGGGCAGTCAGGCGCGAGACGTATGGATGAAGCCCGTATAAGACAAGCAGCCCGGCAAACCCGAAGCCAATGGAACAAAACAGGCAGATGCGTCCGTGCAGATTCAGGGGCAGGCTGCTGTAATCCCACCAGATGGCATGGAACAGGCGCTCTGTCACATATGAGGTCGTGTATTCCAAAACGGCAGACCCGGCCATGCATGCAAAAAATACGGCCCATGCGCTGGGCAGCCTGCTGCATATCAGCACGTCCAGCACGGCCCCGGCCCCGTAAATCGGGCAGTACGGGCCAATCAGCATGCCGCGGCTGTCCCATTCCAGCTTCGTAATGCTGCAGTATATGGTTTCATAAATCCAGCCGGCGATGCTGTACAGGATAAACCAGATAAAGAGTGTGCATATCGAATACATGAATACCTCCCATAATGCGGACAGGGTGTCTGAAAATTATATTCGATTATACACGAGACAGGGCGGGAAATCAATGCTGCATTTTGAGAAGTGGAATGTTATGGTAACAGTTCAGCCCGGGATTTTGTATCGGATGCAGCACCTGTGTTAAATATTTAACAAAATTTGCAAATGCACTCTTTCTTTTTCTGCCAGAATAAGGTAATATAAATACAGAAGCGCAGGCACATGCCAGTACGTGATTGAAAAATTATTTTCGCAATTTGTGAAGCACATCTTAAGAAAAGCATTTTTCAAACATGTTTTGGGGTGCGGCAGAAAGCGCCAGGAAATCAGAATATCAGGAAATCAGGATAAAGGAGGAATCCAGCATGAAAATAGGATTTATCGGATGCGGAAATATGGCAGCAGCGATGCTAAACGGCATTTTGAAGGCAGGAATACTGAAACCGGAAGAACTGACGGCCTCAGCAGTCAGCAGCGCGACCAGGGATAAAATCAGGCAGAAACTGAAAATCAGGCTGGCTGCTTCGAATCAGGATGTGGCTGCATTTTCGGATATTATTTTTCTGGCGGTCAAGCCGCAGTATTATGCGCAGGTGATTGCAGAAATCAGGGAACAGGTGCGCGGGGGACAGATTTACGTTTCGATTGCGCCG
>CAJTSV010000057.1:0-17603 GCA_910579075.1 uncultured Eubacterium sp.
AGCCACTTCTGCCGTCCACACAGCCACTTCCGGCGTCCGCGCAGCCACTCCCCCATCCTAAAAACATCTCCACCCAAAATCATAGACAAACCCCCGCATTTCCATTATAATATACAAAGAATTTACAGATTTACAAAAATATTACAACCCACAGGAAAGGAACCTTCATTATGACTGTCATGAAATGGAACGACCGGCTGAACCTCGGCGTGGAAGCCCTGGACAGCGCACACAGAAAATTATTTTCCATAATGCGCAGAATGGCAAAGCTGCATGAAAATCCGGACAATTACAAGCTGCTCTGCGAAGAAGGCATCAAATATTTCAAAAACTACACGTTACAGCATTTTTCCGAAGAAGAAGCCTATATGCGCTCTATCGGCTACGCCAGGTATGAAATACACAAGCAGCTGCATGACAACCTGCGGGACAATACCCTGCCTGTCCTGGAAAAGGAAGTACTGGAAACAGATTATTCCGTGGAATCCGTGCAGCACTTTATGGGCATCTGCATGGCGTGGCTGACCCAGCATATTATGAATGAAGACCGTGCCATAACCGGCAGCGTGCCTGCCACAGGCCCGCAGCTGTCCAGCCGCCCGGAAGATGAAATTGCTGCGCTTATGCATGCAGCCAGCCAGATTATACATACGACGCTCGGCCTGGAAGCAGAAACCGCCAGCACGCACTACCATGGAGAGCCTGTCGGAAACATGGTTTTCTGCCGCCTTATTTATCAGTCCGAAAAAGGAAAGCCCATCCGGGCATACCTCGGATTTGAAGACAGCCTGATACTTGCTGCTGTCAGCGAAATGATGGGCACGCGTGTGCCAAAGGTCAATAAAATGGCACTCAGCTGCATGCGCCACCTGGCGCAGTCTGTCATGAGTAAACTGGCACAGCATTTTGCATATGCAGATTCCTGCAGGCTTCAAAAAGAAAATATGATAACCGCTGAAATTGCAATGAAACTATTCCAGAACGAAAGCCCGCTGGCCAGCTTTCTGTACCGGACAAAGGAAGGGTATCTGGTATTCTGCGTACAGGCATAATACCAGAAAATACCTTGCAATCCCTTCCCGGTTATGATACATTTGATACCGTAGACACTGTAATCATTTCAAAAAAAGCGAGGATTTAATATGGAGCAATTGATTATCCCAAAAAACTACCGTTCGCAGCTGAACCTGCACGATACGCAGATTGCCATCAAAACGGTCAAAGATTTTTTCCAGAACCTGCTGTCACTGTCACTGAACCTCTCGCGCGTTTCCGCGCCGCTGTTCGTTACGCCGGAATCGGGCCTGAATGACAACCTAAACGGCGTAGAGCGCCCGGTTTCTTTTGATATTAAGGAACAAAACGGCCAGAATGCAGAGGTCGTGCACTCGCTCGCAAAATGGAAGCGCTTCGCACTGCATAAATACGGTTTTTCTGCCGGAGAAGGGCTCTATACCGATATGAATGCCATCCGCCGGGACGAAGATACCGACAATATTCATTCTATATTCGTAGACCAGTGGGACTGGGAAAAAATCATTACCAAAGAACAGCGGACACTGGATTACCTGCAAAACACCGTAAAAATGGTCTACCGGACGCTGCGCAAAACCGAAAAATACATGGCTGTCCAGTATGACTATATCGAGGAAATACTGCCGCATGATATTTTCTTCCTGACAACGCAGCAGCTTGCAGACATGTACCCGGACAGCACGCCGAAGGAACGGGAATATTTTATTACAAAGGAAAAAGGCGCTGTCTGCCTGATGCAGATTGGAGATACGCTTTCCAATGGCGAAAAACACGACGGCCGTGCGCCGGATTATGATGACTGGGCACTGAATGCCGATATTTTAGTATATTACCCGGTACTTGACATTGCGCTGGAGCTTTCTTCCATGGGCATCCGTGTGGATGAGACAGCCCTTGCCAGCCAGCTGGAAAAGGCCGGATGCCCACAGCGTGCCAGCCTTCCGTTCCAGAAGGCGGTTTTAAACGGGGAGCTGCCATATACCATTGGCGGCGGCATCGGACAGTCCCGCATCTGCATGTTTTTCCTGCGCAAGGCGCATATCGGGGAAGTGCAGTGCTCTATCTGGAAGCCGGATATGGCAAAACAATGCATGGAACACGGCATCAGCCTGCTGTAGCATCCAGACGAAATACACGCAAAAAAAGGGGCTGCCGCACTAAGCAAAACATATACAAGATATCGTTTCGAAGAATCCTTTGTACCAGCTATATCTTGTATCATTTTTCTTAATGCGACAGCCCCTATCCCAAATTAAAAATCAAATCTGAAAGAATAAATTACATACGGCTGCTTTAAGCCTGCTGTCCTGCCGCAGCCACATCTGCCATATCATACATTCCCGGCTGTTTTTTGGCCAGGAACTTCGCTGCTTCCACGGCGCCTTTTGCAAAGACCGCCTTGGAAAAAGCCGTATGCTGAAATGTAATGACTTCATCCGTGCCCGCAAAAATCACTTCGTGCTCCCCGACAATATTGCCTCCCCTGACAGACGAAATGCCGATTTCGTTTTTGTCCCGCTTCTGCCTGCGCACGCTGCGGTCATAATTATAATCATATGCTGTCCCGGAAATCCCTTCCAGTGCTTCATTCATGGAATCTGCCAGCGCCAGCGCCGTGCCGCTTGGCGCATCCAGCTTCTGGTTATGGTGCTTTTCTACAATTTCGATGTCGAATCCGGCCGGAGCCAGCACCCGGACAGCATTTTTCAAAAGTTCCAGCAGCATATTGATGCCAAGGGACATGTTCGCGGACTTCAAAACCGCCGCCTTTCCTGCCGTTTCCTGTACCTTCCTAAGCTGCGCATCGGATAACCCGGTTGAACAGAGCACCACCGGCACGCCGCGGCTGCTGCTGTATTCTAACAGTGCATCTGCTGCGGATGCGTTTGCAAAATCAATGATAACATCTGCCTGCACATCACAGTCTGCAATATTTTGAAAGACCGGATAAGAATTCTGCACGCCGTCATATAAATCAATGCCGGCTGCAATTTCTATCCCGTCATCCTCTGCTATCATCTGGGTCACTGTCCGGCCCATTTTTCCATTGCATCCATGCAGAATTGCTTTTACCATGTTTTTTTCCTCCATCTTATGTATCTCACCGCAAAACGTTTCTGCCTGCGGTTATAATATGTGCACATTTATGCTGAATCATGCATGATTTTGTGCTGTCTGAAATATTTTCCGGTTTTCAGAGAATTCCATAAGCCTTCAAAGCTTCCGCCAGCTTCTTCGTGCCTGCCTCGCTCATTTCGCAGAGCGGTGCACGGAGCGGGCCGACATTTTTTCCCATCAGGTTCATGGCCTTCTTGACCGGAATCGGGCTGACCTCGCTAAACAGCGCGTCAATCAGCGCAAGCCCTTTTCTCTGAATCCGGCGGGCTGTTTCCAGGTCTCCGTCAAAGAAGCTCTGGCACAGCTGATGCACGTCGAAAGGCGCGACATTCGACCATACCGAAATCACCCCGAGCGCCCCTATTGAAAGCAGTGGCAGGATAACGGCATCTTCCCCGGAATACATATCGATTTTTCCGTCTGTCAGATCCATCGTCCTGGATGCCTGCGTTATATTTCCGGTTGCTTCTTTTAAGCCCGCAATGTTTTCCACATGCTTATAAAGATGTGCCACTGTTTCCGGCATCAGGTTGCAGCCGGTCCTGCCAGGCACGTTGTATAAAATAAGCGGCAGCTTTACCGCTTCAGCAATCTGCGTATAGTGTGTAATAAGCCCCTGCTGCGTAGCCTTATTATAATACGGCGTCACGACCAAAAGAGCGTCAGCTCCTGCTTTTTCTGCTTCCTGTGACAGATATACCGCTGTCTTCGTACAGTTCGATCCGGTTCCTGCAATGACAGGCACCTGGTGCTTTGTGAAATCCACACAGGCACGGATAACGTCCAGATGCTCCTCCTCTGTCATCGTGGAAGCTTCCCCGGTTGTGCCCGTAATGATAATCGCATCCGTGCCGCCCTTTATCTGTTCCTGCACGAGTTCTTCCAGTTTGTCATAATTTACTTCCAGGTTTTCCTTCATAGGCGTGACGATTGCAACACCTGCACCTTTAAAAATAGCCATATCATTCATTCCTCCTATTTCTGCTGACTGTAATTGGCTGAAAAATCCAGAAAGCCAGTACAAGCCGGCTCAAATGAGCCGGCTTGCAGATTTCCTATCCTGAATTTCTGATTATCCACCCTGGCCTTCACAGGTTTTGAACTCCTGAATCTCAGGCCGTGAACTGATAGCGCCCCATCTTTTTTTCTTGCATCCAGATGACAGTCATGGAACTGTTCATTCCATGCCCAAGAACCCCAGACAGGACTGCGGCCCTTTCGGCGTTCTCCCCTTTCACATATCTTCTCCTGTGCCTGCCACATCCGGTATGCTACTTATGAATCACGCAACCTCTATCCATCTTATTCAGTTTTTCATTCGTGGTTCCGTTTTGTTTTCCAGTTTTCAGGCTGCCAGGCTGCAGAACCTGATTCTGCAATGCTCCCTCTGCCCTGGTAAATCACCCTGATAAACTGACTATAGCACGATTGGCAGCATATGTCAACCAGCAAGCCGGAATTTCCGTAACAGCCCATCCTCTGGCAAAACTGTTACGAAGTCTTAAGCGAAACAGCTCTGGCTATTTTCAGCTTTTTTCCGGCTGTATCCGGTATACCTCGTCTGCCATGGCACGCATGTATTCAGGCAGTGTCCGTCCTGTTACCACGATTTCCGTCTCCTCTGCTTTCGCCTGAAACAATGCTTCCATATCTTCCCTTGTCACGACCCCGTTGTCAATGACTCCCAGCAGCTCATCCAGGACAAGCAGGCTGCATTCATCATTCAGCAGTACCTTCCTGGCAAAACTCACGCCGTTTCTGAGGTTGCGGTTTTCTTCTGTTTTCTCCTGTTCACTCAGCTGCTCATAGCGTTCGTCCGTTTTTTCAAAATGAAAAACCTTGATTTCCGGCTCAAGCCGTTGCAGAAACGCTGATTCCGCAGCCATCCTTCCTTTTAAAAACTGGATAACAAACACATTCTTCCCTGCACTTGCAGCCTGCAGTGCGTAACCGAGTGCAGCAGTCGATTTCCCGCGGCCATCTCCATAATAAATCTGAACATTGCCTGATTCCATAATATCCTCCTTTGGAACATTTCTGTTCTCCAACTGTTTCAGATTTCTTTAAGATACCACACCTGCGTCCAAAATGCAAATTGTTTGTAAACTTTTAAAACTCCTTATCTTCCAGGTATTCAATCTTGCTGACCGACACCTCGTAGGCAACTCGTTTCTCAGTTTCCAGCTCATTGAGCTTCTTTACATATTCACGGCTCTGTATCCTACCCCATATCTGTACATGGGAGCCTACGGTAAAGCTCGAAGCAAAACGGGCATTCCTGCCCCAGCAGATGCACGGAATATAGTCAGATTTGCCATATGAGCGGTTGACAGCAATCAGCAAGTCTGCTATTTCGCGTCCGAGCGGGGTTTTCCGGTAAATCGGCTCCTTGCAGATATAGCCGTCCAGGAAAATCTGGTTGCTCTTGACATCTTCTTCTTCCTGCTCCATAAATTCCAGCTCCCTTGCAAAAACCGACAGCACCAGCCGGTTTTTCTTTTCCTCATGGCGGTTATAAGAACGGAACTGCCCGGTCACATAGATGTACTGCCCTATGTAATTGCGTGTCGTGTCAAGCAGGCGCTCCGAAATCATAACCGGAATGTAGTCCACGAAATTGCTCAGACGGTTCACCGATACATCCACCATATAAAAGCCTTCGCCATATACCTCGTGGCTGAACTCAAAACCGGAAACGATTTTGCCCGCTATAGTTACCTGATTGTTTTCAAATATTTTATCTGCCATGAATTTATTTCTCCTTCCTCTTTTCAAACGTGACAGCTGGCTGATACTGTTTCCTTCGACTGCCAGGCGGTACTATCTTCAGCCCTGCATGCCGGACTGATTTTAGCTGCTACTATTGTATTCTTCGCCCGCCGCATTTAGAACCCGAACGCATGCGGCTGCCTCCTGGTACCGTATTTAAAAATTCTGCTGCCTGTACCGGGAATCATAACACCATGTCTGCATTTTGACAAGACAGAATTTACCATGATGGTGCTGAAAAACTCCTCATTTCATGTCGACAACCTGCTGTTTCCATAAAATTCGAAAATCTTTTCTATATTTCGCTTCATTCCCATCTGTTTTTTTGTCATATCGCCTAAAATGAGCCGTTTGTGTCAAAAATTCTTGCACTGGTCCTGAAATGTGATAAAATGGGCGAGGAATCATGCTATGTATATTATAATAGATAATTGCCAAACAGTCACCTGCTAATTGTATGAAACGTGTAATTTTGGTTACATTTCATAATAAAATCAGTTTAGCGGCGTTTTTTTGTCACAGTTTATGATAAAAATGCACACTGTAACAGGCTTGTGCCGCACGGAAACAGGAAAGAAGGTTCAAACTATGAAAATCACAAGAGACAATGTCCGTAATATTGCAATTATTGCCCATGTCGACCATGGAAAAACCACGCTCGTAGATGAGCTGCTCAAGCAAAGCGGCGTTTTCCGCGCAAACCAGGAAGTACAGGAGCGTGTCATGGACTCCAATGACATTGAACGCGAGCGCGGCATCACGATTTTATCCAAAAACACAGCCGTTTTTTATAAAGATGTCAAAATCAACATTATCGATACGCCGGGACACGCCGATTTTGGCGGCGAGGTCGAACGCGTGCTGAAAATGGTAAATGGTGTCGTGCTTGTTGTCGACGCTTTTGAAGGTGCCATGCCGCAGACAAAATTCGTGCTTATGAAAGCGCTCGAGCTGGACCTGCCGGTCATTGTCTGCATTAATAAAATCGACCGCCCGGAAGCACGCCCGGACGAGGTCATCGACGAGGTGCTTGAGCTGTTTATGGACCTGGACGCTTCCGACGAGCAGCTGGACTGTCCGTTTATTTATGCGTCAGCCCGCGACGGTTATGCTGTCACGGACATGAACGACGAAAAAAAGGATATGACGGCACTGTTTGAAACGATTATCAGCTATATTCCTGCCCCGCAGGGCGACCCGGATGCCTGTACACAGGTGTTAATCAGCACGATTGACTACAACGAATATGTCGGGCGCATCGGCATCGGCAAGGTGGACAACGGTTCTTTGAAAATCAACCAGGAAGCCGTCGTTGTCAACCATCACGACCCGGACAAGCTGAAAAAGGTCAAAATCAGCAAGCTGTACGAATTTGACGGCCTGAACAAAATCGATGTAAAGGAAGCCGGCATCGGCTCCATTGTCGCTGTTTCGGGCATTGCGGACATCCATATCGGCGATACCATCTGCGCGCCGGAAAACCCGCAGGCAATCCCGTTCCAGAAAATTTCCGAACCGACCATTTCGATGAATTTTATCGTAAACGATTCCCCGCTGGCCGGACAGGAAGGCAAATACATCACGTCCCGCCACCTGCGCGACCGGCTGTTCCGCGAGCTGAATACCGACATCAGCCTGCGCGTGGAAGAAACCGAAGATACCGATTCCTTTAAAGTATCGGGACGCGGCGAGCTGCATTTATCGGTTTTAATCGAAAACATGCGCAGGGAAGGCTACGAGTTTGCGGTCAGCAAGGCCGAGGTTTTGTATAAAACCGATGAAAACGGCAAAAAAACAGAACCAATGGAAACTGCCTATGTAGATGTCCCGGACGAATTTACCGGTGCCGTTATCGACAAGCTGTGCCAGCGCAAAGGGGAAATGCAGAACATGCATTCGATTGCAGGAGGCTACACGCGCATCGAATTCCGCATCCCGTCCAGGGGCCTGATTGGCTACCGTGGCGATTTCCTGACCGATACCAAGGGCAACGGCATTATCAACACGATTTTTGACGGCTATGATGCATACCGCGGCGATATCCAGTACCGCAAGCAGGGCTCCTTAATCGCTTTCGAATCCGGCGTTTCGGTTGCATACGGGCTGTTCAGCGCCCAGGAGCGCGGCCAGCTGTTTATCGGGGCCGGGGAAAAGGTATACGCCGGCATGGTCGTAGGCCAGTGCTCCAAAACCGAAGACATTGAACTGAATGTCTGCAAGAAAAAGCACCTGACCAACACCCGTTCTTCCAGTGCCGATGAAGCGCTTACACTGACACCGCCACGCATTTTAAGCCTGGAACAGGCGCTGGATTTTATTGACACAGACGAGCTTTTGGAAGTCACGCCGGAAAGCCTGCGCATCCGCAAGCGGATTCTGGACCACGACCATGCGCAAGCGTGCCGCTTTAAAAAAATAACACAGGCCAGCCTGTTATAATATCAGGCAGCAGAAATACGCATGTGCTTTCTGCTGCCTGATATTTTTATATCTTTTTTATTTTGTATCTTTTTTATGTTTTATCTTACAGGATAATCTCCATCCCGGTTTTCTGCGGCTTCATCCCGCATGCTTCATAAAAACGCATGGCCGGTTCATTGCAGGCCCATACATTCAGTGTGACATTATAACAGCCGTTTTCCCGGGCAAAATCCAAAACCGCTTCGTAAAGCTGTTTTCCGATATGCTGTCCGCGGATGGTTTCATCCACGCACAGGTCATCAATATACAGTGTTTTGATATCCGTCAGGATATTGTCATCCAGGTGCTGGCAGAACTGGCAGAACGCATAGCCCTGCACCTCGTCCATGTCTCCTGTGGCAACAAAAACCGGGGTCTGCTCATTCTGCAGAATCTCCCGCAGCTGTTCATCCGTATATTTCCTACACCTGCCTGCCCGGAATAAATCCGGGCGGCCCTGATGGTGTAGCGCCAGCACCTGCTCCAGCAGGCGGTCTATGCCTGGCATGTCTGTTTCCTGCGCCTTCCTGATTCTCATTTGCATGCTTCCCTTCTATAAATATAAACATCTGTAAATATAAACTTCTGCAAATTATTAACTTCTGCTTTTCTCATTCTGTCTATTCTGTCTATTCTATTCATCTATCGATTCTGTTTATTACAGCTGCTGCAATTTCCATGCCTTCACATGCTTTCGTGTCCGGCTGCAGAATCCATCACCTGTGCCACGGCCTGTTTCAGCTGTTCCATATCAATCGGCTTGCCCACATGCGCATTCATTCCGGCATCCAGCGCTTCTTTCACATCCTCTGAAAAGGTGTTGGCTGTCATCGCAACAACCGGCACGGTTTGAGCCTGCGGATGTGCGCACGCGCGGATTGCCTTTGTTGCCTCATACCCGTTCATAACCGGCATCTGCACGTCCATCAGAATCAAATCATAAGTGCCTGGCTCGGATTTCTCAAACAGGCGCAGCGCTTCCTGCCCATTGACTGCCCACTCACAGTCCGCTCCCGCCATTTTCAGCAGCTCCATTAAAATCTCTGCATTCAGCTCCACATCCTCCGCTGCCAGTATATGCAGCCCTTTCATTGCGTCATCCAGTCCGTTTTCCTGCACGTCCTTTTCTTTCGCAGGCTGTGCCTGGCGCTTCCCTTTCAGGCTGTCTACAATAATCCTGAAATTGCTCAGGAAAAACGGCTTCTGTAAAAATCCGTCCACGCCCGCAGCAATTCCTTCTTCCTCAATGCTGCTGATATCATAAGCCGTCAGAATCATAATCGGGACATTCGACGGCACAATCCTTCGAATCCGTCTTGCCGTTTCAATCCCGCTGATATCCGGCATCTGCCAGTCTATCAGCACAAGGTCATAGCCAGCCCCGCTCTCCTGCGCCTGCCTTGTCATCTCAACCGCAGGCTGTCCGCCCAGCGCATACTCGATATCCACACCGGTATCTGCCATGGCCCTTTTGATTCCGCAGCAGATGTCCTCGTCGTCATCAGCCACAAGCAGCCTGGACACGCTGTGGTTTATCCAGAAATCCGGGTCGATATCCTGCTCCTGGATGCGAAGCTCCAGATCAAGCACAAAAGTGCTTCCTTCTCCAAGCGTGCTTTCTACTTCCAGGGTACCGCCCATCAGGTCAACCAGGTTTTTGGTAATGGCCATGCCAAGCCCTGTGCCCTGGATGCCCTGCGTCTTTTTTGTTTCTTCCCGGCTGAACGGGTGAAAAATCGTCTTTAAGTACTCCTCGGACATGCCAATCCCGTTGTCTTTTATGACAAACCGGAAATGCGCATAATTCTTGGAATGCTGCTGCAGCTGGCGGACGGTCATTTCAATCGTGCCGTTTTCCGGCGTATATTTTAACGCATTCGACAAAATATTAATCAGTATCTGGTTAATCCTGAGCCGGTCGCCTAAAATCATCTCGCTGCATACATCATATACATGGATTTTAAATTCCTGGTGCTTTGCTTTCGCCTGAATCTGCATCATCGCGCCAAGCTCATCAATCAATTGTGCAAGGCTGATTTCCGAAATATTCAGCGTCGTCTTTCCGCTCTCAATCTTGCTCATATCCAGCACATCGTTAATCAGGCCCAGCAGGTGCTGGCTGGATGCGGTAATCTTGCGCGTGTACTCCCGCACCTTCTCCGTATTTTCCGCATCGCGCTGCAGCAGCATGGAAAATCCGGTAATCGCATTCATCGGGGTACGGATATCATGGCTCATATTGCTCAGAAAAATGCTTTTGGACTCATTGGCTGATTTGGCACTTTCCAGTGCATCTGTCAGCGCCTGCTCGCTGCGCCGCTCCTGTGTCCGGTCGGATAACACACAGACAAGCCGCTCGGAATTATGGACAGATGTTTTATAAACCGTTTCCAGAAACCACTTGGCCTCCCCGGTCTTTTTATGAATCCGTTCCCCTTCATATACGGCACTCTGGCCTGTTTTCAGGTTTCTTACGGATTCGTATTCTTCCTTTTCCCTGCGCTTTCTTGCCAGCACCCTGATATTTCCCCTGGCTTCTTCCTGGGTCACGCCCAGCACGCGTTCGATATTAGGGCTTACATATTCTATGGCATAATCATCGGTTTTCATCATTAAAAACACATCATTCGTATTATTTGCCAGAATATCAAACAGCTGTTCACGGTAGCGGACATCGTCTTCTTTTTCCATAATCTTTTTATGCCACTGAAACCTCATAAAAAGGATTATTCCCGCCGCAAGCACAACGGCCGCAAGCAGGATGGCATATATCTGCGAGGTTTTCAAAATATCATCGGTCTGGTCCATGACAGACTGGTCCGGCACAACGGCAATCAGATACCAGTCAGACCCCTTTATCGGCGTAAATGCAAAAATGCTTTTTTCACCCTGAAATTCCAGATGCAGGATGCCTTCTTTTTTCTTTGTAAGCTCATCTTCTGATACCCGAGCCTCTTTCTGGCTGCCATCCGGTATCACGGCTGCATCCAGGATATTTTTTAAATCCATGCTCTTTTCCTTGCCGGAAGAACGCACCAGAATATCTCCCTTTTCATTCACCAGGTAAGAATAGCCGCAGTCATCATAAAACGAAAGCATAAAATCTTCCTCTACCAGGGTTATATCCCGCTTGACCTGCACAATTCCTGCTGTTCCGTCTGCAAACTGGAACTGTTCACAGCCACCGATTACTTCCTGTCCGGTATATTCATCCAGATAAGGCTCGCGGAATTTTCTGCCTTCAAACGATTCATACAGCTGCTGCTCCTGTTTTGCAAGCTTCCTGCTGCCCTTATCTGTACCGGCATACATCGTTCCCCTGCCAGGCTCTGTCACGGTAAAAGCAATGCCCGGTGACTCAAACGCATCAATAATTTCACAAATTTCTTTTTCACTGCCTGAGCGCTCTTTTTGCAGATGCAGCACGATTCTTGACAGTATCTGCATGTCTTTTTCAATGTAAACTTCAAATGCATGGCTGGCCTGGGTCGTAATTTCCAGAATCTCTGTCACCGCATGGCCCCAGAGTGCGTTTTTAAGGCTGCTGATATAAGAATAGATTCCTGCTGCTGTCAGGATTCCCGTCAGAATAATCATCAGAGCCGGCTTTAACTGCTTATTCCTTGTTTTCATACATACACCTTTACATTTTTCTTCCAGATTCGTACCTTCCTATTTTAACATGGGCTGGCTGCGAAATCAATGGATTTGTGCTTTGGGTTATGTACTTAGAAGCATGCAGCAAAGTGCTGGCTGGCTTTTTCGTATCTAAATGAACATATTTTCATATATCAGGCCAGGAGGGCGAACGATGGCCGGTAAGCGGATGGATTGCTGGCTGCTATTGGCTTTTCAAAAAAAGAAGCCGTTCCCGGCTTCTTTTTCTGACAGCTGTCTTATTTATTTTTCTGTTTCGTCGTGATAGGCCAGGTATGCCCCCTTCATCGGGCTGACTGCATGTTCCCGAAACAGGCGCAGCGCCCCGCTCTTATAGCGTGAATCCCTGGCTTTCCATGCACGCCGGCGTTCTTTTAACACGGCGTCGATTTCTTCCGGCGTCTTTTTCTCCCCATGTATGCCGATAATGTTCAGGCTGCGCCCCATAACGTCGATTTCAATCAGGTCGCCTTCCTCCACCAGCGCAATCGGGCCGCCGTCTGCCGCTTCCGGGCTGCAGTGGCCGATAACCGGGCCTGTGGATGCACCGGAAAACCGTCCGTCGGTAATAAGTGCAATGCTGCGGCCAAGCTCCTTATCGCTGCTGATTGCTTCGGAAGTATAAAACATCTCCGGCATGCCGCTGCCTTTTGGCCCTTCATAGCGGATAAAGACCGCATCGCCTTTCTGCACCTGATGCTTTAATACAGCGTCCAGGCATTCTTCCTCACTGTCAAACGGCCTTGCCCGCAGCACGGCATGGAACATTTCCTTCGGGCATGCCGTATGCTTGATGACCGCCCCTTCCGGCGCAAGGTTGCCGCGCAGGATGGCAATGCTGCCGTCCGTGCCGATAGCCCTGTCATACGGGCGTATAATATCTTCTTTTGTAATCTGGCATCCGTAGCGTTTATTAAATTCCTGCAGCCATTTTTCACAGCGCTCATAAAATCCGTTCTGTTTTAATTCATCCAGGTTTTCGCCAAGTGTCTTTCCGGTCACGGTCATGACATCCAGATGCAGGCAGCCGCGGATTTCTTCCATAATCGCAGGCACCCCGCCCGCATAATAAAAGCACTCTGCCGGCCAGCGCCCGGAAGGACGCACATCCAGAAGATACCTGGCATTGCGGTGCAGGCGGTCAAACGTGTCCCCGGTAATCTCAATGCCAAGCTCATGCGCAATGGCCGGAAGGTGCAGCAGGCAGTTTGTGCTGCCCGATACAGCTGCGTGGACTAAAATCGCATTTTCAAAGCTGTCCATCGTCACAATATCGCCCGGACGCATATGTTCCATATAAGCAAGCTTTACGGCCTGCTTTCCTGCTTCTTTTGCAAATGCCAGAAGGTCCGGGCTTGTGGCAGGCATCAGTGCACTGCCCGGCAGCGCCAGCCCGAGTGCTTCTGCCATAATCTGCATGGTGGAAGCCGTGCCGATAAAAGAGCAGGCGCCGCAGCTTGGACAGGCATTGTGTTTTGCCCAGTTCAGCTTTTCCTCGTCGATTTCGCCCCGCTGAAATTTCGCGCTGTACATGCCCAGCTGCTCTAACGTCAGCATATCCGGCCCTGCGTTCATCGTACCGCCCGGCACGACAATGGCCGGGATATTGACGCGGCAAAGTGCCATCAGGTTGCCCGGCAAGCCTTTGTCACAGCTGGATAAATAAACGCCGGCGTCAAACGGGGTTGCATTTGCGTGGATTTCAATCATATTTGCAATCATTTCGCGGCTGACAAGGCTGAAATTAATGCCGTCTGTCCCCTGGCTCTCCCCGTCGCAGATATCCGTGCAGAAATACCGCGCGCCATACCCGCCTGCTTCAAGCGTCCCTTTGCGTACTTCTTCCACCAGCAGATTCAGATGCCCGCTGCCCGGATGGCTGTCCCCATAGGTGCTTTCAATGATAACCTGCGGCTTTTCCAGGTCCTGCGGCTTCCATCCGGTTCCGATACGCAGCGGGTCCAGCTCCGGTGCCTGCCTACGCATTTCCTGGCTTTTTAATTCTTTCATTCTTTTTCTCCCTTCCCATTCTGCTTTTGATTTCCGTTTATGCAAACAGTGATATGATAAATGCTACCACAAAACCGGTTCCCCCGACAAGTGTTTCCATGATTGTCCATGTCTTTAACGTCGTTTTTTCGTCCATGCCGACCAGTGATTTTACAAGCCAGAATCCCGAATCGTTAAAATGCGAGCATACCGTCGAGCCACCTGCAACGGCTGCTGTCGTGCATGCAAGATACAGCGGCGGAAGCTCCGAAATACCCGGAATGGCTGCGATAATTCCGGCTGCCATAGTCATTGCCACGGTTGCGGAGCCGACGCAGATACGCACAAGCGCTGCCACGATAAACGCAAGGACAACGATTGGCAGCGACATCGATGCAACCGCATTTCCAATCACATCGCCCAGCCCGGAATACTGCAGGACATAACGCAGCACGCCGCCGCAGGCAGTTACTAACAGGATAAGGCCGGTCGGCTCTAAGGATTTTGTCATGACCTTTTCCAGCTCCTCGGTATTATATCCATGCCCGATGCCAAGAATCAGCATGGCTGCGACCGTTGCGATTAAAAGTGCCATAAACGGCTCTCCCAGAAAACCGAACACCGGCTGGACGCCGCTTAATGCAGGCACTACGCCTGAAACCGAATCCAGGATAATGAGCACCAGCGGTATTAAAATAATTCCGACAATCGTCCAGAAATTCGGCAGCTTGGATTCGTCAAAATCTTCCTGGTTTGCCACATGCTCCGGCACCGGGATATGGAATTTCTTTCCACAGATGGCGCCCCACACCGGGCCTGCCACAATCATCGAAACCGTGCCGCAGCATATGCCGACTAAGATAACCCACCCAAGGTCAACATTGAGCATCGTTGCGACAAGAATCGGCCCCGGTGTCGGCGGAATAAATGCATGGCCGACTGCCAGGCCTGCCAGCAGCGGGATGGCATAAAACAGGGACGAACGGTTCGTCCGCTTGGCCAGCGAAAAAGCCAGCGGAATCAGGATAATCAATCCTGCATCAAAAAATACCGGCATCGCAATGACAAGCCCCGTAATGCCAAGTGCCCAGGCAGCTTTTTTGTCCCCGAACCATTTAACCATCGTGACGGCCAGTGTCTGTGCCCCGCCCGATATTTCCAGAATTGCGCCGAACATCGAGCCAAGACCTACTAACAATGCAATTCCCTTTAACGTGTTTCCGATTCCGTCATTTACCGCGGTCACAATATCTTCGATAGGCATTCCCCCAATCAGCCCGATGGAAATAGCCCCGATTAATATGGAAATCATGGCCTGGATTTTAAATTTGATAATCAGTACCAGCAGAATGGCCAGCCCGATTATGGCCGCTATAATCAGCCGTGTCGGATTTAACTCTGTCATGCTTTGTTTCCTCTCTTTCTTTATTCTGATTTTTCCATAATTCTGATTTTTCATTCATGTTCCGGCAGATGCCAGGCTTGGAATCTGATGGAAGCTTCAGCTTGAAATCCTGCCAGATTTTCCGTTATGTATGATGCCAGAGTCCTTTTCCTGTGCCGTTTCTTCTCCGTCCTGCCCCGCTCCGGCTTTAAAACATCTGATGTATATTTATTTTTCCCCCTTTCTTTTCTTATTTATCAGACGTCATATGTTTTATGTGTTAAATATACTATTTTAGGTATTTTTTGTCAATACATACGATGACTTTATATTTCTTTCTCTTTTTTACACAAAAAAAAGATGAGGATATGTCTTATTTATCCTCATCTTTTGTATATTTTTACCAAAACTTATTTTCCGTCATACGGCATTCCCTGTCCCCGGTGCTCTCTCCACTGTTTCAGCAGCGCCTGGCGGTTATACGTCAGATGCATGACCATGGCACATTCTGCCCCGACCGGGTCATGGCCTGTAATGGCATTTACAATGGCCCGGTGCGTCTGAATCGTTTCCTGCATCAGCATGCGGTGCGTCAGATTGGCAAAAGTCAGGACCGCGGTATTGATAACCGGAACCAGTGTTTCCACCACGCGGTTTTTGCTGCACCGTGCAATGCAGGTGTGAAATTCAATGTCCTTTGGGATATGGTTTTTTCCGCCAAGATACAGCTGCTCCGTTTCGTCACAGAGCCTTTCCAGCTGTATCTTATCTTCCGTGCCGGCATACTCTGCTGCCAGGGATGCGATTTTCGGCTCAAGCATCAGGCGCACATCAAACAGCTCCAGCGCCAGCTTGTATTTATCCTGCAGCCTGGACAGCCCGAGCGGGTCATCGTCCTGCGTCTGGGTGCTTTTGACATACGTCCCGGAGCCGCGGCGCACTTCTAAAATCCCCCTGGAAGCCAGCCCCCGGACAGCTTCGCGCACCGTGCTCCTGCCGACACCGAATTTTTCTGCCAGTTCAAACTCATTTGGCAGCTTCTGTCCGATTTCCAGAGGCTCGCTTCGGATATAATTCATCAATTCTTCTTCAATCTGTGCTCCTAAGAGCTTTCTGTCTGCTTTTTCAAACTGATACATAACATCACTTCTTCTGCATGAAAAGCTGCTGCACCTGCTATAAGGCCCTGATGCGTGCAATCGCGGCTTTCGTGTTTTCATAGCTTCCAAACGCTGTCAGCCGGAAATACCCTTCCCCGCTCGGGCCGAACCCGGAACCCGGCGTGCCGGCAACGTTTGCATGTTCAAGCAGATAATCAAAAAAATCCCACGAACTCATCTGCTCCGGCGTTTTCAGCCAGATATACGGTGCATCCGTTCCGCCGTATGCTTCATATCCGGCATCCAGCAGCCCCTGTTTAATCGTGGCTGCATTTTTCATATAATAAGCAATCTGTTCCTGAAGCTGCTGCCTGCCCGTTTGCGAGTAAACGGCCTGTCCGGCACGCTGGATAATATACGGTGCGCCGTTATATTTCGTGCCATGACGCCTTGCCCACATATCATGCAGCGAAACGCCCCCGCAGGACAGCTCCTTCGGGACAACCGTAAACCCGAGCCGGACTCCGGTAAATCCGGCATTTTTCGAAAAGCTGCGGATTTCAATAGCGCATGTCTGTGCACCGCTGCACTCATAGACAGAATGCGGCACATCCGGCTGCGAAATATATGCTTCATAGGCGGCATCGTAAATAATCAGCGCGCCGTTTTTATTTGCATAATCTACCCATTCCTGAAGCTGGGCTCTGGTAAGGGCTGTCCCGGTCGGATTGTTTGGAATGCACAGATAGATAAGGTCAGGCGTTTCTTTTGGAAATTCCGGCACAAATGTATTCTCACGCGTGCACGGCATATAAATAACCCGGCTCCAGGTCTGCGTTTCCTGGTCATATTCCCCGCACCTTCCGGCCATAACGTTCGAATCCACATAGACCGGATAAACCGGGTCTGTCACGGCAATGCGGCAGTCTGCGGAAAACAGCTCCTGAATATTGCCGGAATCGGATTTGGCACCGTCCGAGATAAAAATTTCATCCGCATGGATGCTGCACCCGCGGCTTTGATAATCCTGCTGTGCAATTACGCTGCGCAGAAATTCGTAGCCAAGGTCCGGGGCATAGCCGTGAAATGTG
>CAJTSV010000057.1:17613-19639 GCA_910579075.1 uncultured Eubacterium sp.
CCGCCATATCGTCCACGGCTTTGTGCATCGCTTCGATAATGGCCGGGGCAATCGGCTGGGTCACGTCGCCAATGCCAAGGCGGATGACGGGCCTGTCCGGGTTTGCTTCTGTAAATGCAGCTATTTTTCGGGCAATGGTGCTGAACAGATAGCTGCCAGGCAGCTTCTGGTAATTGGTGTTAATCCTGTACATGTGTGCGTCTCCTTTTATTCTGTTTTCATCCCTGTATGTCCTGTATATCCTGTTAAAACGGCAGTTCTATCTCTCCGTCAAATACGGTCTGTGCCGGCCCGGTCATATAAACAATCCCTGACTCCTTCTCCCATTCAATAAAAAGCTCTCCGCCCAGAAGCTGCACGGTCACGTCCCGGTCTGTCCGCCCGTTTAAAACACAGGCAGCCGTCACCGCACAGGCTCCCGTGCCGCAGGCAAGCGTTTCCCCGGCACCGCGTTCCCATACGCGCATTTTTACGGTATGGCGGTCAAGCACCGTTACAAACTCCGTATTGATGCGGTTTGGAAAATAAGCATGATGCTCAAACAGCGGCCCGGTTTTTTCAATTTCCAGCCTGTCCAGGCTGTCCGCATCATCCACAAATACGACACAGTGCGGATTTCCCATTGAGACACAGGTCATCCGGTATTCCAGGCCGCCTGCCGTAACCGGGCAGTCCACAATCCGGCTGTGCGTGCCGTCCTGCATTCCGTTTTCCGTGCTTCCGGCTGTCCCGTAACAGACCGGGATTTTTTCCGGCACAAGCTCCGGTTTTCCCATATCGACGCGCACAAGCACTGCTTTTTTATCTTTTATGGTAAGGTCTGCATATTTTATCCCGGCCAGCGTTTCGATGCTGATACGCGTTTTATCTGTCAAATGGCGGTCATAGACATATTTTGCCACACAGCGGATGGCATTCCCGCACATTTCGCTCCGGGAACCGTCCGCATTGTACATAGCCATTTCAAAATCTGCTATTTCAGACGGCTTTATCAAAACCAGACCGTCCGAACCAATCCCAAAATGGCGGTCGCTGACAAATTCTGCCGTTTTTTCCGGATTTTTTACGGTTTCTTCCAGGCAACTGACATAGACATAGTCATTGCCGATGCCATGCATTTTTGTAAATTTCATGATTTCCTCCATTGCAGCTTTTTATTACAGCCTTTCATTGCAGCTTCTGTTTTCCGGCTGCCTGCCATGCCCCATCAGGCTGATAATCATCTGGGCCGTTTCGTACATCGCGGTGCCGTTATCCATGCTGCGCTTTTGCAGGTACCGGTGTGCTTCTTCTTCCGAAAGGCGGTTTTGCTCCATTAAAAGGGCTTTGGCCTGTGTGATGGCATGCTGCTCGTGTACGGAGCGCGGCTTTTTTTGTGCTTTTCTTTTTTCGTTTTTTTCTTTTTTCTTCCTGCGTGCCCAGGCAGCGGAAAGCAGCTCCACAGCCTGCAGCAGCTCGTACACCTTAAGCGGCGTGGAAAGCGCTGCGATATCCGCGGCTTCCCTGCCAGCTATCTGGCTTTCCGTGCCAATCAGCAGCATGTCAAAATGCGGCATCAGGCACTCATGCAGTTCGCTGTAAGCCATATCGGGCAGCCGGCAGGGGCAGATGACAATGCCGCTTTCCAGCCCGCCCGTCGCACGCAGTGCCTGTGCCCCGCTCGTGCAGACAGCATCCACCGTATACCCGGCTTTTTGCAGGATGCCGCGCATGCTTTTTGCCTGTTCTGTTTTTGGAAAAACAATGATAATATTCATACTGCCCGCCGTTTAGATTCTGTATAAGTATTCCCGTTTCTCCCAGTCTGTTACCGTCCTGCAGAATTTTTCCCACTCTGCTTTTTTTGCATGGATATATTCCCTGCTGACATGTTCGCCAAGCGTTTCCAGCACAAACGGGTCTTTTTCCATTTCCAGCACTGCTTCCAGCAAATCCCCGGGCAGCAGTTCCATTCCGTTTCGTTCCAATTCTGCCGCATCCAGGTCATTCATATTCGCACTGACTGCTTTTGGCGGCCTGATTTTAT
>CAJTSV010000057.1:19661-23911 GCA_910579075.1 uncultured Eubacterium sp.
CCGCCGAAAGGCATAATGCCAGCATCAGGTAAGGATTGGCTGCCGGGTCCGGGCTTCGCAGCTCGATTCTCGTGCCCCTGCCCCTTGCAGCCGGAATGCGGATAAGCGGCGTGCGGTTGGCAAAAGACCATGCAACGACATTTGGCGCTTCGCTGCCCGATGCCAGCCTTTTATACGAATTGACCAGCGGATTTCCAACCGCGGTCATGCCCTTGATATGCGCTAACAGCCCGCCGGTAAAATAATACGCTTCCTGGCTCAGGCCGCTTGGTGCCTGCTCATCCGCAAAAATATTTCGCCCGTCCTTTGTCAGCGACAGGCTTAAATGCATGCCGGAGCCGCTGGAATCTGAATCAGGCTTTGGCATAAAGCTTGCAAACATGCCGTGGCGCTTTGCAATCGTGCGGACTGCCAGCTTAAAAGTCATGATATTGTCTGCCGCCCGCAGCGCTTCGTCATATTTTAAATCTATCTCATGCTGCCCCGGCGAAGCCTCATGGTGGGATGACTCGACCTCATAGCCCATTTCTTCCAGAGTCAGCACCATATCGCGCCTGGCGTTTTCCCCTGCATCTACCGGGCCCAGATCAAAAAATCCCGCCTGCTCGTCCGTATAGGTCGTCGGATGCCCGTCCTCGTCATAGTGAAACAGGAAAAACTCACATTCCGGCCCTGCTTCAAATGTATAGCCCATCTCAGCTGCTTCCTTTACCGCTTTCCTTAAAATATAACGCGGGTCTCCTTCAAACGGTGTGCCGTCTGCATGATAAATATCACAGATAAGCCTGGCTACCTTTCCCTGCTGCGGACGCCACGGAAATATGGCAAATGTGTCCAGGTCCGGATGCAGGTACAAATCCGATGCTTCCGCCTTCGCAAAGCCGTCAATCGAAGAACCATCAAAAATACACTCGTTTTCCAGTGCCTTTGCAAGCTGCGTTTTCGTGACTGCTATATTTTTCAGAGTGCCAAATACATCTGTAAACTGAAGCCGGATAAACTCAATGCCTTCTTCCTCTGCCAGTTCCAGGATGTCCTGTTTCGTATAATAACCCATGCTGTACTTCCCTATCCTTCCTTATGATTTGAATGGTACCTTGCAAAACTGCTGCCCTGCTGTGTCCTGCGCGTAAATGCCAGCACCTCCTGATAAGGCATTGTCCCGCCAAACAGGTCCAGCGCGCTGCCGACCGTCACATGCAGCCTGTTTTTTCCATACTCCTGCAGTGCCCGAAGGTCTGCGAAGCTGCCAACGCCGCCCGCATAAGTAACCGGTATCTTTCCCCACTCCCCGAGCATCTTTACAAGCTCCGTCTCAATGCCTTTCGCCTTTCCTTCCGCATCGGCTGCGTGAATCAGGAATTCGTCCGCATACTCCGATAATGCGTCTAAAAGGCGCGGCGTTACGGCTTCTTTTGTAAATTTCTGCCAGCGGTCTGTCACGATAAAATAGCTGCCATCCTTTTTCCTGCAGCTTAAATCCAGCACAAGCCGCTCTTTCCCGGCTTCGCGTACCAGCTTTTGCAGATTATCATACTGTATCATTCCGTCCCGGAACACATAGGATGTCACAATGACATGGCTTGCCCCTGCATCCAGAAACTGCGCAGCATTTTCCGGCGTAATGCCGCCCCCTGCCTGCAGCCCGCCCGGATATGCCATCAGTGCTCCAAACGCCTGTTCTTTCGTCTGTTCATAATATTCAGAGCCCGGCGGGTTTAATAAAATCACATGCCCGCCCCGGATGCCGTCACGCCTGTACAGCCCTGCATAAAACGTGCTGTCCTGCCCTGATACAAAATTTTCCTGTGCAAAACTGCCTTCATCCCGCAGACTGCTGCCCACAATCTGCTTTACCCTTCCGTTGTGAATATCAATGCATGGCCGAAATTCCATAGGGTCACCTGCTTTCTTTCTCAGACTCTGCTAAAAAGAATACCATATTCCGGCAGAAAAAAAAACCAGAAAATTATTTTCCGAATAAAATGAAGGCAGCCCGCCTGGTGTCTGTCACTTAACCAGGATAAAAAAGCTCATCCACCGTCATGCTTAATTCCCCCGCCAGATGAAATGCCAAAGACAATGTCGGGTCATATTTATTATTCTCAATAGCGTTGACGGTCTGCCTGGACACGCCGCATTTTTTTGCAAGCTCGGCCTGTGACAGCCCCATTTCCTTTCTTCTTTCCCTGACTGCATTTTTCATGGTCAGCCACCATGCTTTTTCTGAAAAAACAGCAGGAATGCAAAATAAATAAGCGCCATGGCACAAAGCTTTACAAATGGATTCACTGCCATTTCCTGCCTGTTCGCAAGGCTTCCAATAACCTCAAGCACCAGCGTGATTATAAATGCAGCAAAAAAAATCAGCCCTGAATTCATTCCCATACACCCTTTCTGTATACTGATTATGTCAAAAGTTTTTGACATATTTATCATAATGCATCCGGCACACAGTGTCAACTGTTTTTTCCTTGCAGATATCTGCATCATAGACTATACTGAACACAGGCATAGGCATACGGCATCATCTGAGGAAAGGACTGTTTTGCATGGGACGATTTTTAAACAAAGGAAACCGGAAATTTGCAGAATTCGCAAAAACGAAATATTTTGTCGATAAGACGGCACTGATTAACCAGCTTCTGGAAAAAGACATTACGGAAAAATTTATCTGCCTGAGCAGGCCGCGCAGATTTGGAAAATCCGTCACAGCAGACATGCTTGTCGCTTATTTCAGCAAAGGTGCAGATTCCAGGAACCTGTTTGAACCGCTCTGCTGTGTGAAAGATGAGTTATTTCTGGAAAGCCTTAACCGCTTTGACACAATTTTTATCGACATCCAGGCACAGTTTGAAGCTGCACACGAACGGAATGAAAATCCCATACAGCGCATCCGCACATGCGTCGTAAAAGAACTGCATCAGGAATACCCAGAAATTGTGTCCCAGGATGATATTCTTGCAGACGCTCTCGCCAAAATCTATGAAGGGACAGGCAGCCAGTCTGTCATCATTTTTGATGAATGGGACTACCCGGTCAGGGAACCGGAAAACAGCCTGGAACTGGCCGGTTACATTGAATTTCTGCGCGGGCTTTTTAAAAACAGCGACGCAAAGGAATACGTCCGCCTTGCGTTTCTTACCGGAATCCTGCCAATGATACGTGCCAAAGGCCAGTCTGCCATTAACAATTTTACGGAATATACCATGATACATCCCGGTGATTTAAGTGCCTGCACCGGCTTTACCGAGCAGGAAGTCCGTATCCTCTGTGAAAAATCCGGGGCAGGCTTTGCACAGATGAAAGAATGGTACAACGGTTATTGTCTGGGCGGGGAAGCCATCTACAACCCGCTGTCAGTCATAAAAGCCATCTCCAGCCGTGAATTTACCCAGTACTGGACGGAAACAGGCACCTACGGGGACATTGCCGGACTGATAAACCAGAACTTTGACGGACTGCGCGAAGCAGTCCTTGCGATGCTCGCAGGAAACAGAATTCCCATCCATGTATCGGACGGAAAAAACGACCTTCGCACCTTCGTCAACAAAGATGAAGTCATAACAGCCCTGATACACCTTGGCTATTTTGCATATGATAAAAATACGAAGGAAGCCTATGTGCCGGATAAAGAAATCCAGAACGTATTCTATCATTACATGGAGAACCATAAAAATGACAGCCTTTCACAGTTTCTGGAACTTTCCGAAACATTTTTAAAAGCCCTGCTAAACAGAGAGGAACAAGCCGCAGCAGCACTGATACAGGACATTCATAACGATTTTGTTTCCAGCATCGCATACAACGATGAAAATTCCCTTGCCTGCACGGTTATTACAGCGCTGATTTCTTCTTTTTCGTATTATCATAAACCTGTGCGTGAATTTCCATGCGGGAAAGGCTTTGCAGACATTGTATGCCTGCCGCTGCCGGAACACAAAAGCCTGCCTGTCCTTATCATCGAATTAAAATGGGATAAAAGTGCACAGGCTGCCATCGCACAGATAAAAAAAAGACAGTACCCGCAATCCCTGAAAGGCTATGCGGGTGAAATCCTGCTCGCCGGGATTGATTACGACAGAAAAACAAAAGAACATCGATGTGCCATAGAACTGTTTACAGAATCATCCTGAGCAGAAAGCCATATAAAGGGGCTGTCACATTAAGAAAAATGATACAAAATATCGTTGGTATAAATCATTCTTCCATACTATATCTTGTATATATTTTGCTTAGTGCGGCAGCCC
>CAJTSV010000058.1:0-3477 GCA_910579075.1 uncultured Eubacterium sp.
GCATTGTGCCGGCTTCGCTTGTGCTGACCGGCGGAGATCCCGGCATCGGCAAATCCACGCTGCTGCTGCAGGCCTGCCGGAACCTGAGTGAGCAGAGGGTTCCGGTGCTTTATATTTCCGGGGAAGAATCCCTGCAGCAGATAAAGCTGCGTGCGCAGCGTATCGGAACCTTTACAGACAGCCTGACGCTGCTGTGCGAAACGAACCTGGAAGTCATTGACGCGGTGCTGCGCAGGGAAAAGCCGCGTGCGGCTGTCATAGATTCCATCCAGACGATGTACAGCGAGCATATTACCTCTGCCCCGGGCAGCGTGTCCCAGGTGCGTGAGGCTACGGCTTCTTTGATGCAGCTTGCAAAGGGGCTTGGAATTACGATTTTTATTGTCGGGCATGTGACGAAGGAAGGCGTCGTGGCAGGCCCGCGCGTGCTGGAGCATATGGTAGACACGGTGCTGTATTTTGAAGGCGACCGCCATGCGGCATACCGGATTCTGCGCTGTGTCAAAAACCGGTTCGGATCGACGAATGAAATCGGCGTGTTTGAAATGCGTGAACAGGGACTGGCAGAAGTGGCCAACCCGTCGGAATATATGTTAAGCGGCAAGCCGAAGGATGCATCCGGCTCGGTCGTGGCCTGCTCCGTGGAAGGGACGCGCCCGATTCTGCTGGAAGTACAGGCCCTGGTCTGCCGCAGCAGCTTTGGCATTCCAAGGCGCACGGCGGCCGGGACAGATACCAACCGCGTGAACCTTTTAATGGCAGTGCTGGAAAAGCGGCTCGGCATGCGGCTGGGCGAGTGTGATGCCTATGTAAATATTGCAGGCGGCATTAAAATGAACGAGCCGGCGCTTGACCTTGGCATTGTGCTGGCTGTGATATCCAGCTACCGGGAATGCTGCATGGATGAAAAGACCATCTGCTTTGGCGAGGTCGGCTTAAGCGGGGAAGTACGCGCAGTCAGCATGGCAAGGCAGCGCGTGTTAGAAGCGCGCAAGCTGGGATTTACATCCTGCATCCTGCCAAAAGTGTCGCTGGATGCCAGAATGAACGTGGAAGGCATCCGGCTGCTTGGCGTGGAAAATGTGCGGGAAGCGGCTGAAAAAATGTTACTGTTCACTCCGTGACCGGTAACCTTCGCAAATACTTTTTTACGGACTTTGCAGTGAATGCCCCCGGGGCAGACACTGCAAAGTCCTGTGTGAACAGTAACTGGCGTTTTTCTTTTTCTGAAAATTATAAAAGAAAATGCTTCAATTAATGATAAGAATGATTTATAATAGAGAAAATAACAGTTTGTTATTTTGCGCAGCATATGCGCAGGCAAAGTCAGGGAGTCAGGAGAGAACAGGAAGGAGGGGAGTGGATGTTTGGGTTTTTTCGAAAAAAGACTTCCGGTAAACCTAAAGCAGCAGTATTCGTAGATTATGAGCACTGGTATTATGGGTATCACAACAAAGTTCAGATGAAGCCGAATGTAGAAGAATGGCTCGAAGAATTAAAGCAGGAATATGAAATACATAAGCTTTATATATTTGGGGATTTTTCAGAACCAAAAATTGGTACGGAATTGGAGAAGTTAAAAACACTGACTGACGATGTGGTTCATACAGCAAGCACAAAAGAAGGGGTAGACAAGGATTTTACGGACATAATTATTTTAGATACGATTTATCGCAGTATGGCGGGGAAAAATGATGATGAAGTATATATTCTTTTTACGGGTGACGCCCATTTTACAAAGGTTGTAGAATACCTGAAGGAAAAAGACAAAAAAGTAATTATTTATGGCGTAAGGTTTGCATTCAGCAATGCACTGAAATCTGCCGCGACCAGTTATGTGGAAATGCCAAGGCAGGAGCAGGAACGCAGCCATTACAACGACCTGATACTGGTCAGCCTGGACCGCCTGAGAAAGAAAAATGCGGCCAGAAAGCCTTCCTATTGGAAAACAATTGACAGCGTGGCATCGTATAACCGTGTATCGAAGACACGGGTCAAGACAGCACTGGATGGAATGATAAGCCAGAAATACATAGAAGTCGTAACCAGAAAATCAGGAAGGGACCACGAATATACACAACAGCTTTTAGAGGTAGACTGGACACAGCTGCAGGAAGACGGCATGTGGGAATCTGCTGCCAGGTAGCAGGAACAAATGCAAAAGAGAAAGAAACAATTTTTCAGCAAATTTATATAGAGCAGTTTTCCGGAAAATTTTTCATAGGAAACCATTCATTTTTTTTATAATTGATAAAATAGAGAAACAGCAGCACAAATATTTTGAAATAGAAAATTTATAAATAGAAAAACAGCAGGATAACAACACCGGTAAATATGGTATATTTCAGGAAGGGGCTGTCGCAGTTAAGAAGAAATTATGCAAAATATTGTTTTGATTACACAGATTTTTACAATATTTCGCATAAGCTTCTTTTTATGCGTCAGCCTTTTTCCATGCCGCCGGCAATGGAGCCGGGAAGGCATCCGGCTGCCAGAAATGGAGGAAACAGGAAATGGAAACCTATGCATGGCTTGTGGTCAATGGCTTTATCCATTCGGAGAAATTTATGGAGATTTTTGCGTGCCTTGTGCAGGCGGCGGCGCGCAGGGGCTGCAGGCTGGAAATAAAGACGAATACGCAGCTTCTGCCGGTACTTGCAGTGACGGGAAGCCGGGATTATGCGGATATTCCGGGCAGGCGGCCGGAATTTGTCCTGTTCTGGGATAAGGACGTGCGTCTGGCAAGGCTGCTGGAAAAGCGGGGGCTGCGCCTGTTTAACTGTGCGGAAAGCATTGAAATATGCGATGACAAGGCACGTACCTGCCTGGAGCTTTCCGGCAGCGGCATCCGCATGCCCAAAACCGTCATTGCGCCGATGACCTTCCAGCCGGACGGTTATCCGCAGCTGGATTTTCTGGAAGCTGTCGAAAAGCAGCTTGGCTATCCGATGGTCGTTAAGGAGTGCTATGGCTCGTTCGGGCAGCAGGTGCATCTGGCCGCCGGCAGGGAAGAATTAAAGATGTATCTTGCAGATATCAAAAACCGCCCGTGCCTGTTTCAGGAATTTGCAGCCTTTTCCAGGGGGCGCGATATCCGCATCCAGATGGTCGGAAACCAGGCAGCAGCTGCGATGCAGCGGCGCAACGCACACGATTTCAGGGCGAATATTACCAATGGCGGCAGCATGGAGCCTTACGAGCCGGACGAAAAGCAGCTTGCCATGGCAGCAAAGGCCATGCAGGTGCTCGGGCTGGATTTTGCAGGCGTGGATATCCTGTTCGGGGAAGACGGGGAGCCGCTGCTTTGCGAGGTCAATTCCAATGCGCATTTTGTCAATATCCGAAACTGCACAGGCGTGGATGTGTCAGACGCGATTACAGGGTACTGCCTGAAGGAGATGCGCAGATGATGCTGGAATTCAGGGAGCTTCAGCCCAGGGCAGCAGTCCATGGATGGATTCTGTATGACAGCCATGA
>CAJTSV010000058.1:3500-10086 GCA_910579075.1 uncultured Eubacterium sp.
ATCGATTTGTACCGCAGGGCATGTGAAAAATACCGCCTGTCAGCAGCGCTGGGGCTGTGCGGTACCGGCAGGCACAGAAAGCAGCCGGGGCCGTGTGATGCCAGGGGGGTTGTTTTTGATACATCCGGAAGCGGACACAGAAAGCAGCTTCAGGCAGAAAAACTGGCTGCGGGGGAAGCGCCGGACTTTGTGATTAACCGTACAAGGGATTACCGGATAGCGCAGCTGTTTGAAAAAATGGGAATTCCGGTTTTTAATGATTCTGCCGTCGCAAGGCTTGGCAACGACAAGCTGCAGGCATACCGTTACATGCAGGAAAAACAGATTCCGGTTATGCCATTCGTCTGCGGGACGCGGCATGCGCCGCCCTGGTACCCGGCTGTTATCAAATCCTGCAGCGGGCATGGCGGAACGCAGGTGTACCTGGTTACAGACAGCCGGGAATGGGAAGCCTGGAACAGGGAGCACGCAAAAGACCGGGATGCGTATCTGATGCAGAAAGCGGCATCCCGGGCGGGCCGGGATGTGCGCGTGTATATTGTCGGAAACCAGATTACGGCAGCGGTTTTAAGAAGCTCTGATACGGATTTCCGCAGCAATTACTGCCTGGGCGGGAAGGTATCGCTGTATGAGCTGGATTCCGGGGAGCGGGAGCTTGTCTTGCGTGCAGCACAGGGGCTGGATATCGGCATGGCGGGCATGGATTTTATATTTCATAACGGGGAACTGGTGTTTAATGAAATCGAAGATACTGCCGGGGCAAGAGCGCTGTATCATCTGACGGACTATGATATTGTGGATGATTATGTCCGGCATATCCGAAGGGAGCTGGAATCCCGCGGCCTATTTACAAAACCGGATGCTTATGGTACGATAAAACCGTAAACAAAATCAGGGTTTTTCGGAATCTTTTATGGGGGAGCAGGAAAATGAATCAGCTTTTTAATTATGACAATGGCCTTTTCCGGGCGGTCGGCAAAGCGGTGGATGCGTTTTATTTAAGCCTTTTATGGGTGCTGTTCAGCCTTCCGGTTGTGACCATTGGTGCATCTGCAACGGCGTTATATTATGCGGTGCATAAGTCGCTGCGCGGCAACCGCAGCTATCTGTGGGAGAGCTTTTGGAGCGCGTTTAAATCCAACTTTAAGCAGGCGACTAAAATATGGCTGATACTGGCTGCGGGCTTTGCATTTTTGTTTGCAGACAGCCGGATTACGCTTTCGATGCTCGAACAGGGCGCCAGAATGGGGATTTTATATTATTTCTTTTATTTCCTGATGTATTTTCTGGCTGTCTGGAGCGTATATATTTTTGCTTATTCGGCAAGGTTTGAAAACGGCATGAAAGATACGATGAAAAATGCTGCGATTATTGCAGTGATTCATCTGCCGGGCTCTCTGCTGGTGTTTGGCGTCCTGTTTGCTGCAGGATTTTTAATCAGCATATTTATCCCGTTTCTTTTTATTGTGCCGGCCGCAGCGGCAGTGCTGCTGGATATGATTCTGGAAAAAATTTTCCGCAGATATATGTCGCAGGAAGATTTGCAGAAGGAAGAAGAACTGAGCTGGGAGCAGCATTCGTAATCCGAAAAAGCTTGCGTTTTCGGATTCCCATATGTATATCAGGCATGGCAGATGCAAAAAAAGGAGATGTCCCGTTTGGAAGGACATCTCCTTTTTGGTATTCAGGCGGATGCATTAATGATGGAACAGGCGGATTCCGGTAAATGCCATTACTATATTGTGTGCGTTGCAGGCATTGATAACATCCTGGTCGCGTTTGGAGCCGCCTGGCTGTGCCACGTATGTTACGCCGCTGCGGTAAGCACGCTCGATATTGTCACTGAATGGGAAAAAGGCGTCGGAACCAAGCGTGACGCCCGAATTTCCGGAAAGCCATTCCCGTTTTTCCTCTGCGGTAAATACCGGCGGTTTTACTTTAAACGTATGCTCCCATACATCCTCTCCCAGCACGTCCATATAATCTTCCCCGATATAGAGGTCAATGGCGTTATCGCGGTCAGCGCGCTTGATATTGTCCTGGAACTGCAGGCCGAGCACCTGCGGGGACTGGCGCAGATACCAGTTGTCTGCTTTTGTCCCGGCCAGCCGCGTGCAGTGAATGCGGGACTGCTGCCCGGCTCCGATGCCGATTGCCTGGCCGCCCTTTACATAGCAGACAGAATTGGACTGGGTATATTTTAAGGTAATCATTGCAATGGCAAGGTCGATTTTAGCCGCGTCTGGCAGGTTTTTGTTTTCGGTGACAATATTGTTAAAAAAGCTGCTGTCAATGTTCAGCTCATTGCGGCCCTGTTCAAAGGTAATGCCGAATACGTCCTTGTGCTCGACAGGAGCCGGCACATACGAAGGGTCGATTTCAATAACATTGTAAGTGCCGCGTTTCTTGCCTTTTAAGATTTCCAGTGCCTGCGGCTCATAGCCTGGAGCGATTACGCCGTCCGATACTTCATGCTGGATAAACTGGGCAGTCGGCACATCGCAGATATCGGATAATGCGATAAAATCGCCAAAGGATGACATGCGGTCAGCACCCCTTGCGCGTACATATGCGCTCGCAAGCGGGGAATAGCTGATGTCGTAGTCATTGGCCCAGTAAATCTGGCGTTCGGTATCATTTAACGGAAGCCCGATGGCAGCGCCGGCCGGTGATACATGCTTAAAAGAAGCAGCAGCCGGAAGCCCTGAGGCTTTTTTTAATTCTGTGACAAGCTGCCAGCCGTTGAAGGCATCCAGAAAGTTAATGTAGCCTGGCTTGCCGTTTAATACGCGGATTGGCAGCCCGGAACCGTCACTCATGTAAATGCGGGAAGGCTTCTGGTTTGGGTTGCAGCCGTATTTCAGTTCTAATTCGTTCATGATTGAAACTCCTTTCGCTCATTTGCATCATCTGTTACAGCCTGGCGCGGACGCTGCGTGCTTCTGGCAGGATGGTGGGCCGGACTGTATCATTATTATAGCGTTGCCGGGACTGGTTGTAAAGCTTTTCCTAAGCCAGACGGCGAAGGTGCATCCATACCATCAGGACGCAGTAGGCAAGCGCGAATGACCAGGAAATAGGGTTGCCGTAGCAGATAGCGGTAAATCCAAGGCTTGTAAAGGCAAGCGCGGCACCAAGGCTGCGCCCGAGCAGTTCCCCGATTCCGGAAAGAATGGCCTGGAAGCTGTGTCCCATGCCTTGCAGGGTGTTGCGGAAAATCGTCAGGGAGCCGTGAATGGCAAACAGCACGCTGATTCGGGATAAATATTCCAGCGCGCCCTGTGCCGCAGGGCTGGCTGTTTCCCCGAGCACGAGTGCCACAAGGCTGCCTTTTGCCAGGAAAATGGCAGTCCAGGCTGCGATGCAGTACAAATACTGTATAAGCAGGCCGTATCTGACGCCGCTTCGGATGCGGTCATACTTTCTGGCACCATAATTCTGGGCCGTATAAGTGGCCATGGCTGTGCCGACGCTTTCCATTGGAAGCGTAAATATCTGGCGGATTTTTTCCCCGGTTGTATGCGCGGTGATGGCTGTGCTGCCAAGGACGTTGATGGCATTCTGCATGGCAATGGCGCCAATGGCGCAGACCGAATATTCAAAGCCCATTGGAAGGCCTATGGCGTTCAGCCGTTTTACATGGGACAGCGAGAGGGCCATGTCTTTTTTGCGGATAGCAAAGCTGGCAGTTTTTCGAAACAGCCACCAGCAGTTTAAACAGCCGCTGACGCCCTGGCTGATGACAGTCGCTGCCGCAGCACCGGCAACGCCAAGCGGGATGACCGCAACGAGCAGGAAGTCCAGGACAATGTTCAGAACGCAGGAAGCAAGCAGGAAATAAAAAGGATGTCTGGAATCCCCGAGGGCGCGCAGCACGCTGGCGGAATGGTTATAAAGCATTGACAGGGGAATGCCTGCAAAAATAATCTGGATATAAGAAGCAGCCATTGGCAGGATATCCTGCGGTGTCCGAATCAGTGCCAGCAGCGGCACGGTCATAGCAAAAGCCGCTGCCGCAAGGATGACGCTGATAACGGCAGACGCCCACAGGCCGTTCCAGTAAAAACGGTGCACCTCATCCCGGTCTTTTGCACCGAAGGACTGGGAGAGCGGAACACCGAAGCCGGCTGCACAGCCCTGTACAAAGCCGAGAATTAAAAAATTCAGGCTGTAAGTAACACCAGATGCAGCCAGTGCCTGTTCTCCGAGAAACCGCCCGATAATAACGGTATCTGCAAAATTATAAAGCTGCTGGAACAGCGTGCCGAATACAAGCGGCAGGGCAAAAAAGAATATTTTTGACAGCGGATTTCCAGTGGTCAGGTCGTTTCTGGATAATGTATTGTGCATGGGGTGTCTTCTCCTTTGTTCGGAATCTGTCTTTGTTTTTACAGTATAAATCAGACGGCCCGGAAAGTAAAACAGAAAATGCAGGCCGGTGTGAACAGTAACGATTGTCCGGCGCAGGGGGATAGAAAAAGTAACAATTTGTTTGCAGTGACAGGAACACTTGTGCTATAATAGTCCACAAAACAGATTCAAACCAAAGGAGGACAACCGTATGTTTCAATTTACACAGGACTGCATGATTGGAAATGAGCGCATTGACGATGAGCACCGGCATTTATTTGATATTCTCAACAGGGGAGTTGAAATGTCGCGCAACAGCTATGCAGACCGTTATGAAGCGGTCAAGGGGCTGCTGGATGAACTGAACGACTATGCAGAGCAGCATTTTACATATGAAGAAAGCTATATGGAGCAGATACGCGATCCGGAGCTGATTCTGCAGCGCAGCCAGCATATGGTATTCCGCGATAAAATCCGGGGGTGGAGCTTTAGCGATATCGATTCGAGCGAGCAGCAGAACGAGCTGCTTGGGGAGCTGATGGAATATCTGGCCCGCTGGCTGTATCATCATATTATTTCCAGCGATGCCATGATTGGAAAGCTGCCAAAGCTGGAAGAATGGATGGTAAAGGAAAATCCGTGTGAATTTCTGGACGAATACCGTACCGGCATTGACTTTGTGGATGAGGAGCATAAGGTGCTGTTCCAGATTACCGATAAAGCCTACAAGCTGCTGCAGCGTGATTTTTCCCTTGACGGGTATGATGAAGTCATGGACGTGATTACAGAACTCAAGGACTATACCGTGCGCCATTTCAACGATGAGGAAGCATATATGGAGCGCATCAAATATGAAGGGCTGGCCGCACAGAGAAGGGCGCACGAGTCCTTTATCCAGCGTATTGAGGGTGTGGACCTGGATAATGTGGAAGGCGACCTCAAGGAATATCTGGCAAGCCTGATTGAGTTTCTGCTTGGCTGGCTCATTAACCATATTCTGTATACGGATAAGAAAATTCCGCTGGAAGTTTAAAGTTTGACAGGGAGGCTGGTATGCTTACAGGAAAACACGTATTGTTAGGCGTTACAGGAGGAATTGCTGCTTACAAGACTGCCAGTCTTGCCAGCATGCTTGTAAAATTACATGCAGATGTACATGTCATTATGACGAAAAATGCACAGAAAATAATTTCGCCGCATGTTTTTGAAGCACTGACCGGAAACAGGGTAATTGACGATGTCTTTGACCGGGACAGCGGGTATCAGGTAGCGCATATTGCGATGGCACGCGAAGCAGATATTGCCATGATTGCCCCGGCGACCGCAAATATAATGGCAAAGCTTGCGGTAGGGATTGCGGATGATATGCTGTCTTCGACAATGCTTGCAGTGACAGCGCCTGTTTACCTTGTCCCGGCGATGAATACGCATATGTATGAGCATCCGGCGACACAGGCAAATATGGAAAAGCTGCGTTCTTACGGCTATCATGTGGCAGAGCCTGCAAGCGGCTTTCTGGCCTGCGGCGATACCGGAAAAGGCAAAATGCCAGAGCCTGAAGAACTGCTCGAATATATCCTTTATGAGGCTGCTTTTGAAAAGGATATGGCCGGGAAAAAAGTGCTGGTTACGGCCGGCCCGACAAGGGAAGCCATCGACCCGGTGCGTTTTGTGACCAATCATTCGACCGGGAAGATGGGGTATGCGCTTGCGGCGAATGCGGCACGCAGGGGAGCGCAGGTGACGCTTGTTACAGGCCCGGTGCAGCTGCGTGCCCCGCTGGCCGTAGAAACCGTGCCTGTGATAACGGCCCGGGAGATGTACGATGCTGTAGATGCCCGGTTTGACGGGCAGGATATTGTGGTTATGGCGGCAGCTGTGGCAGATTACCGCCCGGCACAGGAAGCAGCCGAAAAAATCAAGAAAACAGAAGCGGCCAGTGTCCTGGAATTAGAGCGCACGGACGATATTTTAGGCAGCATGTCTGCCAGAAAAAACGGGCAGCTTCTGTGCGGCTTTTCCATGGAAACCGAAAACCTGCTGGAAAATTCCAGGGCAAAGCTGCGGAAAAAAAATCTGGATATGATTGTGGCCAATAACCTGCGCACACAGGGTGCCGGCTTTGGCACGGACACAAATGTAATCACGCTCATTACCCCGGACGGGGCGCAGGAGCTCCCGCTTATGAGCAAGGATGAAGCCGCCAGGGCGGTTTTTGACAAAATACTGCAAATCA
>CAJTSV010000058.1:10148-14344 GCA_910579075.1 uncultured Eubacterium sp.
CTGCCATATTGTGCGCAGAGGCTGTTGGAAATTATTTGCATCTGCCCAGCTGGCAGTGCCCGGCTGCGGGGCTGTCATATGCTGGAAGCTGCATTCTTTTATTTTTATATTGATTCTTATATTGATTCTTATATCTTTTATTTATTTCTTATCCTGTCACAGGGTATTATTTTTTTGCATTTTTTTCGCAATTTTTCCGCATGTTTTTTCAAAACAGGGACATACTAACAGCACATCAAAATCATAAAACAGCTGATTGCTGGAAAGTGAGGCGGGTTATTTATGGGCAGGATGATTTACAGAATGTGTCTTGTGTTAGTTTTGATTGCAGCAGTAACAGGAGGTGTATATTATTATATGACAGTTTATGAAAAAGAAGCAGTTCCGAAAAAGGGAACCTTTGTAAAAACAGAACAGGCAGGGCAGAAGGCCGGACTGGAAAAAATCAGCGAAGCGGTGCAGGAAACAGCACATGCCGCAGGGCGCGTGGCAGAAACAGCCGCCTGGAAAGCAGGGCGGATGACGGAAGCAGCTATGGAAAAAACAGGCCAGGCAGTAAAAGATGCGACACGTACAGCAAAACAGTCGGCAGAAACAGCCGTGCAAAAAACAGAACAGGCAGTAAAAAATGCAGCACATGCCGCAGGGCAGATGGCAGAAACAGCAGCATGCACCACAGGCAGTGCACTCCGCCAGACAGCACAGGCAGCGGAAAACGTGGCAGAAACAGCCGCCTGGAAAGCAGGCAGCATGGCACAGACGGCCATGGATGACGCGAAAGAAGCATTTTTGTATGTGGGTGCCAGGACAAAGGTAGCGGCCGGGCAGGCCGGAACCGGAATTAAAGAAGCGGCCATGCAGGCCACAGCTGCAGTCAGAGAAGCAGCCATGTACGCAGAAAGGATGTAACAGCAGATGCCAGCACCAGATACCCTATACCTGAAAATTGACCAGAATGTTGTAGTGCAGGATTACCAGGTGCACCTGCAGGATATTGCATCGATGGAATGTACCAATGAAGCGGTTTTAAGGCAGTTAAAACAGAAAAAAATTTATACCTTCCAGGCAAAAGACACGCCAAAGCAGAAAAAGAAACGCATGCAGGTGTTTTCTGTGTTAAAAATCATACAGAGCATTCACGAAGATTACCCGGAGCTGAATGTGGAGAATCTGGGAGAATCGGACTTTATTATTGAATGCAATGCGGATGTTGTGGAAAATAAAATGCTGGATATCATAAAGACAGCCGTTTTATGCGTGGTTATTTTTTTCGGGGCTGCATTTACGATTATGACCTTTAACAATGACGTAGCTGTTTCGGATGTATTTCAGCAGCTTTACAGCCAGATTATCGGAAAGCAGTCTGACGGCGTGACGGAAATCGAAATCTGCTATGCCATCGGGATGCCGGTCGGAATTATTATTTTTTATAACCATATCGGAAAGAAGAAAATCACGCAGGACCCGACTCCGATTGAGGTGGAGATGCGCAAATATGAGCAGGATGTGGACACGGCCTTTATTGAAAATGCGAGCCGGGAAGGAAGCAGCGTGGAAGTAAGCTGAAAGGAAGAAATAAAATGTGGATAGAACATGTATTTCTGGGATTTCTGGGCCTTGTGTGCGGGCTGTCGGTAGCTTCCGGGAGCTTTGCCATTGCAGTCAAGCTTGGAATCATACCGCAGATGGCGAATAAATCCGGTACGGCAAAGCATATTATGACCTATGAAAATGTAGTTATTTTAGGCGGGATTTCAGGAAACCTGTTTTCCGTGTTTCCGGATATCCGCTTCCCTGCCGGGCATGTGCTTCTGGGGCTGTTTGGCTTGAGTGCGGGCATCTTTGTCGGATGCATGGCAGTTGCGCTGGCAGAAATCATCAATGCTTACCCGATTCTGTTCCGGCGGCTCAAATTGAAAATGGGGCTGGCATGGTTTGTGGCGGTCATTGCATTTGGCAAAATGTGCGGCTGCCTGTTTTACTTTATGCGCGGATATGCCAGCGGGGCATAAAGGCTGCCCGCTGCCGCATCCGGTGCGGAGAAACTTTTTTCCTGCCAGCGCTGCAAAAAAATGCTTGCAGGACAGCGCAGGAAGCGTTACAGTATAGGCAGGAAACCTGTGCCCTGCCAGCCTGCTATGGGGTATCTGGCTATAAAAGAATATGGGAGGATGGATGATATGGAACTGCTGCTTGCCAGGCAGAGCATACTGATTAAATGCAGCCTGAATGCTTCCATTCTGATGGGAAACTATGAATTTTATTACGCCGGCGGGCTTTTGTGCCGCCTGGCCAAAACGCAGCCGCAGCCCGGGATGCAGCCGGAGCAGCTTTATGCATTCCTGCAGCCGCTGCTTGATACATACCAGCCCAAAAATGAACAGGAGTCGTATCTGGTAAAGCTGCTCAGGGAATATAAGGTGTCCGGGGAATATGACGCCCAGATGGAGCAGCTGTTTGAGATGGGACTTAAGGAAAAATATCTGTGGATGGTGCAGCCGCCGCAGGAATAACGGATGCTGCAGGAAGCTTCCGGTTTCAAAAAAGGGGGATGCGTGTGAATCTTGACCCGTGCATTGTGCAAAAGCTGCGGGAACTTGCCGCAGAGCATGGCGTGGAAAAATTAGTCCTGTTCGGCTCCCGTGCAAGAGGCACGAATCATGCGTACAGTGATATTGACCTGGCTGTCTGGGGCATCCGAGATGCTGGCGCATATCTGGACTTTCAGGAAGCCGTTGAGGAACAGGTGCCGACACTGCTGCGCTTTGACTTCGCAGACATGCAGGGAATTTTTGCTTCGGATGCACTGCGGGAAGAAGCAGGGAAGGATGGCATTGTGATTTATGAAAAAATTTGAACAGCTCAAACGCCAGTATGCCGCGCTTTCTGGCTATCTGGATGAGACAGATTTGTCAGATAAGCATGTTTCCGCTGCTGCGTCGGATTTTGACCGCCTGTTTGAGCTGGCATGGAAGACACTGAAAACATATCTGTTTGAGGAGCTTGGCATTTATGAGGCAAAGACCGGTTCTCCAAGGGCCATTTTAAAGCTGGCCGCGGCAGAAGGACTGCTGCAGGAGGATGCGGTCTGGCTTGCCATGCTCAAAGACCGCAATGACGATTCCCATATGTATTGCAAAGCAGACGCGGTTATCTATATCAGCAGGATTGCCGGGCGTTACCTGCCGGAAATGGAGCTTTTAATCGGGCATCTCAAAGAGCTGATACCGGAAGAACCATGGGAAGATGTCACCATACCGGAGAGCATGCTTTCTTACGCATTTGAAAATCACAGGCCGCTTTATGAAATCGTAGATGCCATCCGCAGTCATTATGGCTGCCGGACAGATGCTCAGATATACGAAAAATGGGAAGAATACAGAAAGTTATTATGAAGGCTGAATTCATTCTTGACAATTTCAAAAAAAATTTATATGATAATATAAAATTTATACAAAGACAGGTAACGAGAAAGAGGAGTACACCGTACCATCTGACAGAGAGGGCCGTCCGCTGGCTGGAAGGCGGCCTGGGAAACGGGCGGTGGAAGGTAGCTTTTGAACCGGACAGCTGAACGCTTTGAATATCCAAAAGCAGTAAGCGGTCCCGTCCCGTCCGCGTTACAGGACGCCAGAGGACAGATGCAGGTTTGGGAGTACAGCCGGATGCATCTGTTAAAGAAAAGGTGGTACCGCGTTCATTCGCCCTTTGCAGCATCTGATGCTGGAAGGGCTTTTTTGCTTTATCTTTCAGGAAATTTATTTGTTTTCCTGCTAAAATAAAAGCAGAATATAAAAAAAGAAAGGAAACAATACGAATGTCAAAAGAACTGGCAAAAACATACAGCCCGGCCGGCCTGGAAGACCGGCTTTATCAAAAATGGGAGAAAAACGGCTATTTTCATGCCGAACCAGACCACAGCAAAAAGCCTTTTACCATTGTCATGCCGCCGCCAAACGTAACCGGGCAGCTGCATATGGGCCATGCGCTGGACAATACGATGCAGGATATTTTAATCCGCTATAAAAAAATGCAGGGGTACAATACGCTCTGGCAGCCGGGAACAGACCATGCCGCCATTGCGACGGAAGTGCGCGTCATCCAGTCCTTAAAGGAGCAGGGAATTGATAAAAACGAGCTCGGCAGGGAAGGATTTTTGAAAAAGGCCTGGGAATGGAAAGAAGATTACGGCGGGG
>CAJTSV010000058.1:14354-23750 GCA_910579075.1 uncultured Eubacterium sp.
ATTGTCAGCCAGCTGAAAAAAATGGGCTCGGCTGCGGACTGGGAGCGCGAGCGCTTTACCATGGACGAAGGCTGCTCCAAAGCAGTGGAAGAAGTATTTGTCCGTTTATACAAAAAGGGATATATTTATAAGGGAAACCGCATTATTAACTGGTGTCCGGTATGTAAAACCTCGATTTCCGATGCGGAAACCGAGCATGTGGACCAGGACGGGCATTTCTGGCATATCAGATATCCGGTCAAGGGCGAGGAAGGCCGTTTTGTGGAAATCGCAACGACCCGCCCGGAAACGATGTTTGGCGATACGGCCGTTGCCGTAAACCCGGATGATGCGCGTTATCAGGATATTATCGGAAAGACGCTCCTTCTTCCGATGACCGGCCGTGAAATTCCGGTGATTGCCGATGCCTATGTAGACCGGGAATTTGGAACCGGATGCGTGAAAATCACGCCGGCACATGACCCGAACGACTTTGAGGTCGGAAAACGGCATAACCTGGAGCTGGTCAATGTCATGAACGACGATGCAACGATGAACGAAAATGCCGGGAAATATGCAGGCATGGACCGTTATGCATGCCGCGAAGCCCTGATAAAAGACCTGGATGCGGCAGGGCTGTTAGCGACAGTCAAAGACCATGCGCATGCAGTCGGCACGCATGACCGCTGCAAGACGGTGGTGGAGCCAATGGCGAAGATGCAGTGGTTTGTGGCGATGGAAGAACTTGCAAAGCCGGCAATCGAAGCTGTGAAAAACGGGGAGCTGCGGTTTGTGCCGGAGCGGTTTGACAAAATTTACCTGCACTGGCTGGAAGGCATCCGTGACTGGTGCATTTCCAGGCAGCTTTGGTGGGGGCACCGGATTCCGGCTTATTACTGCCCGCACTGCGGGGAAATGGTGGTGGCAAAGACCGGGGAAGAACCGTCCGAATGCCCGAAATGCGGCCATCCGGGCATGGAGCAGGACCCGGACACGCTTGATACATGGTTTTCATCCGCACTCTGGCCGTTTTCCACACTGGGCTGGCCGGAGCAGACGCAGGATCTGGACTATTTTTACCCGACCGATGTGCTGGTAACCGGGTATGACATTATTTTCTTCTGGGTTATCCGCATGGTATTTTCCGGCTATGAGCAGACGGGCCGTTCCCCGTTCCATACCGTGCTGATTCACGGGCTTATCCGCGATTCGCAGGGGCGCAAGATGAGCAAGTCGTTAGGAAACGGCATTGACCCGCTGGAGGTTATTGAAAAATATGGCGCGGATGCGCTGCGGCTGACGCTGATTACCGGAAATGCACCTGGAAACGACATGCGTTTTTACTGGGAACGCGTCGAGGCATCCAGAAACTTTGCAAACAAGGTGTGGAATGCATCCCGCTTTATTATGATGAACCTGGAAGGCCGCGAGGTGAAAAGGCCGCAGCCGGAGCATTTTGCACCGGCAGATAAGTGGATTATTTCCAGCCTGAATACGCTTGCAGCCGATATGACAGAAAATATGGATAAATTTGAGCTTGGCATAGCGGTTCAGAAGGTGTATGATTTTATCTGGGATGAATTCTGTGACTGGTATATCGAAATAGCAAAGCTGCGCACATATCAGTACGAAGCCATGCCGCAGTCAGCCAATGCGGCCCTGTGGACGCTGCGCGAGGTGCTTTCCCAGGCGTTAAAGCTCCTGCATCCGTTTATGCCGTTTATTACCGAAGAAATTTTCTGTACGCTGCACCCGCAGGAAGAATCCATTATGCTGGCACAGTGGCCTTTATATAAGGAAGAACTTCATTTTGAAGCAGAGGAAGGCATGCTTTCCCATGCAAAAGACCTTGTGCGGGCAGTGCGCGCCCTGCGCAAAGACATGGATGTGCCGAACAGCCGCAAAACGAAGCTGTATATCGTGTCTGCGGATGACGGAATCAGGGATATGTTTGAACAGGTTAAAGATGCGTACCTGTCACTTGCCAACGCCTCTGAGGCAGAAATCCGGGCAGACATGCAGGGAATCCCGCAGGATGCCGTATCTGTTGTGATTCCGGGCGCGTCTGTTTATATTCCGCTGGACGAACTGGTGGATAAGGCCAAAGAGACGCAGCGGCTGAACAAAGAAAAAGCCCGTCTGGAAAAGGAGCTGGCACGCTCAAAACAGATGCTGTCCAATGAAAAGTTTTTAAGCAAAGCACCGCAGGCGAAAATAGAGGAAGAAAAGAAGAAGCTGGCTGGATATGAAGACATGATGGCAGAGGTCGTAAAAAGACTGGAGCAGATGCAGCCGTAATGCAGAATGCAAAGTCCTGTGTGAACAGTAACGCAGAATGTAACAGTTCAGGCAGGTCTTTGCACCCTGATGCAAAGACCGTAAAAATATGATTCAGGAGTGCAAAAATCCCATCGCGAAGCGATTTTCAATGGATTTTTGCATGTAACAGGTCAGCTTGCCTGAACTGTTACCGCAGAATAACTTTCTCTTGAAAAATTGTAGAATATTTGTTGAAGTTTGTCTCAAATAATGGTAGAATTAGTAGAGATATTCCATAAATAATTATGGCTGATGAATTAATAGTGAAGGGTGGTAAAGTCATGCAGACACAACAGCTTGATAGAACAGCAGTAAGTTTTAGTCCTGATGGTATGACAGCATATTTGCGATTACCGGAACCTTTTGATGGACTGAAGTATCGTCTGGAGGATGTTCAGGCGGCGCTGTCTGCCAGCGGAGTCAAAACCGGGATAGACCAGAAGATGATTCTCAAAATGATAAATGAGGGCGTATATGGCCGGGCTGTTCCGATTGCATCTGGAAAGCCTGCCAAGGATGGAAAAGACGGTTATTTTGAATATATGTTCCAAAGCCAGCTGGACGGCAAACCGGTAATTAATGAGGATGGCACAGTCAGTTATACAATCAAATTGTTTGAAATGGTAACAGAAGGCCAGCAGATTGCCCTGTATCATCCGGCGATTCAGGGGGAAGACGGCTACAACGTCAAAGAAGCGCCGGTACGTGCAAGGCCGGGAAGGGAGCTTCCTCCGCTGCGCGGCAGGGGATTTGAATGCAAGCCGGACGGCGTTACCTACATCGCTTCCATTACCGGCAAAATCGATATGATTAATGATAAAATCAATATACTGCCTGTATATGAGGTAGCCGGCGACGTGGATGCCAATATGGGCAATATTGAATTCCGCGGGGACGTGATTATTCATGGCAGCGTGGATGATGTGGAAATCAGGGCGACCGGCACGGTTACGATTGACGGCGTCGTGCAGGGGGCAAGCATTTTTGCAAACAAGGATATTGTGCTTGCCGGCGGCGTGCTTGGCAACGGCAAGAGCGTTATCGACGCAAAGGGCGCTATTTCGGCAAAATTTTTCGAGTTTGCAACTGTCCGCTGCAAAGGGGATATTACAGCCGATATATTCCTAAACAGCAGCGTTTACTGTGAAGGACGTGCCTTTGTCATGAGCCGCAAGGGATGCATTGTAGGCGGCAGCGTGCATGCGGTCTGTGGCATCGAGGCAAACAGCGTAGGCAATAATGCGGAAATCCGCACGCATGTCCTGGTTGGCAACAGCGGCGAAATCCGCATGAAGATGGAAGAATTAAGCACCAGCATAAAGACAGCAGAAGCAAATATAGCAAAAGCAGAAACCGTTCTGCAGAAGTTTCAGGAATACGAAGAAAAAACCGGACAGTCCTGCAAAGATGACCCGAGACGTGTACAGCTTGTCCGGATCCGGGTACGTGATAAGGCAAGAAAAGCAGCCGATGAAGACGAACTAAAGAAGCTGCGCCTGATGGTCAGCAACGCAAAAGGCGCAAACATTAAAATACGCAGAAAAGTATATCCGGGCGTGCATATATCGATTGATACGTGTGACACATCCTGCAAGGACGTATTTGATAATATTATTTTTATCAAGCAGCAGGAAAAAGTCGTGATGAGAAAGCTCACAGACTGGGGCGAGTAAACAGCACCATGCAGAAACCATTAGAAACCATATAAAAGCCATGCAGAAGCCATATGGAAACAAAACAGGGAAATACAGGACAAAACAGGAATCATACACAGCTGATACTGGAATCGAAATAAAAATAGAACGAACATATAAATCATAAAAACCAGGCATTACCCGAAATGGGAAGTGCCTGGTTTTTTACTGCCGCAGCCAGCCGTTTTTCATATGCCTGAAAAACATTCCTTCCTGTCCGGCAGGCGGATGAAATTGTTTTTTCGAAAAAAGATGAAAAAACAAGACAACCGTTTCTTTACAAAGTTTCAGGATATGCTATAATAAATGCGTTTAAGAACAACAGACGGAGGGAATACAGATGATAGATTTTGAAGAAGAATTGAAAAAATTTCAGCCCAGCCTTGAGGTAGAGGAGGCAGAAGAAGCTATATACAGCCATAATCTGACCGATATGACCGATATCCTGCAGGAAATGATAAAAGAAGCAAGACGCAACCGATAATACAGGAAGGAGCTGACGATGCAGTGTTTTAATTGTGGCGCACAGCTGGGAGAAGGGCAGGCCTGCCCGGGCTGCGGCGTAAACGTAAAGATGTATAAAAAACTTCTGGCAATTTCCAATTATTTATATAATACCGGGCTGGAACGGGCAAAGGTGCGGGATTTGTCCGGGGCAGTCGATGCCCTGAAAAAAAGCCTGCAGTATAATAAAAACAATATCGAAGCAAGAAACCTGCTCGGGCTTGTTTATTATGAAACCGGAGAGACGGTGTCTGCCCTGAGCGAGTGGGTTATCAGCAAAAACCAGAGAGGACAGGACAATATTGCCGCGCAGTATCTGGATGATGTGCAGAGCCATCCGGCAATGTTAAATACCGTAAACCAGACGATAAAAAAATATAACCAGGCGCTTTTATACTGCCAGCAGGACAGCACAGACCTGGCTGTCATCCAGCTGAAAAAAATTCTCTCATCCAATCCAAAGCTTGTAAAAGCACACCAGCTGCTGGCGCTTTTGTATATCCGCGACCGGAAATATGACCTGGCCAGAAAATCACTGCGCACGGCCGGGCAGATTGACCGCAGCAATACCATTACGATGCGTTACCTTGCGGAAATCGATACGCTGACCGCTGCGGGAGAGGAAAAAGAAGTACGCAAAAAGAAAAAAGACAGCCGGGTAGAATTCAGCAGCGGCAATGAAACCATCATCCAGCCAGCCAATCTCAGGGATAATTCCGGCTGGATGATGATTGTAAACATTCTGGTCGGCCTGGTTATCGGCGTGACAGCGACCTATTTTCTGATAGTGCCAAGCATCCGCCAGAACCTGCAGAAAAGTGCAAACACAGCCGTTTCTGAGGCCAATGACGTGGTTGCGTCCAAAAACCAGGAAATCCAGAGCCTGCAGGAGGAAGTCGCAAAGCTGGAAAAAGGCATTGAGAAAGCACAGGGCGAGCAGACGGCTTCCCAGACAAAGGCAGACGGCTACCGCGAGCTTCTCGAAGCATATCAGACATACCAGCAGGGCGGGCTGGAAGATGCAAAGGCGGCGCTGGCAAAGATAGATGGCGCAAAGCTGGATGCCGCGTCCAAACAGCTGTATGATGCCATGCAGGGGGATATTAACACAAAGTATCTGGAAACGACGTATAACGAAGGCCATTCGGCCTATATGTCGCGCCAGTACCAGACCTCTGCCGAGCTATTGCAGAAAGTCGTGGATATAGATGACACTTACAGCAACGGGGATGCGATTTATTACCTGGCACAGTCTTACCGGATTATCGGGGAATACGAAAAGGCGGCGGAGCTTTACCAGAAGGTGATTGAGGATTACCCGTCGTCCTACAAGGCAAATAATGCAAAGAACAATTACCTGCCGGAAGTGCAGGCAAGGCTTGGAACCACGCAGCAGTAAGAAAAGCGGGAATCCGGATGTACAATCGAAAATGGAAACAATACAAAAGACACTGGCCGTAACCGGGCCGGTGTCTTTTTGCCTGTGTGAAGGGAAGGGGCTGAAGGGATGCTTTGCGGATGCCCGGCATAACAGAACCAGGTTTTATTATCTTATCAGGAGGTTTTTTATGGAATGCCATTATGAATTAAAAGCGGGATGCCTGACAATATCCATGCCAAAGGAGTTAGACCACCACAGTGCGGAGCAGCTGCGCATGGAAGCGGACCTGCTGATTGACTCGTACCGGGTGCGCAGCCTGGTGTTTGATTTTGCGGGAACGGAGTTTATGGACAGCTCCGGCATCGGGGTGCTGATTGGCAGGTGCCGCAATATGAATTACTGCGGGGGCAGCGTAAAGGCGCAGCATATGAATGAACGGATTCAGAAAATCTTCCGCATATCCGGCCTGCACAGCCTGATGGAAGCAGAGACGGCAGGGGAGAATGGAAACGGAGGCGGGAATCATGAATGAGAAAAACGAAATGAGCATCCGGTTTGATTCCTATTCGGTAAACGAAGGATTTGCACGGGTTGCGGTAGCGGCTTTTTTATCGGATTTAGACCCGACGCTGGACGAGCTTGCGGACGTCAAGACGGCAGTGTCAGAAGCTGTGACCAATTCCATTATCCATGGCTACGATAACCGGATTGGAAAAATTTATGTCAGCTGCATCAAGCAGAACCAGCAGATACAGATTGAAGTTGTCGACTATGGAAAAGGCATTGAGGATGTCGGCAAGGCAAAGGAGCCGTTTTATACGACCCGGCCGGAATTGGAGCGTTCCGGCATGGGCTTTGCATTTATGGAGGCATTTATGGATGATGTCGAGGTGGATTCCGCACCGGGACAGGGCACGACGGTACGCATGGTAAAGCAGCTGGGGACAGGGGAATAGCAGCCATGGAGGAAACAATGGTTCTGCTCCTTGAGGCGCAAAAGGGAAATCGGGATGCAAAAGAGGAGCTGGTCAGGCGCAATCTCGGGCTGGTTGGAAGCATTGTCAGGCGCTTTGAACACCGTGGGCATGACAGGGAGGAGCTGTTTCAGATTGGAAGCATTGGCTTAATCAAGGCCATTGATAAATTTGATGTTACATACGAGGTGGCGTTTTCGACCTACGCCGTGCCGTTAATCAGCGGAGAAATCCGGCGGTTTCTGCGCGACGACGGGCTGGTGCGCGTCAGCAGGACCCTGAAGGAAAACGGCTGGCGCATCCGCCGGGAAGCCGAGCGCATCAGCCAGGAAAAAGGGCGGGAAGCTACGGTAGGAGAGCTGGCACAGGCCTGCGGGCTTGGCCGTGAGGATGTCGTGATGGCGCTGGAAGCAAACCAGGAGGTAGAATCCATTTACCGAAGTGTCTGCCAGGCTGACGGCAGCGAGCTGTACCTGGCAGACCAGATAGCCGGCCAAGGGGGCGCGGGCGGGCAGGGAAATGCCCCGAAAACGCTGATGCAGGGCGGGCCGGCCGACCCGGAAAAGGAAAAGGTGCTGGATGATATTCTGATACGCCAGCTGTTAGACGGGCTGGAAGAACGGGAGCGCAGGCTGATTGAACTGCGTTATTTCCAGGAGCTGACACAGGTGCAGACGGCCGTGGAGCTTGGCATGAGCCAGGTGCAGGTCAGCAGGATGGAAAAGAAAGTGCTGATGAAGATGCGCAGGGAGGTTTTACGGTAAAAAAGTGATTCTGGAGTGAGCAAATCCCATTCGCGAAGCGAATTTAAGATGGATTTGCGAAGGTTACTGGTCACAGAGTGAACAGTAACAGCAGGGAATGTACCGGCATAAATAAAACAAAAAAATACTTTCCATATAAGAAAAGATGTGTTATACTACGCTCTAGAGCGTGTCCGGAAATGATTTTTCAGGCACGTTCCGGGCCAGATATCTGCCATACCGGGCATGAAAGCAATTACATGCACTGGAATATACAGGAACCGGCTTGCGGTTCCGTGAGAGCATACAGGTGAAAGGAGAATTCATTATGAAACACATTAAAACTTTAAATACCACAAAGCTGCAGAACACAGTAAAAAAAGGCGGCTGCGGCGAGTGCCAGACTTCCTGCCAGTCTGCATGCAAGACATCCTGCACAGTTGGCAACCAGACCTGTGAGCAGGCGAAGTAGCATACCGTAAATGTATTCATGCGTGCCTGCAAATCTGTTTCCGGGACAGGCTTTATCCGGAAATGCATTTGCAGGCATGCTCTGGGAATAGCATGGAAAGAAGAAAAGACCGTTCGCAAAGCGTGCGGTCATTTGTGCGTTTTGTACGCACCGTTTAAGGAGGATTGATTTATCGTTGAATCATCAGGTTCATTCGTATAAAAATAACGGTTATCAGATTGTTCTGGATGTGAACAGCGGGGCCGTGCATGTTGTGGATGATGCTGTGCGCGATGTGCTGGAATTGTATCAGGAATACTTTGAAAAAGCTGGCGGGACAAGCTTTCCAAAACAGTGCATGGATGAGGGCTGGATAAAGGAAAATCTGGTAACCCGCCTGCAGGGCGTCCATACAGAGCAGGAGATTCTGGAAGCGGCAGCAGAAATAGGGGAGCTGGTAAAGGCCGGGGAATTATTTACGCCGGATGCATGCCGGGAAGCTGCCGAAGCTTTTACAGGGCATAAGACGGTTGTGAAAGCGCTCTGCCTGCATATTGCACATGACTGCAACCTGGCCTGCCGCTACTGCTTTGCCGAAGAAGGGGAGTATCATGGCATGCGGGCGCTGATGAGCTATGACACAGGCAAGGCTGCCCTGGATTTTCTGATTGCCAGCTCCGGGAACCGCAAAAATCTGGAAGTGGATTTTTTTGGCGGGGAGCCGACATTAAACCTGCAGGTGGTAAAAGACCTGGTGGCATATGGAAGGGCGCAGGAAAAGCTTTACAAGAAAAAGTTCCGGTTTACGCTGACGACGAACGGCGTACTGTTAAACGATGATATTATGGAATTTGCGAACCGGGAAATGGATAATGTGGTATTAAGCATAGATGGAAGGAAAGAGGTCAATGACCGGATGCGCCCGTTTCCGAAAGGGGCCGGAAGCTATGACCTGATTATGCCGAAATTCCAGCGATTTGCGGACAGCAGGCATCAAAAACGCTATTATGTCCGGGGGACGTTTACGCACTATAACCTGGATTTTGCGAAGGATGTGCTGCATCTGGCAGACATGGGGTTTAAGCAGATTTCGATAGAGCCGGTTGTGGCAGACGCATCCGCGGATTATGCGATACGGGAAGAAGACCTGCCGCAGATTTTTGAACAGTATGACCTTCTTGCGAAAGAAATCATCCGCCGGGAGAAAGAAGGAAACGGTTTTCAGTTCTTTCATTTTATGATTGATTTAGAGGGCGGCCCGTGCCTGGCAAAGCGCCTGTCCGGCTGCGGCTCGGGGACGGAATACCTGGCCGTGACGCCGTGGGGGGATTTGTACCCGTGCCACCAGTTT
>CAJTSV010000059.1 GCA_910579075.1 uncultured Eubacterium sp.
ACTATTTCTTTAATATAGTTGAGTTCGTCTGGAAATTGATGTATAATGATGATGTTGTTTTAGTGGTGACTTTTGCGGTCAATTTCGATAGCAGAAGCTCATAGGGATCTTGAACCTTTTCTGGCGTGGAAAGGCTCTCCCCGGCCTGACTGCCTCAATATTGCTGGCAATCAGGCTCTCCACATCCATGACGCTTTTTCCGTCATGGATGCGCAGAAACTTCCTGCATGTCTTTACAGCTTCTGAATAATTTACCTGATATTCATGTTTCCTCCCTTGTTTTTCAACTTCCACATGGAAAGCTGTCTCTGAACAGAAATTATGCAGTATGGCCCTTGCCCATATTTCCTGCACGGCATACTCGTATTTCTTCGAATGGAGCGCTTTCAGGCATAGGGGGTATTTGATATCGCGACAGGCGTTTTCCCGGCCCCAGCGCAGATGGTAAAGTTCTTTAAAATCATCCATATCGAACTCATAGTCCGGCAGGTTTGTAATGAGGTTTTCGAAGGAGCCGGGGGATATCTCAACCCGGATGACCCGCAGTGAAATGCCGTATTCAGGCCTGGCATCCGTGAGATAATCCATAGGGACTTTTCTGCATATATGCCGGTAATCCTCCGCGCGTTCCGGATGCCCGTGTTTTTTCTTTGACTGGGAGCGGGTCAGGATGCGTTCCACATGCAGGTCAGGTTCTTTCACTCCTTCCATGCTGCAGCCAGGGATTCCCCCGGTCTTTTTATCCGTGCAGCGGATCAGGAAATACTGGCCGTTTTCAATGACATGCGCGAAGTTATTATAGGATGCATAGCCCCTGTCGCCCATATAGACCGTCATAAGGCTTCCGCCGGCAGAATCAACCATCTGGCAGAATGCGCTGTATTCATTGCGCTTCCTGCCTGGCTGGATGACCAGGTCTGTGAAGCGTCTGTCGAGTATGGAATAGCATGCGTTTATGCAGGCCTGGTTATAGCCTTTTGGGGATTTTTCAGTTGGCTCATAGAAGGTGTCCGGGTCATCCGGATTACGGAAGATATCCAGCGCGGAGCCGTCGCAGGCAACCAGCCGGTACTTCCCGTTAAAAAGCCTGTCCTCCAGTTTTCTGCTGAATGCGAAAAACAGACATCTTAACGCCCTATCCTTCAGCTTTTGGAGCTGCTTATAAAAAGCGGCTTTGGAAGGGGCGTCCACAGAACGTCCAAAATATGTGTAGATTTCCTCTTTGATGCAGTCCCCTTCCATGGTAAGAAACATGAGAAGGAGCTTCTTAAAGCCAAGCTTCCGGTTGCGGGTGAAATCCTTTCCCGGCCTTTTTGCATACCTTTCAGGGTCTGCCGCCAATTCGTCAATTGCGGCAAGCAGAATTGCTTTTACAGAATCAGAATACTTCATAATGTGTGCCTCCTTAGATTAAAAATAAGATTCATTTCCAAATCCAAGGGCCGCTTTCGTTTCCTCTAAAATTCATCAGAAACGAAAGCGGCCACACATTTTCGGTATTATGTCAACTATTTTTTATAAAATGTTTCTAAAAATTTGAGTTACTGGCAGGAAAAAGGAAAATTCTGCCTGAAAGGCAGAATTTTCCTAAAGTAAATGACATTGGTTCACTCCGTAACCAGTAACCTTCGCAAATCCATGTTAATATATGGAATATCTAGCAATTCTATGTTATTCTATGATAAAATAAACGAAAACAAATAGAATGGAGAGATGTCTATCATGAAGGCAAGAAACAACACACACACAAACCGCATCCTGTCCCTGGCCTGTGCCGTCGTCATGCTGTGCACATCCATGCTGCAGATTCTGGCAGGAGCTGTTCCGGTGCATGCGGCAGGAACCGGGGGAATTAAAGGGAACCACCTGCCAGCGGGGTATGTGACAGAAGAACAGATGAAGCTGGCAAATCCATGGACGGAGATAAACGAAGGCCCTCTGTACAATGTCATGCGCAAGGCACAGAGCGGCCAGCGTGTTAACATTGCGTTTATCGGCGGTTCCATTACGAAAGGCACGATGTCCACGGGCACGCGCGATGCGGGCATGAGCAAGAAGCTGCCGTATGTGGAATATGTCATCGACTGGTGGTACAAAAAATTCCCGAAAGCGGATTTATATTTTGTCAATGCCGGAATCAGCGCTACCGATTCTTATCTGGGCGTGCACCGCGTGCAGAAGGACGTGCTGGATAAAAAACCGGACCTGGTATTTGTGGAATTTGCGGTTAACGATAAAAAAACAGCACACCATAAGCAGTCCTATGAAAACCTGATACGCAAAATACTGGCAGCGGATTCCAAGCCGGCCGTCATGCTGCTGTTTATGGCAAAGCTCAATGGCTGGAGCTGTGAGGTACAGCAGGCGCAGATTGGCCAGCACTATAAGCTGCCGATGCTCAGTTACGGAAGCGTCATGAAAGATATGATAAACAATGGCATATATACCATGGAAGAACTGTCCGGGGACGCGATTCATCCGTCTGCGGTAGGCAGTGCCATCGCAGGGGAAATCATTGTCCGGTATCTGGATAAATTAGAAGCAAAATCCATGGGTGAGGTTTCTTATAAAAAGACGCCCTCGCAGTATATCACTTCAAAAAAATATGACGGTGCAAAGGTGCTGTCCTGTAAAAACATTTCCATACAGAGAATGGGCACCTTTGAAGCAACCAGCAAGAGCCGTACCTTTCAAAATAACCTGACAAGCAGCAGCGGGAACGGTGACCTGACTTTTCAGGTGACCGCAAAAAGTATCGGGATTCTGTTTGCGCAGCAGATAAATGGCCGGGGCGGGCAGTTTGATGTTTATGTAGATGGAAAAAAAACGGCACAGATAGATGCTGACAATACCGGCGGAAGGCATACGAAGCCGGGAGCCGTGCCCTGTTATTCTTCCAAAACAAAAAAGACACATACCGTGCGTATCGTCCGCAGCGGCCGTTCATCCGGCCAGGCGCTTACCATCTATGCCGTGCTTGTTTCCTGATACATAAAAACCTTTCCGGTCATGCATTGAATTCTAAAAAAGAATGTGATAGAATGCCAATAGCTGTGCAGGCGCTGAAGCTGTGGACAGTAACAGCATATGGGCGGGAACAGCCGTATATGGAAAGGAAATGGAAGGATTATGGCACAGGAAAAGAAATACAGATTAGGAGAGCTGGAATTTAATACCGAGCAGGAATACCGGGACGCTGCCATGGATTTGAAACGGATTAAGGGAATTGTGGATAAATACGACCCGGAAGACCCGGAACAGGCAAAAAGAATACTTGCGTCTATCCATGCACATCCAGAGACATTCCGTTCTCCTTATGGCAGAAAATTTAAAGAAAAACTGGAAGCTGCGGCCCGCAGGGGGATGAGCTCTGCAGCTGCTGGCCGGACAGCCCGGGCCGGACAGCCTGTGGCAGAAGAAAAAACGCTGCAGGGTGCAAAGCGCAGGCCTTTTGGGGGCTTTGGAAAACACGGCCAGTCCGGCGCGGATAAAGCGGCAAAGAAAGAAAGGGCTGCGGCCAGGGCAGGCAGGAGAACGAATCCGGACGGCTCCGAAAAAGAAAAATTTCAGATATTTACACCGAAAAATTTTGCTATCGGCGTTGTAATCGTGGCCTGTGTGGTGATATTCAGCATACTGTCTCCGCGCTTTTTTAAATTAAACAGCAGCGGCGACAGCAACGGGGACATCCGGCGGAATATGGTGACGGCTTATGCCAAAAGCCAGGCAGAGCTGAAAATGCAGCTGTATACTTATTATTTCAACGTTGTCGGGCAGACAGAGGAAGAAGCGCAGAAGGACGCAGAGGAAGGACTCGGCCATTATGTCATGGATTTATCCGACCGCACGGTCAGCACCATGACAGATTCCGAAATTTCGGATATATACAGCCGGCTTGTGGAAGGCGGCGATATCCAAAATAACAGCTTTGTGGAACCGGCAGAAATTACCGTATTAAAAGACAAACTGGTGGCAGCGGGGCTTTCCGGCAATACAGGAAACGGCGTGGAAGGCGAAACAGCAGTGATGGCAGCCGTAAATAACATGATGGCCTACCAGCAGCGCGTATTTTCATCCCTCTGCTATGGATATTCCCTGCTCGGAAATTCGGACGAAAATGCACGGGAATATGCCAGCGAAGACATGAATGCAATGTTTGGCGAGGTCATTTTTGAATATAAGCTGGGAGAAGAAGACAAACAGAGTTATTTCGACAGCTTTGTAAAACGCGGGCTGATAAAAGACAGCCAGGTTGTGCGGTTTTCGGCAGACCCGACAGCATACAACCTGCCAGAGCTGACTCCGGCCATTGAAGTATCAATACGAGGCGGAGAATCCAAAGCATACCAGTGCAGCATGATAAGCTATGCGCCGGCAGCAAGCGTGTTTTATGAAATACACAAAGGAAAGCAGAAAGGGTATCTGTGTTTTCGCAACAATGGCGGAAATACCGACTATATCCAGCTGGGGGACAATACCGTGACGGCGCAGGGAGACTTCTTTATGCTTGCAGGCTCGGAGCTGACAACAGGAAAATGGTTTTATAACAACCAGAATATTGGCATACTGATGAATGGAGATACGAGCAGCCTGATTTCCTATGTGCATGATTTGAATTATTAACAGAAAAGATTAAAATACAGAAAAGATTGAAATATAGAACGGAATCTGGATAAAAAGCATGATGCAGAAGCTTTTCAGCGGGCTGCAGCATGCTTTTTTGCCATCTGCATTTTCAAACACGCTGCCAGATTCAGGCAAACTGGCGGATGCGTGCTATGGCGTGCTTTACAGGCGGCAGGGACAGCAGGAGCACGGTCAGGATGGCTTCCGGGATAATGTACGTTCCGTTATAAAATAAAGAATAAACTGGCACGGTCATATGATAATCAGCGGCATATGACCCGAAGAAAATAATGCCGGACCAGAAAGCAAAAAAGTACCGCCCAAGCACCCCTGCAAAATACCCGGTGACAAGGCCGTGCTTCTGGTTACGGAAAAAGCCGGAAAGGCCCAGTGCCCCAAACCCGAGCGGGTAATCAATAATGACCTGCGGAATTGTAAAAAAGACCGGCTCCAGTATAAATTGAAGCACGCCATATGCAGCCGCAGCCATAATGCCCGTGCGCGGGCCATACAGATATCCGGGCAGTGCAATCAGGAGCATGCTGAATAACGTAACCGAGCCGCCCATTGGCAGATTGGCAAATTTAATCATGGATGTGATGGAAGCCAGCGCAATGGCAGCTGCTGAAAATACAAGCTGTTTCGCAGGAATGCGTGTCTGTGTCTGATTCATGGTTTTTCTCCTTTTCATCTGTATTTTCAGACTATAGCATATTTGCGTTCAGGATGCAATGGGAGCGTAATTTTTAAAAAAAGACAAAAATTTGCATTTTTTTTCATTTTCCTCTTTTCTTTTTGCTCGAATATGGTATAATAATGGTGAAACACATTTGAACAGTCAGCAGATAGTACTTTTTACACTTTTACGAAAGATAAAACAAACTGTTTCAAACGTGGCGGTAAATCATATCCAGGACAGGCGTGCATGCAGAAATATAAGCCTTCCTGGATATGGTTTTTTTATTGGAAAAATGTGCAGGGCCGTTAATCCCAGATTATCAGCTGCATAAATTTTTTTGCTGCACGCAGTACCCTGGCAGATAAGTATATGGCAGGCAGCTTTTTCTTTGAATAACACCATAGCGGATGGTCTTTTGTCATATCTGCCAGGTATTGTGTAAAATACTGCTCCCAGCTGGCATATTCGCTGCTGTCAATATAATTTTCTGGCTGGCTGAGTATCTGTGCGCTGTCCGCGCCTGGAATCACATCAGCACGAAGCAGCAGCCATTCAAAAGATTCCGGCGCATAGAGTATCGTATCGTGTACAGCTGACAGATATTCATGCATATCCTTTATTTCGGAGCCAGGTGCAGCACCGTCTGCGATAAGCAGTTTTTTGCCGTTTACCGTCCTGCTTTCCAGAATCCATTTTGCACAGTTATCCTCGCAGGTGGACGCGTTAAATATTTTTTCCGGTTCATTCAGCATCAAAAGCAGTGTTTTTGTACCGCCGGATAACCGTTCCGGGGGAATCTGTCCCAGAACCGGGCTGCTGATGCATTCGCCGCTTAAAACCTCTGAGCTGTCAATATCCCGGATAATTGCCCTGGCCAGGTCTGATTCCAGCCATTCCTCCAAAATAATTTTTTATGGGGTTATTATATATGAGAAAAGCTCAAATGATAATAAAAAGTAACTTATTAAAGTTTTCGATTGTCTTTTATGTATCACAGTGGTATAATTCATATAAAGCATATTTTCTCCATGCAGGCGCGGCTTCTGCATGCCAGGGGATGAAAATCCCGTCATGAACGGCAAATCTGAGCGGATGCCAGGGGCATACCGCGGTCGAAATTACAGAAAATCCATGCTTTGATACCAGAATAAAATAAGGCAGGGATTTTCCATGACAGGATTCCCTGCGGCAGACAGGAGGAAAACACATGAAACAGGACACTGCGGCAGAAAATGCCGTGGGAAGGAAGCGGAAAGGCCGTGCTGGATATCCCGGAAAGGATGCAGCTGTCATTTCGCATGCGGAGTCGCTGGCGGGCATAGAAAGGTTCAGCAGCGTTACCGGGCAGCGGCGGGCGGCAGACACAGCCATGCGGGGCCTTTTAAAAAATGCGCGGTTTACCGGGGCGCTGCTGGGCGTGCTGGTCAGGGAGCTGGAAGGAGAAACGCTGGACAGCTTTTGCAGGAATACGGGCGCGGACGTGGAAACCGGGAATTCCCTGGCCGGCATGGCTACGGAAATCGGGAGTACCTATACCAGGGATATCCGTCTGGATGTCATCTTTGAGCATCAGGGGGACAGCGGGCTGCTCCTGAGGATCAATACAGAAGCGCAGACAGCGCAGAAAACATACAGCGAAAGAAACCAGCAGTCTTATTCGCTGGCAGCGCGCGCCGTGTATTACGCATCACTGGCCATGGCAACGCAGCTGCGTTCCAAAGAGGAATACCATAAAATAAGGAAGGTCTACAGCATCTGGTTCTGTTACGATTATCCAATCGCAGAAATGCGGGAGCCCGTCATCCGTTACAGCATGCGTCCGGATGCCGCATACACATATGCAGACGGAACTCCGCTGCTGGCCAGCAAAAGAAAGCATGACAGCGGAGACCTGATGGGCATTATTTTCGTGTCCGTAAAGGATGTGGAGCGGATATACAGGGACAGCAGCCTGCTGCACAGCGGGAAATACGATGCGGAAATGATAACCGTGCTGTACCACCTGCTGTCAGAAAAAACAGACAGCACAGAGAGAAAAAAATTTTATTATGACCGGGGCATTATCAAACCGGGGAGCGAGGAGGAAAGCAAAGTGTCAGAACTGGAAGAATTACGGGAAATTACAGAGGAAATGAAACGGGCATTGCGATGGGAACAGGAAATGAGAGGAGAAATAATAGAGGAAATGGTAGAAGAACTGCTGGAAGAAAGGGCGGAAAAACTGGCGGAAGAAAGAGCGGAAAAACTGGCGGAAGAAAGGGCGGAAAAACTGGCGGAAGAAAGGGCGGAAAAACTGGCGGAAGAAATGAAAGAAAAAATGAAAGAAGAAATAAATGAAGAAAAACAGAGAACGGTGGAAAAAACAAAAAGGGAGGCTCAGGAATCAGCAAATCAGGCTATCGTAAAGATGGCAGTCAGTATGGGTGCCAGGTACGGGTGTGACCTGCCGGGCCAGCTTTCGATGATAGCAGAAGCGCTGAATATCGGAACTGAGGAAGCCGGGCAGCTGCACAGGGTGTATTCCAATGTATAGGTTCATACATATTATTAGGAAGGCAAAAATCTGTCCGCTGAAAAGGCCGCAGCGCTGGAAGTGATTTCCAGCGATATCTGAACCCGTCTGAAACGAACATCATGTGTCTGGAAAAGCATCCATCGTGGCGGTGGATGCTTTTGCGGCATCTGCCGCTGATATGCGGGGAGATTCAGGGAAAACGCTTCAAAAAAATCCCGGCTTAAGGTTAATAATATAATGGAATATGCCGATATATTATGAAACTATCTAATGGGATAAGTCTGTGCATCTGCCGGTTTCCGGCGGAAGTTTTATCTGAATGGAAGCAGATTTTAACCGCACTTTCATGCTTGTCCCTGAATATAGATGTGTATGGATGAAGCAGTGCTGTGGCAGTAAAAGGGAATGCTTTCCCGCAGCAGGGCATTCAGAACGTACACGAAGGCAGCAGCCTGTAATGCTGTACCAGAAGATGGACGGGTATGGAATGCCAGCCTGCTGTGACGGAACGCTTGAAACGCGTATTTTCCTGTATTTGGCATGGCACACCGCATTTGGCATGATGCCTGTGCCTGAGAATGGCTGGCGGCCAATACGCTTGGTTCCTGTAAGGGACAGGTGTTTTGCGAACTGCGGTGCATGAACTGGAATGCGTTTTGCGTGCCGGGAGGTATGGGTAGTCGGAATGAAAAGGAAGTCTGTTTTGGGATTGACAGACGGAGAGGAAGGGAATGTATGTACAAGGACGTATGGAAGAAATTTGGTGCGAAGGTTTTAATCGTATTGTGCTCCGTACTGCTGGTAGGGGGTGTGGCGATTGCTGTGCCGAAGCTTATGGCGGCTTCCAGAGTGTCATTGAACGATGTGACATTTGTGGAAGCGGGCGGTAATGAGCCTGGGATTACAAGCGGGTCTGCTATTTTAACGCTGAGTGACCCTGACCAGCTTTATACTTTAGATGGAAACGGCGGGGTGATAGCGGCAATTCCGTCCAGCCTGACATTGAAATATTTGGATGAATCAGGAAAAATAAGAACGGACACGATTCAGGAAGGCACTGATTATATGTTTGCTGATACTGGCGAGGAGGACAAAGCAAAAAAAATAGCTCCAAATGGAGTGGAAATAAAAATCAAGCCAGTCATGGGGTCTGATTATTTAATAAATGATGCCGCTAACTGTACGATAAAATATAATATTAAGAAATCTTCTCTGAATAAAATTGCAACAGATGCTGTTCAAACGAATAATCCGGGGTATCAGGGTATAACGAGAACAGTGCTTGTTTCGAGTGGAAATGAGGCAATTACGTCCAGAAACATAAAAATAAATGTCACGTATGATGGAAAGACATTCTTTTTGCCGGAAAGCGAGTACGATATATATGAAGCGCAGAAAAATGGAAATTCATATACAGAGACGAATAATCTGAATCCGACGCCGAACGCTTTGGGGCGGTATGCTGTATTCATTAAATATAAGAATTTTTATCTTGGCAATAATGAGAATACTGTTTCCGAGCTTTTTGAATTTGACATAAAAAAGGATTCTTCTAATTTTACAATTCAGGCGTGGTCTGATGAAAATGGCACACAGGAGTATTTGCCGACAAATGTTTCTGTTAATCCGGTGAAAGTACAGGTATTTGATGGAGCATCGGACGTAAGCGATTCGTTTGAATTTAGTTTTCCATATGAAACGCTGCCAGACAGCACAACAGAAAAACGGGTAGTGGCAACCCCGAAAGCTACATCAGATTATATTGGAGAAGTGGTGCGCAGATGGACAGTTTCTGAGAAACCATTAGATGTGAGATTTAGAAGCGGACGTCCGGACGGAACACTGGATGTTATGGATTATGATCAGGCTGTGGATGGATATAAGGGAGTACAGACTTATAAGATTGAAAAACAGCCGCTGACAGTTAAGGTAAATGGAACTGACCGTGATTTGGATACGAACCGGTATGAAATTATAAGTTATACAGTCGTTAAAAGCGAGAGGGATAATACACCGATTCCTGGCGGGACAGCGGGAATTATCATGATGGAAATAAAAACGGCATCTAATTATACGTGGGCTCCAAGCACGACGGGGTATCTGTATTATGGTATTCGGCGTAATATCAGCAATGCAAGACTGAAAGACAGCGAGGGTGATGAAAATTTAAGCGATATCAAATATAATGAAAAAACGCATTACAGAACACCGTATATATATTTTGATGATGCGCCAGATGGGGTAGAATACAAATTAGTAAAAGACACGGATTATACGTTAGCTTATTCCCTGAAAAAACGCGGTGATGGTTCTGTGCTGACAGGCGGGAATGATGCTGTTACATATGCAGGAACAGTATCTATGACGGTTACGGGCAAGGCAGGCACAGGTGCGGCAGGCACAGGAACCGATATGCCGGGATATTACGGGGTTTTAACAGGAGAGTCTTTCCCGGATAAGTTAGCATATGAAATACAGGCAAAAAGTATTAATGAATATGATATGCGTTATAATGATGTAACGTATCAGCTGGAAGATACACCGCCAAATATTGCCACATCAGAGACGAATATTTATTTTAGCCCTAAAGATACAAGTCTCAGGACGATTTATTTCAATCAGCTTGTATCGCCTGCCGATTATTCTATTGATTATTATTTCAATCGCGCATGCGGAGAAAACGATTATATAGATGACTGGGGGCAATCCGTAGAAGACGGAGATATTGAAGCAGGCGGAACTTATTATGCAAAAATAACGTTTAATGGAAATTATAAGGATTTTGTAGTAATACCATTAAAAATGGTTGCATATGAAATTTCGAATGTTAAGATTACAGTAAAAGACTGGTGTAATCAGGAAAGTGAAGCGGATGGAAAACATATATATAATGGAAAACAGCATTCTTTAAATGTTGTAATAACACCAAAAGATGACCCGTCAAGGCCTTTGGTACAGGGCGACAGAGAAGGCCGCGGCGATTACTGGCTGGTATATGATTCAAATTCGGACAGAGTAAATGCTACCGGACAGAGCGTAACCGTTACGATAAAATTTAAAAGCGGTGCGGAGACTACCAGAAAACTGACAATTCATTCCCGTCAGGTAGAATCAGGCAAGCTTAAAATTACGGCATCCGGATTCGAAAATTCTGCAAATGGAACGACGCATTTATACAATGGTACAGGAGACAGCAAGGTTCCGGCACTGGATAAACTGGAGCTTACTTATCAGACAGCTGGCGGCTCGTCAGATACTTTGACGATGTATGAGCAGGCTGGCGTGCAGAAAGAAGATGGCACACTTTCGAATGACGACTATGATGTTTTGCCGGGGCTTTATGATGCAAATGGTAATAAGGTGAATTTGAGCACAGTCAGCACAAGTACGGATTATTACTATGCAATTAAGCCGCATAACAATTTTGAAGGCATCAGCTTTAGCCCGGATAAGCAGTATGTATTGGCTGGGCCGTTTAAGTTTACGAAAAAGGACTTGGGTGCAAAGGAAATTATCTATAGGGATAAATCAACAAAGGGCGACCTTGTGATGAACCAATGGAAATTTACTGATTATGACAAAGAAGTAAAAGAGTGGCTTGCTTCACATCTTGAAGTATGGGATGAGGATTTGCAGCAGGCAGTAGACCCAAGTAATTACACAATTGATTTGACCGATAGTAATAAAATAGATGAAAATGGTACAATTGTGTTCAAGATTACAGCAACGGCGGATGGGTGCTATAAGAACGAAAAAGAAAAGCTGATTATTTATACAGGTGAGGATATCGCAAATACGGAGGTAAGGGAAAAAGGTACAACTGTTTATCACGGATTTGTAAACCGGGAAATAACATTGGATAAGTTTTACACAAAGGTGGCGTCAACAGGAGACTTATATGGCCTGAATTTTGGTAATGCTGACGATGGCAATTTTACATGTGTATATTTTGACGGCAGAAATTTTAGTGATATCATAGGTGTAGATCAAAAATATACGGTAGGGACATTTATTGAACCTGTGAAAGACAGCAGCAATCCGCAGAAACAGCAGATGGGTTCTGTTACACTGACGGGTAAGAGCGGTTTCCATGGAACGGTAACGATTTATATTAAAGTTGAAAATCATCATTTTGACCAGACTCATTATGAGATAAGGATTGCGGACCAGATTTATAATGGAAAAGAGCAGAAACCGGCAATCACTGTCTGGTATAGTGCGACTGGCAAAAGTACTGCGAATCCAGATCCGCAAGACTGGGAGCGGCTTCCGGATGACTGCTATGACCCGAATACCGTAGAATGGCTGAGAAATGTAAATGCGAATGAGATTTATGCGACAAACGGCAATTATGATACCAATAATCTTTCGCAGGTTACCATACAAGGCCAGTTCGGCTATGATGGACCATTGAAGGGCTGGTTTGTAATTAAGCCTTATGATATTACGGATGGAACAGATGGCGTAGATAATATGAATATCAATGGTATACGGTTTGATGACAAGAGCAATACGCTGCAGGGCATTATGTATGTGCCATACACGTATTTGGATTCCAAGACTGCTGCAGAAGGTACGACCGGAACAGGAGATGACATTACGGTAGAAGGGGCGTGGAAGACATTTAAGCTGAATTTCTATCCGGATGGATTATCTGGAGCACCTGTTGAAATGACCAAAGATGATTATTCTTATTACTGTACTGCTGGAAGTGCAGCCGATAATTACGACAAGGATAAAAAGCCAATAAAAGCTGGCACAAGTTACGCGGTCATAAAAGGGAAAAATAACTTTACAGGTACAATTCATGCGCAATATACAGTAAATAAAGTGAATATGAGCACTTCCTGTTCTGTTAAATTTGTGAATAACCGTAAATGGAATCTTTTTACGGGCAAAGAGATATTGCCGGAGATAGAAGTTATCCAGAAAGCAGAAAATGGCAAAACATATAAGCTGACAGAAGGTACAGATTATACGCTGGAGTATTCAAAGAACAAGAGATTTATTACCAATGACTGGAACAATCCGGTAACATGTACTACGTGGATAGAAATAAAAGAGGCAGGCAATGGTAATTATATTGAAGGATTTACAGAACCATATGTTATTTATGCAGACCTTGACCCAGGAAACGGTATCACAGGTGGTTCTTCAAATCTGAAGCTGTACTGGGGGACTGACCCGAAATTAAAGATTTCGTATCAGAATGTAAAAAATCAGGCTTTTGAAGGACTTAATCTTTCTATCCAGCAATGGAAAGAAGGCGGAAGCTTTGGGACTGGTACAATGGATGAAGACTATGCAACGTACCAGATGAAGCTTGGAACACCTCCTGCATCAGCAGAAACATCCGATTATACGGTTGAATTTCCGGTTCAGTCCATTGGCGGTTCGGATGATAATCCGCGTACCATGATATTAAGGGGATTGAGCGACGGTGTATCGAAAGGTGTAATCAGAACTTCAGGGCCGAACGGAGTCAGTGTTCCGGCAGTTATTTATGACAGCCTGGAAAATATTGATGAAGATAAGCTGTGGGAGAACAATGGCGGTTCACCAAATATCAGCCTGAGCATTACAACTGGTTCTGCAATCAGCCATGAAGATTTATCAAAGATACTGATTATCCACTGTGGCGGCAGGCCGCTTGTTTGGGGAAAAGATTATATCTTTGAAGGCCAGATGAATACGACAATCGGGCAGGGTTCGATTTTGATTAAACCAACTCAGGAAGCATTGGATGCCGGTTATCTGACCAATGAATCAAAACGGATTGATTATAATCTTGTTTCAGCAATTACGGGCATGGTTCCGAATATTAAAGCAGAGTATATTTACAAGCACCAGAAATTCTTCAATACGGCAACGACTGATTTTGGCCTGAGCATGAATGGCAAGAACCTGATTAACGGGATTGATTATAAGGTTACCGTTACAGATGAAAATGGCACAGAAGTGCCAGAGCCGGAAAACTGCGGAACATATAATTATGTAATTGTCGGAATAGGAAGTTATGGCGACAGGATTACAGGAAGCTTCCGCATCAGGCCGTATGACCTCGGAGCAGATTATGCGCAGGGTAAGGTGACCGTGGAACTGAAAAATCAGGGCCGGATTACGTTTACCGGAAGCTCCGTACTTCCGGAAGTAGTCAGGGTTACGGTAAAACATGGTGACTACGATACGCCATTTGATTTGGTACTGCTTGATGAAAGCAATGCCGGAGATTATGGGGTAAGGACAGCAAAAGATAAGGATGACCCGGTGCATGTGAACTGGACAGATTCAGACGGTGAAATTCCTAAGGTTGCAGTTTATGGAATGAACAATTACACGGGTGAATTCACAGCAAATTACTTAATAGAAAAGAAAAGCATTGAGGACAGCAACATTATCATAGATGATATTTTGGGATTGAAATATCAGAATGGGGCCGAAATTAAACCGGTTCCAAGGATAACATATAAGGAAACGCCTGATGAAAATGCAAAAGTCCTTATGGTTTTAAGCGGGGAAGAATATAATTCTGATAAAGAAAATGAGTATGGCAGCCAGTACCGGATTAATTTTACCTACCGTTATCTGGATGAGGTAAAGAATGCGGGAACGAAGCATATCGAAATTATAGGCGTTGGCAATTTTACCGGCAAGAGGTCGATTACCTTTACGGTAGACCCGCTGCCGCTTAGTGATACGAAGCTGACGTTTTTATCAGAAGAAGTTCCTGTTTATGACAGCTTGCCGCAGACTCCGGCATTTAAGCTGAGTTATGGAAACGTTGATAATATTCTGACAGTAAGAAATGGAAAACCAGTATCAACAGAATATTTGAAGGCTTCCAATGTAGAAGTTAAATTTGAAGATAATACGGATGCAACAACGGAGGAGAAGAAAGCAAGTGTAACGGTTAAGATTGTAGCAGGAAGCACGGCAAATTACGAAGGTGAAGTAACGAAAGAATTTTCAATCCTTCCAGCCCCAATAGAAAACCATGTGCGGTTTATGTACCGTCCAAAAGGTGCCAGCGGAGATGCTGACCTTAGTACTTACAAGCTGAGTTTCCCGTTTAAGGGTGAAGGACAGCCGGTATATCCAAAATATGCACCGGCAGATGCGGAACTTGCGGAAGAAGAAATTGGCATGTACTATAATTTCCCGCAGAAAGCAAACCACGGAAAATTCTTAGTGCCAGGTACAGATGTCGGCAGCCAGGATGACCCGGATGGTTTCAGCATTGAATACAAGTATGTAGAACCAGATACCGAAGATACCGATATCCGTGAGGAATATGACAGGCCGACACCTGACTGGGCTGGAAAAGTCAGGGTAACAATTACTGGTAAAAATAACTACACAGGCAAAGCAAGCTTCTGGTATTTTATCGGTGACGATATCAGCTCGGATGCAAAAATCAGCATGACGCCAGCAACGGCGGTATTTAATTCGCTGAACCAGTACCCGAAGGTAACGATTTCTGGTATTGACGAAAACAGATGCCATATCAGCAATTACTGGAAAGAAGTATTAGTAGAAAACCTTATCAGCAACAAAGAGTTTATCAATGCGGGTACCTACTACATCCGTATTGAAGGAAAACCGTCCGCGGGCACATACGCAACCAAGCCGGAAACGCTCAAGTTCACAATTACCCCAAGAGCGCTTTCCAACTCGCTTGTTATTGACGGCTTTAAGAAGGAATATTCCTACACAGGCTATGAAATCCGCCCGGTAGGCATTTCCGTAACAGACTACATTGACAACATTAAATACAGGCTGACAGAAGACGAAGACTATGTATTAAGCTACTCCAACAACCTGAATGTCGGAATTGCGTATATCAATGTCAAGGGGCAGGGCAATTTCAGCGGCTCTGCGGCAACGAACTTCCTGATTACAAGCTCGACCATCAGCAGCGGCGGAATCAATGGCAGCAACAGCTTCCTGGATGGAGGTTCCGGTGAAATTTCGGGAACGGTTCCGGTATCGCCGAATAATGTAAACCTGACGATGGACACAAGCGATGCGATGTATTATACAGGCAAGGCAGTTTATCCGAAGGTATCGATTTCGGGCATGACGGAAAATATTGACTATACGGTAACATTCAGCAATAACGTAGAGGTCGGCATTGGCGTGGCGACGATTAACGGTATCGGAAATAACAACGGCGTGATTACGAAGAACTTCCGTATTATTGCACCATTGTCAAAATGTACAATTTCTCCGATTCCGGCACAGCAGTATACCGGTTCTGCGGTAACACCGTCGATTACGGTAAGGTGTGGCAATACTGTGCTGATGGAAGGTACAGATTATGCAGTAAGCTATGCAAATAATATTAACATCGGTACAGCAACGGTAACTATCCGTGCGCTGAACAATGCAAACTATACCGGCACAGCAACAGCGAAATTCAGCATTGGCAATGATGTAGGCGGATTTATTATCAGCGGTTATGCACCAAGCTATGCTTATACAGGCAATGCCATTACGCCAGGTGTCGTTGTGGAAACTGGCAGCAGTACACTGACGCTGGGTACGGATTATACAGTTTCGTATTCCAATAACGTGAACTCTGGAACAGCTACGATTACGGTTACAGGTATTGGCAAGTATTCCGGTACACAGACTGCGAACTTTATTATTGAAGGCAAGAACATCCAGAGCTGTGATACAACGGAAGTCGCAGACAGGACTTACACAGGCGATGCGTATACACCGGATATTACAGTCAGTGATGGCGGCAAGGTGCTGAAAAACGGCGTGGATTATACGGTTACTTATACAAATAACACCAATCCAGGCACGGCATCCATAATTATTCAGGGTGTGGGCAGCAATTATACAGGTACAAAGGTTATCAGCTTTAAGATTTCAGCGGTTGCAGTGAAGGGGCTCAAGGCTTCTTCTGTGAAGTACAACAGCATAAAACTGAAATGGACAAAACAGGAATATGCAGATGGCTATCAGGTCTGTGATTCCAATTCCAAGGTAGTTAAGACAGTTAAGACGAACAGTGCAACCATTACAGGGCTTTCGGCAGCAAAGACTTATAAGTATAAAGTAAGGTCTTATGTCAGAAATTCGGATGGCACGAAATCTTACGGAACATTCTCATCGGTACTGAGTACAACGACGAAGCTGAAGACACCGACCGTAAAAGTGGTTTCGAACGCAAAGGGCCAGGCACGTATCAGCTGGTCGAAGGTATCAAGGGCTACCGGCTATGAGATTTATTATAAGAAATCTGCAAAAGCGAAGTATAAGAAACTGAAAACCGTGAATAACGCGAACATCCGTGTATGCAAGGTACGCGGCATGAACAGTGGCGACAGGGCATATTTCCGCGTCCGTGCATTCAGAAAGAGCGGAAGCAAGAAGATTTACAGCGCTCTGAATCCGCTTAAGGTTATCACAGTGAAATAGCAGGGGCATGAGTAAAAAATACAGAATAGGCGATTATGAATTTAATACCTATGAGGAGTATCTCGCGGGGCAGGAGGATGCCAGGAAAATCGATTTTATCACGAAAGAAGTCGATATTACGGACGCCGATGTCGCCGTGAGGCTCTACACCCTTATCAGGAATAAGGAAATTGTGTTCCGCACGCAGGTGGGACTTTCCTTTTCCTGGTATCTGACTGACGTTCTGGCGCAGAATTCCCAGAATCTGCTAAAGGAAAAGCGCGAACGGGAAGAACAGGCAGACAAAGGGAAAAAGCTTGGCGCGGCCGGGCTTTGCTGTATACTGGCTGCGGTGCTCTGTCTGGGCTATTATGGCATGGATTTATGGCAGGAGCACCTGGAAAGCCGGGAATATGAAAGGCTCCAGGATATGCAGAACCTGACCGGGCATCTGATTCCGGGTGTGGAAGATGCAGAGGAAGAAGCTGCAGTTTCAGACAGCGGACAGGACACGGAGAAGAAAAGCAGCTCCAAAAAGAAAAAGACAGAGGAAAAGGCTGCCGATGAAAAAATAAATCCGGCAGACTTAACCGTTTTAAAGAAATACAAGGATTTGTATAAGCAGAATAAAGACCTGGCTGGATGGCTTTCGATTGAAGGGACAGTTATCAATTATCCGGTTATGCAGACAGGAAAGAAAAATTCTGATTTTTATCTGCACCATGATTTTGCAAAGAAAGAAAGTGACCACGGTACTTTATTCCTGGATGCAAGGAATGATTATGTAAACCGGGACACAAACCTGATTATTTACGGGCACAACATGCGGGACGGCACGATGTTTGGCGGGCTGAAAAGCTTTATGGACAAAGACTACATGGAGAAGCATCAGGAAATCGTGTTTGATACGATTTATGAAAAGGCGCGCTATCGTGTGGTGGCAGTCTGCTTATCTAAGGTAAATTATCAGGATGACCAGGTATTCCGGTACTACAATTTTCTGAACGCTGCAAGCAAAGAGGAGTTCCGTGCATTTCTGGCAAATATCCAGCAGCTGACGGTATTTGACCAGACGATTGATATTTCGTATGGGGATGAACTGCTGACGTTATCGACCTGCAACAGCTATGTACAGGACGGAAGGCTGTTCCTCATTGCGAAGAAGGAGTGACGCATATGATTAATTCAAATGTTAAGCAGAAATTTGCCTTTATCATGGCAATGGCAATGATATTATTCCTGATGCCGCGGGAACAGGTATTTGCTACGGGCGGGGTGAATATGACAATTTCCGGCGGTGTCCTGACTGCGTATAACGGCGGGGGCGGTGCAGTCACGATTCCTTCGGACGTAACATCCATCGGACCGGGAGCTTTTGCCGGAAAGGCTATCAGCAGTGTCAGTATTCCAGGCAGTGTCAAAAGCATTGGCGACAATGCGTTTGCAAACTGTACCTCGCTGGCAAACGTAACGGTTCCAGGCAGCGTGACAAGCATGGGAAGCGGCGTGTTTTCCGGGTGCAGCGGCCTCAGCTCGGTCAGCATGCAGGCGTCGGTGTCTTCGATTCCGGCTTCAACCTTCAGCGGATGCCGTTCCCTGACAAGCATTGCAATTTCAGGGGGTATCAGCAGCATTGGCAGCGGTGCATTTTCCGGGTGCAGCAGCCTGGGCTCCATGTCGGTTCCGTCAGGAGTTACAAGCATCGGTGACAGCGCATTTGCAAACTGTTCCAGCCTGTCAGCAATTTCGATTCCGGCAAGCACGAGCAGCATTGGCGGCAGCGCTTTATCCGGCTGTTCCAATTTATCGGCAATTAATGTAGCGGCTGGCAATTCAGCGTATGCATCCGATGGCGGATGCCTGTATAATGCATCCAAGACAAGGCTTGTGATGGTTCCGGTCGGCAAATCCAGCGTATCGATTCATTCCGGTACGAAGATTATCGGCAGCGGGGCATTGGCAGGATGCAGCAGGGTATCGTCTTTATCCCTGCCAAGCGGCCTTACAACCATTGAAAGCGGCGCATTTTCCGGCAGCGGAATCCGTTCCATTACGATTCCAAGTTCGGTTACGTCTATCGGTTCGCAGTCCGGCTGGTCGCCGGATGTGATAACGGGCTATAGTAATTCTGCGGCAGCTTCGTTTGCAGCTTCTGCGGGCTATGCTTTTTCCAGCCTGGACGGGGGCAGCTCCTCAGACAGCAGTGATGACGAAGATGAAGACGACAGTTCTGGTTCTTCGGCTGGCAGCACGTCGGCAGACGTAAACGACATCACGGCCAGCGATTCGCAGGCAGAAGATGTGTCTTACGATGACGATGAAACAGAGGATGATGTGGACGAAGAAGGTGCCGGCAGCACATCCATAGATTTGGGCGGCGGTTCCGGCAGCAGTTCTGGCGGCAGCACGTCCGGTTCCTCCGGCAGCGGCGCTGGTTCTTCGGGTGCGTCCGGCAGTGCATCCGGTTCCTCCGGCAGCAGTTCCGGTTCTTCGGGTGCATCCGGCAGTGCATCCGGCAGCAGCACGCCTGCTTCTTCGAGCGGCAGTACCGCGTCCGTAAGCAGCACGTCCAGTTCCTCCGGCAGCAGTTCTTCGGGAAAATCTTCCGGGGCCTACGCGGGAACAACCTCTGGAAATCATACACTCGACGAAACACCAAAGACAGCAGACGGCACAATTGACCCGAGACTGTTTCTGATTCTGGGGCTTGTGTTTGTCGGATGCGGGTTTATCCTGGCTGGGAAACGGCAGCGGGTTTAGGCTTGCAGGTTTGGATAATAGAATAAATGCAGGGGAAACATGCGGCAGTCTGGCAGAAAGCGGGACTGCCGCATGCTATTGTGTAAAAAAAGTGAAAATAATTGACTTTGTCTTAAATTTGTAATAAACTGTAGTCAGTTGTAATAAATTGAGGAGGTAGATGGAATGGCAAAAATAACAGGAGACGCTGTGTTAGCAAAATATGCGGCTGGAAAAATTAAGAATTCTTTTTACAGAGAGCAGGGAGTGGTTTCTAATACAGAAAGGATTCCTAAGGCAGATGGTCCACAGCTTGAGTCTATATATTATGCAGAACCAGGGTCAAACATTCTAAAGACAAAAGAAGTTTATATGGGGTGAAAGAATGGCAGGGTATAGTATTGGGCTATATAAATATATGCGCATTGGTGAAAACCTGCAAAAACAAGAGCAGCTGCTGGAGAGCAGTTCGATAATTTCTAGAGAAGATAATTCCAGTAAGGAAGAAACAGATGCAAATAAAATGTTTCTTTGCTTTGGAGAATTTGATAGAATGGGATTAGAGCGTGTAGAAAGGTTTACAAAGTTTCGAGATATACCAAAAGATGGCAGAGCCTGGATGGGAGACAGGCAGATGCATCTGGTATACAGTATATGTTATGATGAAGCAGAAAATGACGTTTTTTATCAAAATGGAAATTTTTTTGAAAATATAGAAAGCGGGGCGGTTCAGTCGGACCGCCTATTTATTGGCTTAACCATACTACAATTTGGGTTTTCTGTAAAAAAAGACTGTCAGAATGTATCGGAGTTTTTCCAAATTTGCAGGGAAAATATATTGAAACTGGTGAAAAATTCAGGCAGGGATTTAAAATGTACAGTAATGGGAACACTTGGTTCATTTGGCTTGACAATCCTATGGCTGGCGAATCAGTATCAGGATGTGCTTCATTTGGTGACAGAGATAAAGAATAGGAATATTGGGAGTATAAATTGTGAGGAAAAATCTATTTTTCTTTCGGCCTATACAATTTTTGCCCGAAATCATAAATATGGAAATAATTGGGACGAAAAAATCAGACAAATTCAGGGAAGCGCCATTCTTAGTATCACATTAAAAGTCGGACTGAGTGATAAAATTTGTAAAAATTTTATAAATCTTCTAGAAAGACTTGACAATGATAAACTGATGCATTGTACTGGTGAACATGATGTTATTTTTCGAATAAAGTCTTCCAATGCATTTACATTGTTTTCAAAAAATAATATACTGCATTATAGAAGTGAATTTTATAGAAATAATCTGCTTCAGACAAATGTCAATTTATGTGAAGATAAAGAGATAAAGAACAATGATTCTGCAAATAATCAGGGTGGCGATGAAAAAAATCACTCTGATATAAAAAATAGAAATCAGAAAGGTGAGAGTATTCTCCAGATAGAAATGAAGGCATTGCCAGAGTTGAATTCTGTAGCAGATAATTATAAGGAATTACGCAGGGAATTTAAAGAAAGTTTTCAAAGTACCACAGGAATGATTGATACACTGGATATGCTGTTTAGTGATTATCTCTCTAAAATTTCAAATGCAACAAACGAAATGTGGGCAGATACATTATCACATCAATTTTTGTGTGTTTTGGAATGTATTAAGGAAATCTGCAGTTCCTGGGATGAAAATTCTTTGGATAACAGTAAAAGAATGGGAAGCATTAATGAATTGCTTAGTGATTTTGCCAGACAGGTTTCTTACATAGCAGAATCTAATAATCTCGTGCTGGCAACACCTGTTTGCCAGTTTCAGTATCTGGGCCAGAATAATCTGACATTGTATGCTTATTTAGGAATTATGAAGAATGTGCTCGGATTTGTTTATGACAGCCAGGAAGTCAGCAGGCAGGATGAAATTGTTCCATTGATGGTTGCAGAAATAGTACCTATTATAGAAAGTTCCATGCATATTGGAAATAAATTAACAGAAAAAGGTTCAAAGGTAATAACAGTAAATATGCCAATGGCATCATTGTATGATGCAATATGCTATTATCCATACTTGTACCATGAAATTTTTCATTATGTAGTTCCGAAAGACCGCTATGTTAGAAACCGGCTGACAGGAAGCATGATTTCCATGGAAATTCTTTTTAATATAACATTAGTTATCATATGTGAGGGATTGCAGGAAAATCATCATACAGAAAAAGCAAGATTGCTTTATCGTGTAATTTTGGAATGCTTTATGCCATTTATATATAAATTTGTGCTGAGGAATTATGATAAATATATAAATGATAGCATTATTGATTTGCAGCCAGATAACTTAGAGTATAGTGCTATTGACAGTCAGGAAAGCAGCACAATATCTCGGGAATATGAAAGAGAACTGTTCAAAAGATGGATAGAGTCTCTCCAGGATAGTGAATATCCGGAATTGAAAAACAACTTTGTTTACATGTATTTTCAATATCTTTATGAAAATATTTCTGCATTTCAAGATTGTATTCAGAAATGGTATGAAAAAAATAAAAATGAAAAGCAGGCAGACAATATAAAGAGTGGGGTTGTGCGGTTTATAGAAAACCTTGACGGAATGATAAGATGCAGTGAACCGAAATCAGCTGGCGAGAAATTTCAGGAATTGATTGGCATGTTATCGGATTCTGTGCTGAATGATGCATATTTATTTGCTGAAGCTTTAAGAGAACTGGCGCCAGACTTAGCAATGGTGTCATTATGTCATTTGGAGTATTCAGAATACCTGTTGTTATTCACAAAGATAAAGAGAGATTTAATAATTGGAAGAAAACAGGAAATTCAAGATATCTTGCGTGTTGGAATTATTGCGGAATATTATTATGCTGCATCTTTGGATGAAGAAATGCTCAACGATAGAATTGATATGCAAAAAGATAAATATATTCAGATGTATTGCGGCCTGTTTTACAGTAATACAAAACATAAAAATGGGATTGATTATCTTTATGAACTAGCTGATGAAGCAGAAAAATGGTTTGAATACTGGAGACAGTGCTGTAAAAGCTATATGCTGCGGTATAGTATATATGCAGCTTTGTTTCGGAGTTTATGCGGGGAAGCTCTTGTAACAAAAGAAAGTATACTGATAAATGGAATGAAAGAAGAAAGTCATTCTTATTGGAAGAAATATGCAGAATATTTGCTGGAATTTGGATATTATCTTTTGGGAAAGAGTAAACATCAGACTGAGGAACAACAAAAAGAGAGAAGGGCATTGATGGATAAGCAGATTTTTAATTTAAATATAAAGCTTATTCATGATTTTCAGATTCAGCCAGAGTTTCAGGAATTAAATAAAAGGCGGGAGGATAAGAGGAAGAAAGATGCAGCAAAAGTATACCATAATAATTTAAAGCTAGTACATCGAATATTAAATAACGAATAGTTAAATATTTACTTCTTCGTCTCCTGTTTCGTTCATTTTATATGTCCAGTGATAGACAACAGGAGCAGTATTAATCTCATCAAAATACTGATAAATTCGTTCCGATAATTCTTCTTTTGAACTGACCCGGATTCCCCTTAACATCTGCCTGGTCATTTTACTGAAAAAACTCTCGATCATATTCAGCCATGATGCATGTGTTGGCGTAAACACAAATACAAACCTTCCCTCTGGAAGCGTTGATAAAAAACGTTTTGTTTCCTTTGATTTATGTGCAGAGTGGTTATCAAGTATCAGGCGGATAGTATCCCCTTTTGGATACTTTGCAT
>CAJTSV010000060.1 GCA_910579075.1 uncultured Eubacterium sp.
TTAAGTTTTATTATAAATTAATCTCCCCATATTTACAATGCTTCTCTATAAAAATCAGAGATTTCGCTTTTAGTATTTATATTTATTCAATTATAGATTTTTAAAGAATAGGGATAAAAAGAAGAATGCCTTTTGAGTCAATCGTACAAAAAATATATTTTCTGTATCATAGAATCAAAAAAACAGCAGATTCTCCCTCTGCTTGATGTTATTCTTTCGTATGTAGTTTTTTCTGGTTATCCTCCTTTTTCAGATTCATATAAAACGTTCTTCATATTTTTCATATGTAGTTCATCCTGAAACATCCGGCTTACACTTATAAGAGTTATCTTTCTGCCCTTAAAATCCTTTGTCCTCCGGTAAAGATAGAGTTCTTTCATATTAAATGCTATGATGATCAGATAAAATACGGTCTCTACAGCTTTATGGCAATAACAGTGTTTCAGGTGGTAATACGTTTTGAGCTGATGGAAGCCGTTTTCTTCTATATCCCATCTTTTATGCATGATCTTCCATAAGGTTTGATTATCCGCCGTTTCATCCGTTGTCACCAGCCACATCCAGTTTTCTTCTGTACGGCCGTTCTTTTTCGTGGTTTTTTCATGATAGCGGATGACCCGGACCTTTTTTGCCACCCCATCCATTTCAAATCCGGCCAGGTCCCATGTTTCAATCTCCGTGCGGCCCCTTTTGAATGCCTCTTTTTTTCCCGCGCCTTTTTCAAACAGCCCCTGTGCATCTTTAAATATCAGCCGTTTCTCATCTTTGAGCCTTATCACTGTTTCCATCCCGCATGAGAGAACCGTATTTATAAAAGGCGCATTCAGATATAACGCGTCTGCCACAATCAGGTCCGCAAAATGCCCGTGCCGCTTCCTCAGCCTTTGAATCAGGCGCTTCCCGCCGGTCAGTTCACCCTCGTCTTTCTCATTCCCGTCCCTTGGTTTTAGCATCTCCTGCCCCAGAATCACATGCGGCGGTCCGCCTACGCTCATGCACACAACACTGCGGTGGAAGTATTCCGTCCCCTGTTTGCCGTGTCTGCGGGCCAGACAGTCCGGGCAAGATTTTTTTGCGCTTCCAAAAAGTTCCACCCCGTCAACAGCCGCAACCCTGCAGCCTCCAATGGTTCCGTGTTTCCAAATCCGGTTCCGTTTCATCCGGTCAATCGTCTCTTCGTGAATGTTACGCAGTTCATCTGGATCAATCTGCGAAAGCAGGTCCCGTACAGCGTCCACTTTTGGCATTTTTCCCCGGATGCAGTTACGCAAACGCCTGTTCATGCTTTCCGGTGACGAAAACACGGTATGAAAGCTCCTGTACTGCAGCATCAGAAAAATCAGAGTTGGCATGACAATATTGAAAAGCGGTATGGAACGTCTTTTTCTTTTATCTGTCAGTGTCTTGATTTTTTGCGGGATATGGTATACACTCTTCATATAAGATAACAATTTAAATAATGTTAATTTTTCATTAAGGACACCTTCTTTTGTAATGTATTTGCTTACTATCATTATACCACGAAAGGTGTCCTTTTTGTGGGAAAAATCAAGAAAATTTATGTAAAAAGTCTGGATATTTATACATAAAAAAAGGAATCTTCCCGAAATCTGTCCCTATTTCTATATCTATTGAAAATCCGGTAATCTTTACTCTTTTTCACATCTAAAAGCGAAATCTCTGCACCGTCTAAAGCCAGTGGGATTGCGGTAGCCTTATTTCAATTACAAGACAATACGATAAAACCATCAATAGCTGTAAAATATACGTTACTGTTCACACCCTGTTCAGGCACCTGCTGCCTGAACAAGGCCAACGAATGCGGCTTGCCGGGTATTTTTTATGCAGCCTCCAGCAGCTTCTTTTTATAAAATTCCATTGGTGTCACAATGCCCAAATTCCGCTGTACCCGTTTGTTTGTGTAATAGTCAATAGAATCTTCGATCGCCTTTATCAGCGCCTCTTTTGTTTTATATTTTCTGCCATAATACATTTCACGTTTCATGATCCCCCAAAACCCTTCCACCGGACCATTGTCAATACATCTGCCGACCCTTGACATGCTTTGGGTCATTCCGGAATCAACTATTTTCTGCCGGAAGGTTTTGGAAGTGTACTGGCAGCCTCTGTCAGAATGGAAGATTGGTGTTGCGCCAGGATTCGCTAAAAGGGCTTTATCAAAGGTGTTGAATACAATCCGGTTATCATTATGTCCACCATACTCAAACGCCGCCGGCCTGTTTCCGCACAGATCGAGTATTACACTGAGATATATTTTCCCCTTTTTATCATCTTCTCCGGTGCCGTATTTAAATTCGGATACATCCGTGACCCATTTTTCGTTAGGCATGTCTGATTTAAACTTCCGGTTTAGGATGTTTTCAGCAACATATGCCGGATCGGAAGCTGGTTTTGTGCAGCAGTTATATCTGTCTTTACATAGGACTGTATCTTTTTCTTCCGGCATATCCTGAGTATTCTTCTGTCATTGACATGGATACCGTGGTCATGTGCGAGTGTATCCCGAATCCGCCTGTATCCCATGTCAGGATGCACTTCATGTATCGTCTCTGCTTTTTCAGCAATCAGTTCGTTGAGGATGTCATTCCGGCTGGTGCCATGGTTCTTCCATTTGTAATAGGCATCCCTGCTGATTCCCAATATCCTGCACATCTCACTTACCGGATAGTCGTCATGCGTCCCTGAAAGCTCTTTTATGGCAGTAAGGCATCCAGATGTCTTGTTCTTCTAAGGGTCGCCTCCTCTCGATTTCCCCGAGTTTTTTTAGTTTCATACTTTTTTACCCATGAATATGCCTGTCCATAGGAGCAGTTAAATTTTTTTACGGCGGACGCATAATCAATTCCTCATGGCTATTATACTGCTTGACCCATTTTAAAACAGTACTTTCTGCATGGATTCCATATTTTACAGCAATAGACTGACCTGAGCCGCCGCCTGAGAGGTAATCCAGAACTGCCTCTTTCTTAAATTCAGCCGTATACCGGCACAGGTCACTGTTCTGAGGGGCTAAGGCATCTTCCCCATGTGCTTGGAATGCAGCGTTCCATCGCTTTACCGTTCCTAATGTGATGCCATACTTTTTCTCAAGGGAATAGAATGAGGCTCTCTCTTCATGTTCCTTCAATACTTTCAGCTTGAATTCTTTTGTCTATTTTCTTTTAGACATAAATATGCTCCTCATATGATAGTTTTTGAATATTTCCATTGTCTACCATATGGGGAGCATATCACTTTTACAGGCATCCCTCTGATTCACAACCTTGCTAACATTTACATATTATTGAAAAAAGAGCCCTTTTTCAATGATCATACATTCCTAAAATTCTCAAACGTCTTATACAGATCCAGCTGTCCCCACCCCCACTCTTTATTCGGGTACTCCTTCGAGCTGTCCCGCACCGCTCCCCGGATAAAATAATTCTTAATATTCGCCGTCGTCACCGAAATGTCATTCCGCCTGACGCCGGTCCATTCCAGCATCAGCGCTCCTGCTCCGGCTGTGATGGCGGCTGCCACGCTTGTGCCGCTGCGTGTTTCGAATTTTCCCTGCCCGACCGGGCCGTAGATGTCCACGGCAGGTGCTGCAATGTCCGGCTTGATTTCCCTGGTTGCGGTATAGCCCCGGCCGGATTCGAAGAATACGCTCCCGTCCAGGCTGTTGTAACCGGCGACGGTTATCGGTGCCTGTGCGTCTGAGGGCACGGTAATGGTTGTGTCCGGGTTGGATCGGATAAAGAATACTTCTCCTGAAACCATGTCTTCCATTGGCAGGCCAGACGTGGTAAATGCCGTCTGCAAAATTGCGCACCGATACATTCAGAATCCAGATGCCGGCAATCGGCTTTGTAAACCGGATGTAAATCAGCTCGTTTTTGTTGGCAGCGCCAGTCAGCAGGTAATCGACCGTTGCTACCGTTCCTTCGAACAAAAACCGGTATTCTGTATGGCTGCCGGGAGCTGTCGGCAGCGCCCGGAAACGCTCCCCCGTTGGCGAGATAACGGTTACTTCATAAAGCTCCGGTGCCTCAGCCCACATTTCGGCAATAAATCCCTGCACGCCATCCGATACACTGATTTCCACGCGCTCCTGTGCATTCTGGCCGCTGATTCCGCCCAGGAAATGATGCCTTTTGTCCGCTTCATTGCCGCATGCCACAACGACGCAGCGCTGCCTGCGCTCCGATACTTCATTGAGGGAATGGGCCAGCGGGCTCGCCCCGCCGCGGTTCCCCATATTCGTGCCGAGGGCAATGCAGATGGACAGTGGCTTTCTCAGCTCAATGGCCAGCATGTTCAGATAGCGGATGCCGGCCATAATGTCATTTTCCTGAAAGACCGGCGTTTCATCCGGAATAAAATAAAAATCCTTCAGGTACTGCTTGGCTGGCTTCAGCTGCACGAAAGCAATGTCGCATTCCGGTGCTGCCCCGCTGAACTGGTTGTTAAAATCCTCCGAGCCTGCTGCCAGTGCTGCCAGAAATGTGCCGTGCCCGTCTGCATAGGGTATTTTGGCAGTCATGGAATCGTGGTTCGCCATCAGTTCTTCGTTTATCTGCTCCCTTGTATACTCTGTTCCGTACAGAAATCCCCTCGGCGGCATTCCGCTGCGTTCTTTCTGGTTCCAGATGCGTTCTACGCGTGTTGTGCCATCCGTGTTACAAAACAGCGGATTTGTATAATCAAAATCCGTATCAATAAATCCTACCAGCACGCCACGCCCGGTCAGCGACAGGTTTGGCTGGTCACGCACCTTTAAAATGCCGCTTTCCCCGAGTGCAAGATTGTTCAAAAGGCCGAAGCATTTCGGAATGATGCCATATGAAAAATCCCCCGTTTTCAGCTCCCTGCCCCGCATCTGGTCATAAACTGCCAGATAATCCTCATCCAGCTGCTGCACGCAGTAGTCTCCCGGCGGTATGTCTTCCATGTACTCTTTCGTGGCAAGAAAGTCAAAATAATCATTTGAATAAACCGCTTCTTCACAATCGGGCATAAACGTCTCCTGACAGCTTTTTCATTCTATGTTCCATCATATGAAAAAAATCAGAAAAGGTTAAGGATTCCGGCTTAATCGGAATATACAATGCTCGCATGATGCATGCGCACTTCCTTCAGCATGGCCGGCGAAGGCTCAACCAGAATCTCCTGCAGCATGCCGCTGCTGGAAAAAATCATGCTGTATATGTCATGCTCGCTGTTTCCGGAAGAATAATCAAATACTTTCAGCTGCGGATTCGAATGAAATCCATCCAGCTTATGCGATTTCACCGGTGCCATGCACTGCAGCTCGTCTAAGGAATACGAAGCCAGCTTTTTCCGCCTGCTTTTGTTTTTTACAACTGCGATATCCAGCTCGTCGGACACGAGCAGGTATTCGTATTCACGGTAACGGCTCCGCAGTGTCGTAAAGCTTACCGGAACCATAATGACGCCAATCGGGAAAAACAGCGCCTGAAAAAGCGCGCCATACAAAAGCAGGGCAGCCGTAACCGCTGTCAGCACAACAGCCAGCTGCTTTCCTTTTATATCCTTTTCATCATGAACAATTACCTCTGCATATGATTCTGACATATGTTCCTCCTTCTTACCTGCTGCCTGTTTCAGCATATGCCTTTCTGCACGCTGCTGTATTCCGGCATTGCATGCTCTTGTGCTGGCCGCTGCCTGTTCAGCACGCGCCACGGTTTTCAGCTGTGTGCTCCGGCAGCCCCATGACACCGCGCATCGTAATCAGCGGCCCGCCCTGGCCATTGACATAATCCCCGGTAATGGTCACGATGCCGATATTGTCATCCTTTGGAATCTCGTACATAATATCCAGCATAAATTCTTCGATAATGGCACGCAGCGCCCGGGCACCGACTTTCTTTTCTTTTGCTTTTTTTGCAATGGCATGAAGCGCATCCTCTGCAAATTCCAGGCGCACCTCGTCGTAATCAAGCAGCTTCTGGTACTGCTTGATAATCGCATTTTTCGGCTCTGCCAGAATCCGCACAAGCATGTCTTCGGTCAGCGCTTCCAGCGAAAACAGGATTGGCAGGCGTCCGATAAACTCCGGTATCATGCCGAACTTGCGGATATCCTCCACCGTAACATGCGTTAACAGGTTTTCCTCTTTATCATATTTATCCTTTAAATCCGACTGGAATCCAATGGAAGATGCCTTGTTCAGGCGCTCTTTGATAATTTCGTCCAAATCTGGAAAAGCCCCGCCGCAGATAAATAAAATATCCTTGGTGTTTACGGTCGTCATCGGCACCATGGCGTTTTTGCTGCTGGCCCCGACCGGCACTTCCACTTCTGCACCCTCTAACAGCTTGAGCATGCCCTGCTGCACAGATTCCCCGCTGACATCACGCTGGTGCGTATTTCTCTTTTTGGCAATTTTGTCGATTTCATCTATAAAAATAATGCCATGCTCGGCACGCTCGACATCGTTGTCCGCCGCGGCAAGCAGCTTGGAAACGACGCTTTCAATATCATCCCCGATGTACCCGGCTTCTGTCAGCGAGGTTGCATCCGTAATGGCAAGCGGCACATCCAGCAGCTTTGCCAGCGTCCTGACCAGGTACGTCTTGCCGGAGCCGGTCGGCCCTACCATCAGCATATTGGATTTTTCCACTTCGATTTCGTCGGTATCTTCTCCTGCAATCCGTTTGTAATGGTTATAGACTGCTACCGACACGACTTTCTTGGCATGCTCCTGGCCGACGATATAATCATCCAGCTTTGCCTTGATTTTGTGCGGGGCCGGAATTGCATGAATATCAAACACCGGAGCCTGTTTTTTCTCTTTCGGCTTTTTCTTTTTGATTTTCTGTGCATGCGGCATCATATTCTGCAGGTCTGACAGGTTAATCATGCTGATATTCGGCATCCTGCCGTTTGCGTGCATCGGGCCTAATACGTCATCCAGGCGGAAGCCCGACTGGTTCATGCCGTCAAAGGTACGCTGCATGCAGTCCTGGCAGATGCAGATATGGTTCGGTATTTTTATCATCCTGCCTGCGACGCTTTCCGGCCGGTGGCAGATATAGCAGACTTCTTCATAATCGTCTTTTTCTTCGTTTTTGGTTTCGTCCTTCTTCTGGTCCTTTTTCTCGTCCTTATCATTCTGGGATTTATGGATATCCACTTCCCTAAAATCGTAATCTGACATTTTTATACAGCTCCATTCCATCTTTTTGCGGCTTATGAACCTGCCAAACCAGACACGTTCCGCCAGACTCCCTATTATTATAAAAAAGTCGCTTCTGTTTGGCAACTGCTGGCAGAAAATTTAATAATTAATTTATACGTTACTGTTCACTCCGTGACCAGTAACTATCCTGCCATCTATATGCCGTACATTGCTTCTTCTTCCTGTGCACTGACCGCTTCTTTCCGCCTTTTATCGAGCACGCGCAGGAACTTTCCAGCTTCTTCCCACGCCCGTTTTGACTCCGGCATCATCAGCTTGCCCATCTGGAATACATGGAACATGCCCTCATAAATACTGAGCCTTACTTTTACGCCGGCTTCTTTTGCTTTTTTTGCAAGCGAAACCGAATCGCTTAACAGCATTTCAATCGAGCCTGCCTGCACAAGCATGGGCGGAAATCCCCCGAAGCTTCCAAACAGCGGGGAAATATACGGGTTTTTTGGGTTTTCATCCCCGACGTAGTCCATGTTGTAAATCATGCTTTCCCTTGTATTTCCAAACAGCGGGTCTAACGTATAATTGGTCTCGTAGGATTCCCCGCTGGCTGTCAGGTCTGTCCAGGGCGACATCAGAATCAGCCCTTCCGGCAGCTGCATGCCATGGTCTTTCAGATACAGGCACAGTGCCAGGGCAAGCCCGCCGCCCGCCGAATCCCCGGCAATCACGATTTTTTCTGCGGGATATGTCTGAAGCAGCCATTCATATGCAGCCAGGGCATCTTCCAGCGCAGCCGGGTACGGATTTTCCGGCGCCACGCGGTAATCCGGCGTAAACACATGAATGCCGCCGCCGATTTCATTATACAGGCCTGCAAAGGAACGGTATTCGTTGCGCATGGCACCGATATAGCCGCCGCCATGCAGCTGCAGGATAGCCCGGTCCATATTCGGGTTCTGGGCAAGGCTTAAAAGCTCCGCCGCGCACCCGGGCAGGTCTACCTTCGTCAGGTGAAAGCATGCCGGGCATTTCCACGGCGGCTCTACCAGGTTTTTGCGGATTTCCCCGCTCTGCAGCTTTGGCCCGATCAGGCGGTCTGCGGTCATCCGCGCTATCATATCACGCACAATCGAAGCCATCACGCTGCTTTTTCGTTCTTCCCTCGCTTCTTCTTTTAATTCTTTTTCTGCCATATCAACAGCCATTTCAAATCCTTTCTTTCCTATAACAAAACCAAAACAGGCAGATTCCTGCCGGATGCCTGGCCACAGACGCCTACATCACATGAAACCTTCGTTTCAGCTCATTTCTGGCACGCCTTCCCCCGATAATAAACGCTGCCAGAAACATGGCACAGGACAGGCCAAAGGCCGCATAGCTCATAATCGGACGGCGGATTACGCCGGTCAGGCTTAAAATCACGCACACGCCGCTGCACAGAATCATAAAAATCTGAAACAGCAGGTAGCTCTGCCAGTTGCGCATATTGACAAACATGACAATGACTATCATGATATCAATGACCAGCAGCGCTGCCGGGACTGCATAGTCCAGCGACCAGTGCGTAAAGCCGAACACATAATCAATCAGCACCATATAGGCGGCGATGCACGCCACGCCAAGCAGCGCCTTGCTGCGGTACCCGGCACGCTTGTTTTCGACAATAAAAAATAAAATCAGCATCATGTCGGCCAGGCCGCCCACGACGATTGCGCTCCACCATACACTGGTCGGATGCGTGTAATTAATAATAATGGCCAGCGTGCCAAGGACAATCGCAAGAAACAGCGCAATCCTTCCTGCCAGCTCCAGCTTTCTTGCTTTCAGCCGGATATCCGGATAGCTCTCGATGGCCGGCTGCCCGTCTTCTTCCTGCAGCACGCAGTGGCAGAGCGGGCAGACATCGGTATCATCCAGAATGCGCACGCCGCAATGCATACATTTATTCATAATACACCCCGTTGCTTTCTATCAACACATCCAGCCCTTCCGCGGCCAGGGTACGGAAAAAGATTTTCTGGACAATCGGTTTTTCAAATACCGAGCTGAACGTAAACGCAAGCGTGTCCTGGTACGAGCAGATGGTGCCCTTCAGCAGCTGCCCCTTGCTCATGGCCAGAAACGAATGGAACATTTCGATATAAGGCTCATACGCCTTTGGGACTCTGACATTGCCGATGTTGGTAACGGTTGTCGTATTTGCAAGGGCCGTTTTGGTATAAACCGAACGGATAGCCAGGTTTTTTATCAGAAGCGGAACGGCACGCATGGCCAGCTTTTTTTCATTGGACACATGATAAGAAAAAATATTTTCCAGGTTTTCTTTTACTATCTGGCTGCGCAGGCTTTCTTTGATAATTTCCAGCACTTCCTCAAAGGCATAATTATCCTTCTGCGGCCAGAATTCCGCTGACACTACGACAAAAAAGTTTTTCGTCGTCACCGAGTCAAAATACGGCCGCAGGTTTACCGGCACTGCCGCGCGGATAGGCCGCTGCGCCGGCGCGCCATGCAGATGGCCCTGGTAAATGCTCCAGACACACAGTGCCACCAGATACTCGTTGATGCTCATATCATGGCTCCTGCAGGCCTTTTTCAGCTGCGGGATATTCAGGTACCCGTGCATCACGCCGAATTCCTGCGAACGCAGCCTTGTCCCCTTCATAATATATGCCCGCCCGGAACGGTAATTCCTGGCATGGCTCCTTTTGTAATTCTGCAAAAAGCTGTCTTCCCTGTTCAGGGACGTGTCCGCACTCAGCCGGTCGCCTTCCTGCTCCCGCAGCTTCGGATGTGAAAGGCGCAGGTACTGGTACGTCAGCTCTTTTAAAAAATTCAGCCCGCCCATTCCGTCTGTCAGCACATGGAATACTTCCAGATTGATGCGGCATTTGTAATACGTCACGCGGAACAGGTAACTGTTGTTGCGGTTCTGCAGGATATAGCGGCAGGGATAGGTATCTTCTTCCCGCACTTCCGGTGCCGGCTTTCCGTTTTCCTCAAAATAATACCAGAAAATGCCCTGGCGCAGCCGGACATTAAAGCCGTCAAATTTGGGAAGCACCATATCCAGCGCATCCTGCAGGATTGTCCCTACTACCGGCTCTTTTAAAACAACACTGATGCGGTAAACATTCGTCATGTCGTCTCCGGCAATGACCGGAAATAAATGGGCTGTATTATCCAGCTTATCCCACTTTGGCTCGCGGGAGCGTCCCGGAGACCTTTTCCCGGCCATCCTTTTTGCAGCGCCCGCATTCTTTTTCTCTGTCTGATTCTGATTTGTTTTATCCATTTTTCGATTTCCAATGTCCTGATTTTCGTCTGTCTGTCCCATGCCATGCACGCCATTGCGTACATGCATGATATAAAAACGCACATCTGATTCCTATCGGTATGATAATCTCACAAATGTGCGCTTCCTATGCATGCTGCATGCATTCTATATATAATTCCGGCAGAGCCTTTTTGTATATCCTCAGATGACCTCGCGAATCCAGCCTTCCGGCGCTTCGATATGCCCCATCTGGATTCCGGTCAGCGTGTCATACAGCTGCTGGATAACCGGCCCCATTTTCTCCATGCCGCTTGGGAACGTAATTTCCTTCCCATGGTTTACGATTTTTCCGACAGGAGAAATTACAGCTGCCGTTCCGCACAGGCCGCATTCTTCAAAGTCATAAACTTCTTCCAGTGTAATCCTGCGCTGCTCAGTCTTCATGCCCAGGTATTTTTCTGCCACCGTCATCAGGGAACGCCTTGTAATGGACGGCAGGATGCTGTCTGACAGCGGTGTTACAATCGTATGGTCTTTTGTGACAAACAGGAAGTTTGCACCGCCTGTTTCTTCAATATAAGTCCTCGATGCCGGGTCTAAATACAGGTTCTCGTCATAGCCTTCTTCGTGTGCCTTTATAATCGGGTACAGGCTCATTGCATAATTCAGCCCGGCCTTGATATGTCCGGTTCCATGAGGCGCTGCCCGGTCGTAATCGCTGACACAGATGGTAAGCGGTTTTACCCCGCCTTTAAAATACGGGCCTACCGGTGTCGTGAAAATACGGAACTGATATTCATCCGCCGGTTTTACCCCGATTACCGGATTGCTTCCAAACATATACGGGCGGACATAAAGCGTAGCCCCTGAGCCGTATGGCGGGACATAGGCTGCATTGGCCTGAACCGTCATTGCTGCTGCTTCCACAAATTTCTCCTGAGGAAATACCGGCATCATCAGGCGCCTGCAGGAATCTTCCATGCGGGATGCATTCAGGTCCGGGCGGAACATGACAATCCTGCCATCCACCGTCGTATATGCCTTCAATCCCTCAAAGCAAGTCTGTGCATACTGAAGCACACCGGCACACTCACTGATTGTGACCATGTCATCCTCAACCAGCGCGCCCTGTGACCATGCCCCGTTCCTGAAATCTGCCACATACCGCTTATCGGTTTTCTGATAGCTGAATCCTATATTTTCCCAGTCAATGTTCTTTTTTTCCATCTCACCAAATCCCTCTTTCCTCATGTCTGCTGAATGCTGCGGACTGCTCCAGACTGCCAGCTTTTGTAATTCTTCCAATGCTCTGTTTTAGTTTACCCCCGTATGCCGCTGCTGTCAAGAATCCAGCTGCAATTTTTTTTACTGTTCACTCCGTGACCAGTAACCATGGCCAGACTGCCAGGCTTTTTACAAATATTCCTCCCGGTTGCATATTTTCAGGTTTTCAAGCACTGCCTTAATATCTGCCGTGCTTTCCTTATCGCAAATCAGCGTGGCGTCTGGTGTATCAACCACAATCATATTTTCCACGCCGACTGCCGCAATCAGCTTCGAGCCGCCCTGGATAATGTTGTTTCTGCTGTGGATGGTAATAATATTCCCCTTTACCACATTTCCGTTTTCATTCGACTTTTGAATCCGCTCTACCGCAAGCCAGGAGCCGACATCATCCCAGCCGAATACGCCTGGCAGGATATACATATTTTCTGCCTTTTCCATAATGCCGTAGTCAATCGATACAGATTCAAACTGCGGGAATACTTTTTCCAGTACCATTTCCTGGCTGTCTGTACCGACGGCTTCGCCGATTTTCAAAAGCCCGTCATACAAATCCGGCATCAGGTTTTTCATATCCGAAAGAATCGTCGATACCTTCCAGATAAACATGCCGCTGTTCCACAGGTATTCTTCCGTGGCCAGGTATTCTCTGGCCGTGGCTGCGTCCGGCTTTTCCACAAAACAATCAACCGCATAGGCATTCCCGTCTGTTTCGTCCGGGCGGAATTTAATATAGCCATAGCCTGTTTCCGGATAATCCGGCATAATTCCAATCGTAACCAGGTTCGGGCCTTTTTCCGCAATCCTGCAGCCTTCCGTTAATGCATGCAGGTACATTTTCTGGTATTTAATCAGATGGTCGCTCGGCAGCACCATCATTACGGCATCCTCGTATTTTTTTGCCATATGCACGGCGCCAAGCCCGATGCAGGGTGCCGTATTCCTGCCGGCAGGCTCGCACAGGATATTTTCCGGGCGTATTTCAGGAAGCTGCTGCAGTACAAGCTCCTTATAATCCCTGTTTGTGGATATATAAATATCTTCCATTTCCACAAGCGGGCGAATCCGTTCCACCGTCAGCTGAATCATCGTCCTGCCATCGTCTGTCAGCGATAAAAACTGTTTTGGAAGGCTTTTGCGGCTTTTGGGCCAGAACCGTTCTCCCCTGCCGCCCGCCATGATTAATGCTGTCTTTTTCATAATTTCAAAACCTCGCTTTTTTTCAGCCTTTTTCTCTGCAATGCATGTATCATACCATAAAACAGCGCATGTGGCAAGCAGGGCCTGGCGTTACTGTCCTAATATCCCGCGCAGTGTTTCCATCAGCTTGTCCACGTCTATCGGCTTGGCCACATGCCCGTCCATTCCGGCTTCGAGTGCCAGCTGTTTGTCTTCTTCAAAAGCATTCGCCGTCATTGCGACAATCGGAATGGACGATGTGACCGGATTTTCCATTGCCCGGATTGCCCGCGTGGCATCGTAGCCGTTCATGACAGACATTTGGATATCCATCAGGATAACGTCATACTCATCATCCGCTGCCTGCTTCATAATATCCACAGCCACCGTCCCGTCGTTTGCAATGTCCAGCACAAACCCTGCTTCTTCCAGAATCGCCTTTGCAATCTCCTGGTTAATTTCGTTGTCTTCGACCAGAAGGATTTTCTTTCCGGCAAACAGCTCCGCATTGTCCGGCTCCTGCCTTTCCTGCGCCTGTACGTGGCAAGGTGCTGCAAGGATTTCCCGCAGCTCGGACAGGAAAACCGGCTTGGAGCAGAATGCCGTCACGCCTGCTTCCTTTGCTTCTTCTTCGATATCTGCCCAGTCATATGCCGTCAGGATAATAATCGTAGCGGTATCTCCGATAATCCTGCGGATTCTGCGCACGATTTCCACCCCGTTGATATCCCGCATCAGCCAGTCAATAATGTATACATCATACGGCTCCTTTTGTTCCATTGCAAACTCAGTACGCACGACCGCTTCTTTTCCCTGCGTCGTCCAGTCCGGGTGCATCCCGATAGCAGAAAGCATTTTGCTGACACTCATGCAGGTGTTTATATCATCATCCACAATCAGCGCCCGCAGGCCTTCCAGTTCTTCCACCCGCTGCGTTTCTTCCGGAATGCTGGCAATACGGAACTGGAACGATACCGTAAACTCGGTCCCTTTCCCTTCCTCGCTTTCTACCTTTATCGTGCCATTCATCATATCCACGATATTTTTTGTAATCGCAAGGCCCAGCCCGGTTCCCTGGATGCCGCTTATCGTAGAGGTCTGTTCGCGCTCAAACGGCTCAAACAGGTGTTCCAGAAAATTTTTGCTCATCCCGATGCCGGTGTCTTTTACCTGAAACTGGTACGAAGCATAGCCTTCCGGCGCGTCAGAGGACTGGATAATGCGCACGCCGACCCTGCCGCCGGGCTTTGTATACTTCATGGCATTGCTGATAATATTTAACAGCACCTGGTTCAGGCGCAGCTTGTCACAGATAATCGTCTCATTGGCAACGTCTACCGTATCAATATAAAATTCCAGCTGCTTTGCGCTGATTTCCGACTGCACAATTGTCTTTAAATCATGCATGATTTCCGGCAGGCTGGCTTCCTTTTCATCGATTCGAACCTTGCCGCTTTCGATGCGGCTCATGTCCAGCACATCGTTAATCAGGCTTAACAGGTGCCTGCTGGATGTCATGATTTTATTCAGGTAATCCGCTACCAGCTCCCTGCGCTCAATATGCGAGGCGGCCAGCGACGTAAAACCGATAATGGCATTCATCGGCGTGCGGATATCGTGGGACATGTTGTTTAAGAAAATGGTCTTGGCATGGTTCGCATGGTTTGCTTCGGCAAGTGCTTCCGCCAGGGTTTCCTTCTGCTCCTGTTCCCTGCGCACCATATCGTCAATGCACCGGAACCCGGACAGCACAAAGCTTTCATTGCTTTTTTCCTGTACTTTTACGAATACAAACTGGTAATTATGGGTTTCCCCGTTTTCCAGCACGCGGTAGCTGCCTGTATAATCCGTTCCGGAATCCAGCTCTTTCATGACCCGTTCCAGTGAAAGTGCCTCTAAAAGGGATTCCCTGTCCTGCGGATGCACGCGCATGTGCGCATATTTTTCCATGGCCGGGGCATAGGGAAATTCCATGCTGGCATGCAGCCCCAGTACTGTATCAACATAGCCTTTTGTTTTGATAACCCTGGAAAAAGCTTTCTTTACATCGATGGCAAATACATTGATGTAATCCCGGCTTAACGCATCGACAATCGCAAGCTGCGATTCCAGTTCCTTTTTGGACTGCTGCTCGGCATTCAGTATTTTTTTATCCCACCCTGCTTTGAGCCACATCAGAAAAATTGTCCCGACAGCAAGCACGGTAAGCAGCACCGTTATTGCGATAATTCCCGGATGAGATTTCATATACTGCAGAAACGTCACGTCTCCCGGCGTATAAGACGTATATTTTGCAATCAGCTGGTTCATCTCATCCTCGGTCATTTTCTGAATGCATTTATTCAGAATTGTGACAAGCTCATGGTCGCAGCTGCTGCGCACACTCATCTGAAAATCAAACTGCACCTCATTTATAACACTGTAGTGCAGAGAATTGGTAGCATCGCTGTTTACAAACATCTGTGCGGCATATGTATACATATAGGCAGCATCTGCCTTCCCGGACAAAACAGCCTGCAGCACTTCTTTTCTTGTCTCATACCGCCGGACCTCTGCCCCGCCTGTCACCCACTTTTCCGCCGTGACACTGCTCTGGGCTTCTGCCATCGCAATTTTTTTTATTTCTCCGTGAAAATCCCTGCGTGTCACCCTTGCCATGCCGGTGGACATATAAGTATCGGTATCAAATCCCGTGTACATGGATTCCTCTGCAGATGCGCCCGGAATCCGTTTGTCAATAATCACATCTACACTGTTTTCCCGCACAATTTTATAGTAATCATCCCTGCTGTCTGTCACCACCATTTCGTAAGGCAGTCCGGCCAGCTCCATGACCTTTTCGAAATAATCCGGCAGAATCCCTGTCATCCTGCCATCCTCGACATACGAATACGGCATCCGGTCGCCAAGCGCTGTAACCGTAATCTTCTTTTTTCCTGCAAGGACGTCCTGGATATATGCCTGTTCCCGTTCCGTAAAAGAAAACCGGGATTCGTAAACCGGGCCGTAATATTTATAATACAGCGAATTTGTCCAGTCCCCTTCGTTTATGTGCATCTGTTCAATCGCATAATCGATTTCATCCAGCAGCTTTGTATCTTCCCTGCGCACAACGGCATAAAAGTAATCGGACTCAATTTCGTCGAGCACCTTTTCATTGTGCATCTTGCGAAGGCTGCTCGATAAAATGGCATCGATGCTGCCTTTCTTCAGAGCCTTTTGAAGCTCCTGCGGGTCCGCATAGACGCGGGTGCTGTATTCAAATCCTTTCTCAGCCGCAAATTCCTCAAGGCAGTCCTTCTGGCTCCTTCCGGCAATAACGCCTATCTTCATTCCGTGATACGTGCTGTAATCGCCGCTGTGATAACGGTCATCATCCGAGCGCACGGAAAGAATCGTGCTGTTTTCCCCAATCGGCAGAGAAAATGCAAACTTTTCTTCCCATTCCTCTGTTTTGCGGGCCGATGTCACCACATCAATGCTGCCGTCTTCCAGCATCACCAGCATTTCGTCCCAGGATTTCTCATAGCCTTCATATTCAAAATTCAAATGCGAATATTGGGAAACAAGCTTCAAAACTTCAATTCCATATCCAGTCAGGCTTTCGTTTTCATCCTTCATGTGATAACCGTCAAAATAAAAGATTCCCGCTTTTACCGTCTGGATATCTGCCCGCTGCGCTGCCTTTCCTGTTCCAGCACAGGACAGCACAAAAAAAAGACAGGCAAGCACTGCCACAATCCATCGGGCATGTAGTCTGTTTCTGTTCTCCATTGATGTTTTCCCTCTTTTCTGTTATCTGCACTGTATAGATAGCAGAAGTATAACATAGCTGGCTGGAATATGCCAGAGGGTTTTTTGCTGATTTGTAAAATAAAAAGGGCTGCCGGCATAAAGAAAATCTTTCATCCTTTATGCGGCAGCCCCGCTTATCTTAAGCGGAGTAGTATCAGAGATTACAATCATACGATAACTCCTTTTAATTCTTTCCAATACTGTACTTCTTCCTCAATCTCCTGCATATCCTGACTGAGATAGGAAAGACCTAACCTGTCATACAGGTCAATCAGTTCATACTTACGGATTCCCAGCATTTCCGCTGCTTTTCCATGCGATATCGTGAAGCTTTTTATATAAGGATACAGCATCATGGCATTACGCATCAGCTCTGACTGCGTATCATGCACATCTACAAAAGGGGCCATCTCAGCAGGTACCTGAATTTTAACTTCTGCCAGAATCATATTATCTCCTTTCTATAATCAGGACGTCAGACATACAAATTACTCATCCAGCCGCTTCCGAAACAACCCTGCATCGTTTTTTATAACATGCAATGCCATATTTATAAACGGTTTTCATCCCGTCATCTATCAGGCACTGTGCATATTTTTTTTCCCGGATTTGTTTCAGCGCTTCGCTGCAGGCCGCATCAAACCGGCCATTTTCAGCATATTTCAATTCAATCACAATTCCAATATCCTTATCCGCTGCTTCTATCATAATATCGCTGTACCCGTCTCCTGCTTCTGCATTTGACCGGACATCCCAGTCATCCATATGTCCAAAAATTCCAAGCAGAATACCATGATAAAAATTTTCCTTCATTTCCTTTTTCACATTTGTATCTCGAATGCTGATAACCTTTTTCAGATACGAAGTAAATCCTTCTTCTATGGAAGCTGTGTCATTTTCTTCAAATGCCCTGCAAAAGCCTGCAAGCTTCCTGCTGTCTTTTCCGGTTTCTTCTGCAAACCACTCCCGTATCTGCCTGGCAAAAATAGTGTGTATCTCCCTGTTTGGAATAACAAGCTCTGTCAGGTCTCCATCCCTTCTGCGCTGTGTCAGGTAACCGGTCGTAAACAGGATGCTCCAAAGGAAATCAATCCCGGAATCCAGATCCCGATAGGTTAATTCCTGATATATTTCCTTTTTGATGCTGCCGCCCTCCATCAGCACTTCTATTTCATTTCTGGCCACCGCATTTGCCTTATCTACAAATTTCCTGACAATATCATTACTGCTTGTATTTATCCAGTAATTCTGCGGTTTTACTGCATTTGCGTCCAATAAGTCGCCGCAGTAATTTATGACATCCCACGGGCAGTAAATGCCCTGATTTCCAAACTGATATCCATCATACCATTCCCTGATTTCATCATAACGCTGCTCCAGCCCATAATATGCAAGCATTTTCCTGACATCCGTATCTGTAAATCCAAAATATTCATGAAAGCGCACATCCTGCACCGTATACACCTTGAAATTATTCAGTCCCGTAAAAATACTCTCTTTGGAAATCCTCAGGCATCCCGTAAGCACGGCAAAATAAAGGCTGTCATTTGATTTCAGTGCCTGTCCGAACAGCGCCCGGATTAATTCAGCCATATCCTCATAATATCCCAGATGATATGCTTTATCCAGCGGCACATCATATTCATCAATCAGAATCATGGCCGGCTGTCCATAATGCTTGTGCAAAAACCGGGATAAAACACGCAGGCTGCACTTTAAAAGTTCATCATCCATTACAAAGGAACCCGTTTTCCCCACCTGAATCAGCGCCCGGTACTGCATGCGTTCTGTCTCAGACAGCCGGCTGCTTTTTGCCAGAAATTCAAACCGCAGTGCTTCCTCTCCTATCATGCTGCGCATCATTCCCTTTGCCTCATCAAATGTCCTGCCGCTGACCCCTTTTAAACTGATGGAAATAACCGGAAATTTTCCCATATAGCTTTCACAGAGTTCCTTTTCCCTGTAAATCTCCAGCCCCTGAAAAAGTTCCCTGTTACATCCCGTTTCATAAAAATATTTCAGCATGCTTACATTCAGCGTTTTCCCAAAACGTCTCGGACGGGTAAATAAGTTCACTTTCCCCGTGTTTTTTATAAGGTCCCGAATCAGTCCTGTCTTATCAGCATAATAATAGCCCCTTGTCCGCATTTCCTCAAAATTTTCTATCCCTGTGGGAAGTACTGCTTTCCCTGCCATCTTCTATCCCTCTTTTCCTGCACGTTCTGCATCTTCCTTATATTTTTCCATACACTGCCCGCAGGCTGCTTTTCTTCATATTATAACAGCTATACCGCTGTATTGCCATATCCGGATTCATCTTCCGTTTCCAAATATGGTATGATATCACATTCTGCCCGCAAAATACAATTCTGACTTTGGATTATCCGTTGCTGATGGATTGCAGCTCTTTGACAGGCATAATCGGCCATGCCGCAATCCAAAAACCGTTTCATGACACCGAATTTCTAAATGAAGATTATCTGGAATTATCAAATATATTTTCAGGGAAGTCAATACCGGATATCGCGGATATGATAAATAGGCTTATCCGAAAGATGGCCAGCCGGTTTTATGGAAATAATATGGATATACTAAATTACCTGTGCTATGAAACGAACCATCTCGCAGTACGGATTTATACAGCAAATCAGCATGAACAATTACGCAGGGTTTTCGTATGATAATCAAAACGTAAAAATGTCATGGAACTGGTCATGCCTGATATTTAACAGAAAACCGCCATACAGGATGTTTGTTTCCCATACGGCGGTATCTCATTTGCCAAAAATATCGCTGTGTGTTCCGGTACGGGTCAGCGTCAGCACCAGAATATCATCGTCAATGCGGTAAACCAGTAACCAATCTGGCTGGATATGACATTCCCAATGTCCTGCCCAATCCCCGGACAGCTCATGGTTTTTGTTTTTCTCAGGCAATTTCCCGGTTCATCGTTTCAGCTCCCGGAGTGCTTCTTCCACATCGGAATAATGCTTCACACTGGAATCACGCGCGATACGTTCCGCTTCCAGCATGGCGGCAACCGTTTCTTTACCGGGCTGTTCCAGCTTAACCTCAAATGGAAAACCGCCGGCACGGAGAGACTGGCGCAGAAAAACATTGATTGCCGTGGTCAGGTTCATTCCTAACTCGCCGTAAAGCGTTTCACACTGTTTTTTGATGTCACTGTCCATACGGACGCTGAAATTTGTTGTGCTTGCCATAATATCAATCCCTTTCGCATTTCATTGCACTTATAGTATATGCTAATTGCAATGCAAAATCAATGCATCAGACGTAAAATTTCCAAAAATTGAAGTAAAATTGCTGCTGTTCACCCCGTAATCAGTAACGGAAAAGTTCCTTATACAATTTCACCAATCCGTTGTCTTATAATTATTTTAGCACTTCTCCAATATCTCCATTGATACATATCGACCGTTTTTCAATCTCCCGCGGACAGACAGCCTCCCCATCATTGACGCAGGCATACACCGCCCTTGGATTTTCCGCCGTCATCTGCCAGAAAGGATATTTTATAATCCCAGGCGTATTTTCTCCCACCCCAAGCTCCAAAAACAAAATACGCATCCCTTTATGCCGGCGGATATAATCACTGTACCGCTCTGCCGCCGCATACCAGCCTTCATCCTGCACAAATAAATCATCCTGGCGCAGGTTCATTGTCACAGGCGCGCCGCAGACCGGGCATTTCGGGAGCAGCCCTGACGGGATTTTCATATTCCTCTGTTCCGAGAACATCCGGCGCACCGCTTCTTCATTATCATAGGTTTTCGGGTGGCACGCCCTGGAGCACTGCCACAGCCCAAAATCCCCCTGGGTATAAAACAGCCGCTTTTTGTCAAATCCCGCCTTCTGAAACTGATGGTCCGTATTCGTTGTCAGCACAAAATAGTCCCTGTCTTTAACAAGCGCAAGCAATCTTTTATATGTTCCGTTACCGCTGTCCATATAGCGATTGATACAGACATATCTTGACCAGTACGCCCAGTGTTCTTCAAGGCTCTCAAAAGGATAAAAACCGCCTGAATACATGTCCCGGAAACCATATTTTTCGATAAAGTCCGGGAAGTTATCTTCAAATCTCTGTCCTGAATAGGTAAAGCCTGCTGAAGCGGACAGTCCTGCTCCTGCCCCAATCATGACTGCATCTGCTTTCTGTAAAAGCTCTTTTATACGCTTCCCTTTATCCGAGCAGTCTTTTGTAGATGTCATAAGCAGCCTTTTTCCGCGGGAAATGAAACTCGCCTGTGGAAATACAGCAAAATGCAATGCTCTTTAAGCCGCTGGCGGATGCCAGATCCAGACAGGATTTATAACAGCCCGCAAGCTGTTCGCAATGCTTTTTTGTTAAAATGCCAGATACAGCCGGTCCGACTGTGTGAAGCACATAGCTGCATGGAAGATTAAACGCAGGCGTAATTTTTGCTTTCCCTTCCGGCTCGTCATATCCCTGCTTTATCATCAGCTCATCACAGGCCAGCCGCAGCTGAATCCCGCTGACGCTGTGAATCCTGTTGTCCACACAGGAATGGCAGGGTACAAAGCATCCCCTCAAAGCACGGTTAGCAGCATTGACAATCGCATCTATCTTTAATGCGGTAATATCACCACGCCAGAGGGCCAGGCGGCTGCAGACGGGAGATACCGGTATCGTGCCACTATCCGTAATGCCTTTTTCCCTGGCTTCCTCACTCAGATACGCATCCTGCACCTTGAGAAATCCAGCTCCAACCGGACGCGGGGAACGGATATTCATAAGGCTTCTAAGAAGCCGTTTCTGTTCCCCTGCATTATCTGGAATTTCCATATCTTTGTATTGCGGCTGCTCCGACAGCAGCTCTTTTATCAGATATATTCTTTTTTCGTTCTGTGTCATGTTTAAATGCTGACAGCGCAGCATGCCTCCCCTATTTTCGTACCACACTGATCCGCTCCTGAATATGCCCGCCTTTCACAATCTCATCCACCATGGCAATGGCATAATCTGCATAGCTGATAATGCTTTCACCCTTTTCATTCAGCGTCAGTTCTTCCCCTCCGAGGATGTATTCGCCGCTGCGTTCGCCTTCCGCCTGGAAATCCGTGGCAGGGCTTATGTACGTCCACTTCACATCATTTCTCTGCCGCAGCTCGGAAAGCGCCTTTGCCATTGCTGCCGCAAGCGGCTTGAACATATCCGGGAAGTCCGGGCCGTCAGCAACGCAGGCCGTATGTTCCGGATTCACATACAGGCTCCCCGCACCGCCGACAACCACCAGCCTGGTATCTGTGCCAGCCAATGCGTCACACAGCACTTTCAAAGATGTGCTGTGCAGCGGAAGTTCTGCTTCCGTCCACGCGCCAAATGCGTCAGCTACGACATCAAAGCCTTTCAAATCGCTGGCTGTGATATCCAGCACGTCTCTGATTATGGCCTGCGGCGCTGCCAATTTGTTTTCTCCCCGGACAACCGCCGTCACATCAAGCCCGCGCCGCAGAGCCTCCTTCGTAATCATCTGGCCTGCTTTTCCATTTGCACATACAACTGCTGCCTTCATTATAAATTCCTCCGTCTTTAACGATATAAAAATTATATCATAGCTCGTGGGTAAAGCCAGCAGCTGTTCAAGCACATCTCTTGTCATGACTCTGCGCATAAGCGCTGCCCCGTGATGGGCCGGAATAAATGCAAATATTTTTTGGATACATAAACCTGTTACCAAAGGAACTGCAAAAAATCAAAGAAAACGCCATTGTCAGTATTGGCATCGGAATTGGAACAACCATAGCCAAATGGCATAATTGCCACAACTTAGAGAGCTTTTTCACTCTGCCCGTCATCTTGCCTGAGATTTCCGCAAATGTTGCAGGCTGAACCCCCCTGGAGTCAGGCCAGCATCAAGAATATCCTCTTTTATACTTCCACCGGTACCTGGAAATGCCGGTAATATCCTGCCTTTGCCACATATATTCTCCCATTTCTCATAATCATCAATAGAATTGACCAGTGTTACAATACATGTGCTTTTATTGGTTTTTAATTCTTCTAACGCTTCATAAAGCTGATTTTTCTTACAAAAAGAAAGATGAATTCATATATGTCATCATCTGATAATTTTGAGACAATCTTAACATCTGCCCGATTTATTTTTCCCTTTTGTAAATAAAGCAGTCCCTTGGATTCCAGCAGTTCCAATCGTCTTACCCGTGCATATACAGTTACATCTATACCTCAATTATTCGCAAATTTCCAGACACAGGTTTCAAAAAATTAACTCACGCCTTCACATCAAAACCGCCCTGAACTTCCATCCCGGCAATGCCGGAATTTATCTCCTGCCTTGCTGCATGGTACGCAGCATAGTAGGCAGCTTTCAAAGCCCCGTGTACCTGTGTCTCCGCCTTCGACTCCTTCTCATGCCATCCCACGCCCGCTGTGCAGGTCAGTATTTCGTCACCGTTTTCGTCATACACATGGATGGCAGAACCCGTACCTTCCGACTGGAACTTAGCTTCATACGGCTCCCCGAACAGGAGGCACAGCCACCTCTCGTCCGCCTCCCTTATTTCCTTCATATCCGCCATTTCCTGATTGAGCTTCCCCATCAGCGCAAACCTGTCCGGCGCGACTTTGGCGACCTCGCTTTTGCGCAGGGCGAGGAACTTATTCCCCATATAGACACTCTGCGCCGCATCTTCTCTGGCATATTCAGCTATCTGTTCCCGGAGGGAATCAGACAGCTTCCATTCCTT
>CAJTSV010000061.1:0-3166 GCA_910579075.1 uncultured Eubacterium sp.
GGACTCATAAGCAGGTTTTCCCATCGTGAGGAGCCCGATATAAGTGAGCAGGACATCGCCGTTCTTGATTTGGCGCTGTGAACGGTTTGGGGTTACATCCATACGGTTGCAGCGCTTTACAAAGTCGCATTTGCCGAGAATAGCACCGACAACTGCAAGGCCACTGGCTGGGATGATCCGCTCATTGGTAAACTCAATTTTTATCTTTTTCATGATGACTGCCTCCATAGTTTTCTTATGGAGTATTGTATCAGAAAACATCACCAAATGGGTGAAATTATTTCATCTTAAAAAAATATCGGAAGGCCGCATAAACAGAGCGATTATAGCATGGAATAATAATTAAGCTTCACGGATTAAGGTTAAACTTTTCTGAGAGCTTTTTAAAACTTCCTGTTTTATACTTCTTTTTGTAAGGACGCCAGGCGGTTCCTGCAGGAATGCAGGCGCAGGCGGGCAATAGGTAAACACAGAAACATGCAGATATGGAAACATGGAAATCTGGAAAGATTCGAAAGAATCGCAGAAAGGAAAGAAAGGAAGGAAGTTAAAACCATGGGAACAGAAAAAGAAAAAGACGGCACGCCATATGCCGTGGAAACCATCTGCCTGACCAGGATGTATGGTTCCAGGGCGGCGGTACGGAATATGGGAATGAAAGTGCGGGAAGGCGAGATTTATGGATTTATTGGCAGAAACGGTGCCGGGAAATCGACGGCCTTAAAAATGATAAGCGGGCTGGTGCATCCGACGCAGGGGGAAATCCGCCTGTTTGGAAAGACGCCGGATGCCGCCGTGCACCGCAGGATAGGTGCATTGATTGAAGCACCGGGATTATACCCGAATATGACCGCCAGGCAGAATGTAGTGATGAAAGCAAAATGCATGGGGCTTGCGGATGAGTCGGGCATAGACCGCGTGCTGGAGCTGGCCGGCCTTTCCAATACCGGCAAAAAAAAGGCGAAGCACTTTTCCATGGGCATGAAGCAGCGCCTTGGCGTGGCGTTAGCGCTGCTCGGCAGCCCGGATCTGCTGATTTTAGATGAACCGATTAACGGCCTGGCCCCGGAAGGAATCCGCGAGCTGCGCCAGCTTGTGCTGCGCCTTCATGAAGAAGGCAAAACCCTGCTGATCAGCTCCCATATTCTGGGAGAGCTGAGCAAGGTTTCCACCAGCTATGGAATTATCCGGAACGGCGAACTCATAGAGCAGATTACAAAAGAAGAACTGGAAGAAACATGCAGGGATTATTTCGAGATTGAGGTACAGGACGTCCGCCGGGCGCTTCCAAGAATCCAGGAAGCATTTGCGAATGTGCAGGCAGAAGTGTCGGATTCCCGCCACATCCGGCTTTACGGGCTTAAAGATGGTGCCGGATTGAACCAGCTGATGGCAGAAAACCAGATACCGGTGTATGCATCGGGTTTTCACCATATGGATTTGGAAGAATATTTTCTGGAACGCATGGAAGGGGGAAATCAGAATGTTTAATTTACTGCGTATGGATTTATACCGGATTGTCAAAAGCAGGTCCATGTATGTCTGTTTTGGAATCGTGCAGGTGTTTGCGGTTATGTCCGTAATGCTGCTTTGGCTGCTTGGAAAGGGGCATGAATTTGCGGTTATGCTCGGAATGTCTGATTATGGCGGCCAGCAGAGCCTTTCTGGCATGCTCAATGGCCTGGATTTAATCTCGGTATTTCGGGACACGGCACTGGACGGCGGTGCGTACAGCCTGATGCTGGGCATCTGGGTTATGATGTTTACCTGCATGGATTATCAGAACGGATTTATCAAAAATATTCTGTCCGTACATGTAAACCGCTGGGAATATGTAATCAGCAGGATTCTGTCAGCCGGTATTGTAAACTTTTTCTGGCTTGTGCTGCACTATGGCTTTCTGGCGTTTTTGAACCTGCTGTTTGGAAATCTGGTACCGCATGCAGCGGCCGGGGATGTGCTGTTTTACCTCGGCTGGGCATGGCTTCTGACGACGGCGTTTGCGGCACTTATTGTTTTTATCTGTGTGCTGACACGCAGCGCAGCAGCCGGGACACTGGCGGCCGTATGCTTTAGCAGCGGGGCAGTTGTGGCACCTTTGTATGGAATCCTGCAGATGTTTCATAAGGGAGGCTGGCTGAAACATACGATATATTTTGTGCTCCGGGAAGGGCCGGGACAGTTTGGCGGGATGCAGGACCTGACGGTCTATGTGACAGGCGCTGTGTTTGTGCTTGTTTATGGCCTGCTGGCAGGGATTGTGGTGAAGCGGCAGAACATATAACTTATTCCGGCACCGCTGCTGCGGGAATGAAGGATGCAGCCATGGAGGAAAGGAGTATCAATGATAAAAGCAGTTCTGGCTGTTCTGGCGGTTTTATGTATCTGCATGGCTGTTCAGCGTGTATCTGGTATTTTGGAGATGCAGTTTCTGTTACGGCAGCTGGAAGAAATCGGGGACGGGAGCCAGATGGAATTAAGCACGCGAAGCCGCCGGAAACAGATGCTGGCTTTGTGTAACAGGCTGAATGAAATTTACAGGCAGAAAAACCAGCAGCTGCTGCAGCATAAAAAAGCGGAAAAGCAGCTGCTGTTAAATATTACAGGGCTTGCGCATGATATCCGCACGCCGCTGACCGGTGCAGCCGGATATGTGCAGATGGCGCTTGAATGCGGGGAGCCGCAAAAACAGGAGCGTTATTTACAGACGGCAGCCGGCCGCATGCAGGAGCTGGGCGATATGCTGGAGGAGCTGTTTTTATATACAAAGCTCACGAGCGGGGAATTTGCGCCGGTTCTGCACGAAATACAGGTGCTGCCCGTGCTGAGTGACTGCCTGGTCGGGATGTACCGGCAGTTTGAGGAAAAGGGCGTGGCTCCTTCGGCAGAGTTTGCGTCGGAAGGGTTCCGGGTGCTGGCAGATGAGGAGTGGCTGCGGCGGATGTTTCATAACCTGATTCAGAATGCGCTGGTGCATGGCGAGGGCGGGATAGCCATCCGCCAGAAGGGAAACCTGCTTGTGTTTGAAAATGCCGTGCCTGCATCCGAAAGCCCTGACCCCGAACGGATGTTTGAGCAGTTTTACAAAGCAGATTCTGTCCGCAGAAAGGGTTCGTCCGGACTGGGGCTTTTTGTCGTAAAAGAGCTGGCGCAGAGGCTGGGCTGG
>CAJTSV010000061.1:3208-23333 GCA_910579075.1 uncultured Eubacterium sp.
ATGCTGCGGATTGTGCTGGAGTTCCCCTGCGGGGCAGATTCCGGAAACGGTTTGCGGATGCTGGAACTTCCATCGGAATGAAATGCTGGCATTTTCCGGAAAAATCACGTATAATCAGGACAGATATGTATTTTTGAGCAGGAGGACTGAGAAAATGGTAAGACATGTGATTTTATGGCAGCTAAAAGAGGAGCTGTCACAGCAGGAAAAAGAACAGGTGAAAGCGGGTATCAAAGAAGGACTCGAAGCACTGCAGGGAAAGATTCCGGGACTTTTGGAAATCCATGTGCATGCAGACGGGTTAAGCAGCTCAAATGCGGATGTCATGCTGGATTCCTTATTCGAAAATGAAGAAGCTTTAAAGGGCTATGCTGTCCACCCGGAGCATGTAAAGGTGGCAGACGGTGCTGTGCGGCCGTATACGAAGGTGCGCATGTGCCTGGATTATCCGGCCTGATTCCTGGAAATGCAGATATCTTCACGGTTTCATGAAAAATCCATTGAAAATCGCTTCACGATGAGATTTTTTCACACTTGAATCACTTTCTTAAGGGGCAGCCCCTTTTCAGCCATAAAAATGGAAAAAATTTTCAAAAATTTGTAGCATATTATCAGATAATATTGTATAATATAAGCTATCTATATGCAGCATCAATTCTGGACACATTATTTTTGCACAAAAGCACGTCCAAAAATGTCCAGTATCGAAGGAAGGGGGCAAATACATGTACTATAAGACATCAGAGGAACATGAAGCGCTGCGGGCGGAAATCAGGGAGTGGGCAGAACGGGAAATCAAGCCGATTGCCTTTACTCTTGACAAAAACAGTGAATTTCCAAGAGAGCAGATTCAGGATTTTGCTAAGAGAGGGTTTATGGGACTTCCTTATCCGAAGGAATACGGCGGAATGGGAAAAGATATTTTAAGCTATGCCATCGGCGTGGAAGAACTTTCCCGTGTGGATGGCGGCACCGGCGTTATCCTGTCAGCGCACGTTTCTCTGGGAACATTTCCGATTTTTGCATTCGGAAATGAACAGCAGAAGCAGAAATACCTCGTACCTCTGGCAAAAGGCGAAAAAATCGGTGCGTTTGGCCTGACCGAGCCGAATGCCGGTTCTGACGCAGGCGGCACAGAAACAACCGCAGAGCTTTCCGGGGATTATTACATATTAAATGGCGAGAAAATATTTATCACAAACGGCGGCGAAGCAGATACCTATGTCGTATTTGCAGTTACCACGCCGGGCATCGGTACAAGGGGAATCAGTGCGTTTATCGTAGAAAAAGGATGGGAAGGCTTTACGTTTGGCGACCATTACGACAAGCTCGGCATCCGTTCTTCGGCTACGGCACAGCTGTTATTTAATAATGTAAAAGTGCCGAAGGAAAACCTGCTTGGCAAGGAAGGCCAGGGCTTTAAGATTGCAATGGCTACGCTCGACGGCGGACGCATCGGCATTGCTGCCCAGGCACTCGGCATTGCACAGGGCGCTTATGAAGCGGCAGTAGAATACGCAAAGGAAAGAGAACAGTTTAATGCACCGATTGCAACGCTGCAGGCAATCCAGTTTAAGATTGCTGAGATGGCTACCAAAATCAGGGCTGCAAGATTCCTTGTATACAGCGCGGCAGAATTAAAAGAGCATCATGAATCTTACGGCATGGAAGCGGCGATGGCAAAGAAATATGCATCGGATATCGGCCTGGAGGTAGTCAATGACGCCCTGCAGATATTTGGCGGCAACGGCTACTTAAAGGGCATGGATGTAGAGCGCGCATACCGCGATATGAAAATCTGTACGATTTACGAAGGCACAAATGAAATCCAGAATGTTGTCATTTCTTCCTATATTTTAGGCAAGGCAGCGAAAGCAGCTGCACCGGCACCGGGCGCTGTCAAAAAGAAAAATCCGGTTACCGGGCCAAGGAAGAAGATTATGTTAAACGAAGGCAGTTCACAGGAAAAAGTGGAAAAGCTGGTCAGCTGCCTGAAAGAGGACGGGCACGACTTTACGGTCGGCATAGATATTGATACGCCGATTATTTCGGCAGAACGTGTTGTCAGCGCCGGAAAAGGCATTGGCGAAAAAGAAAATATGGAACTGGTGCGTAAGCTTGCAGCGGCAGCAGGCGCGGCAGTCGGTTCTTCCAGGCCGGTAGCAGAGCAGCTCCAGTATGTGCCGTTAAACCGCTACGTCGGCATGAGCGGCCAGAAATTTACAGGCAACCTGTATATTGCCTGCGGTATTTCGGGAGCAAGCCAGCACCTGAAAGGCATTAAAGAGGCATCTACGATTGTTGCAATTAATACGAACCCGAATGCGCCGATATTTAAAAATGCAGATTATGGCATTGTCGGTGATGTGAAAGAAATCCTTCCGCTGCTTACAGCAGCTTTGGATGATGGCAATCCAAAGAAACCGGCTCCGCCTATGGTTAAAATGAAACGGGCAGTGATTGAGGAACCGCCACAGGCTCCGGTCGGCAGATATGTATGCCTGGGCTGCGGCTATGAATACATTCCGGAACGCGGGGATGAAGAAGGCGAGGTACGCCCGGGAACAAGCTATAAGGAACTTCCGGAAGACTGGGTATGCCCGGAATGCGGAGAAAGTAAATCCAACTTTATACCATCATAAGGAAAGCCAGGAGGGATAAAAGATGAGCAGTGTCAGAAAAGTAACCGAAGATTTATACTGGGTAGGTGTCAATGACAAGCGCCTGCACCTGTTTGAAAATATACATCCGATTCCAAGGGGAGTATCTTACAATTCTTATCTGTTAATGGATGAAAAGAAAGTGCTTTTTGATACCGTTGACTGGTCAGGATGCAGGGAATTTTTAAAGAATGTAAAAGAAGTGCTGAACGGGGCAGACCTGGATTATCTCGTAGTCAATCATATGGAGCCTGACCATGCGGCTTCTGTAGAAGAAGTCCTGATTCGTTATCCAAACTGCAAGGTTATCAGCAGCGAGAAAGGCTTTATGTTTATGCACCAGTTCGGCTTCCATGTAGAAGGACGCAAGGAAGAAGTCAAAGAAGGCGACACCAAGAGCTTTGGAAAGCATGTCGTTACGTTTGTATCTGCGCCAATGGTACACTGGCCGGAAGCAATGGTGACCTTTGATACAACAAATGGCGTACTGTTTTCGGCAGATGCATTTGGCTCGTTCGGCTCGCTGGACGGCAAGCTGTTTGCAGACGAGATTAATTTTGACCGTGACTGGATTGATGACGCAAGACGGTATTTCTGCAATATCGTAGGCAAATACGGGCCGTTTGTACAGCACCTGCTTGCAAAAGCACAGACGGTGCCGATTAAGATGTTCTGCCCGCTGCACGGGCCGGTATGGCGTGAAGACCTGGGCTATTATATCGACAAGCACGACAAATGGAGCAGATACGAACCGGAAGAAAAAGGCGTGCTGATTTTATACGCATCGATGTATGGCAACACCGAAGCAGCTGCACAGACTATGGCATCAACGCTTTGCAGGAAGGGTATTACAAATGTGGCAGTATATGACGTATCAAATACCCATGTATCGTACCTGGTAGCAGAAGCATTCAAATACAGCCATATCGTGCTTGCTTCTGTCACCTACAACCTTCAGATTTATCCGGTTATGTACGATTTCCTGCATCACCTGAAAGTGCTGAATTTCCAGAAGCGCGTATTCGGCATTATCGAAAACGGCACCTGGGCAATTAAGTCCGGCACGCTGATGAAGGAATTTATCGAAAACGAGCTGAAAGAATGCCTCGTGCTTGGCTCACAGGTCAGCGTAAATTCTTCGGCTAATGAAGCTAATGAGCCTGAATTTGAGGCACTGGCAGATGCGCTTGTAAAATCGATTCAGGGTTAAAGCTGTTAATGGCATAAAGAGTAATTATTTTTTTATACATCTTTTTTGCATACCAATCCATACATTAGCAGCAAGAAAGATTTTTGCGGACTTTGCCCACACCCGGTCTCAGTTCCTGTAACGCTGCGTCAATTTTCTAACTGTATTTCCACTTGCAAGATAAAGCATCTTTTCATTTTTATGCCAGCAGTAAAGGAACAGATTCGACAGGTTATTGAAGATAACAGCCGAAAAAATGAAAAAGCTCCTATCAGCAATATTATAGCTGATAAGAGCTTTTCAATATTTCAGTAATCTTTAGAACCCTGTTATCTGTTTTGTTCTTCGGCTTGTTTCATTGCTGTTCAGCAAAACCTGTGCATGGATAATTTCCCCGGCAGAATGATTCTTCCCCTTGCGGGTAATTGACTTTAAAAAAGTTTCTTCTGCTGGCGAGCTGATTACTCCTTTTTAAAAAGAGTATCATATCAAAAAGGAGCAGCAGAATACACACATCCTGCTGCTCCTGCGTCGCAGTCTGATTTTGCTCTATCATCCAGCATCCTTGCATGGATGGAATTCACTACTGCCTGAGTCTGAAGCTGCAATCCGCTACAGATATTTAGCCTGCTGCCTGATAAACTTCTAAAACTCCGCTGCAAGAATCAACGGTTTTCATTTGTTTCATATCATCCGAGATTACAACACCAAGCGACAACTCTAACTCGTATTCCAGGTCAGGGTTTATTTTCGCATAAATTGTGTCGCTTTTTCCCCGAAACCCAACACAATCTTTGCTGTCCTTTTCTGTTATAAGTGTAACATTAACCGCGGTACTGACATCGTGAAATACGAAAATCAAATCCGAATCTGTCTTAGAAATTGGGTAAGTTATTGCAGCATTTGATTCTGAAAGTTCAAAATCAATCGTATCAATCAGAACTCCATTTTCTATAAGCCGTTTGTCGCATCCAAAAGAAAGCGGGAGCGTCAATGCTTCGCTTTCGTTTCCTGCCGCTTCAGACGTAGTAAAAGCAGTGCTTAAGCAAAAACAGATGATACAGATACCCCATATTTTAATTTTTCGTAAAATTCTCATTATCCTCACCTCACGAACATACTGCACTTATTTTGTAGTCTCCAATTTGTGAACTTGCTTTCAACCAAAGCTCAGTTTTTTTAAATGTCCCAAGAGTAAGGTATGCAGAGTGGCCAGCATTTAATCCCCAGCAATACTGCTCCGCCGGATCAAGATATTCTGGTCTCCTCACGCAAACATCAATTGCTCCAGGATTACCTGCTTCGTTTGTAATTTTTAAGTTGTCTTGAATTATAGGATAATCAGTTCCTAAAGAAAGCCAGCTCTTTGTCAGTGAATAAGTCTTATGCAAATTAAAGTAAGGCTCTGCTTCTGATTCTGCAATCGGCTCAATGATTGCCGTAGCATCTTCCCACGATACAATTACTGTATTTACGCCATCCTGAGCCTCACGAACGACCGCGGACAACTCACTCTCTGAAAACATTGAGGCATCAATACATACGACATTGGAACGTTCACTAGCAAAGGCTGTAGTCCCCATTGCTAAAACCATAACAACAATCAAAATGCAAGAAACCAGATTCTTCAACTTAGACATAAAAATCCGCTTATCTTTTTATTAGTGTATTCTTTTTGATAAGCGCCACATCTGATCCTTATTACAAAGATAGTCCACATCCTCTCTACAAGTATATTTTAATTGATATTTTCGCTGGTGTCAAGTATCAATCCGCTTGAGCCAGCCCTGTGGCAGATAGGCTGCAATAAACCGGACAGATTTTTTAAGGTTATATAGCATTAAATCAATAAAAAAGGAGCAGACGATATGACCGAGACAAAACAGCGAAGAAAACCTCTCAAATATACGGATGAGTTCAAGCAGCAATTAGCGGACTTATATCGTTTCATGAAAAGGATAACTGTACGCCGGAACAGGAGCCGCTTACCTGTATGTTCTCAAATAATCCCACAATGTCTTTTTCATGGCAGTGTAAATAAGTTTGTGTTTTTGGAAATAAATGGCTCCTTTTGGGTAAGAATTAGGATATGCTAATTCTTATCGAAAAGGAGTATTTTTATGCCAGCAGCAAAGGAACAAATCCGACAGATTATCTCAGAAAACAACTTAAACAGCGTCACCGATGTCTATGAGAAAAACCGTAAGGGGGATTTACAGACAGACAATAAACGCAATGGGCATTCCCCAAAAAAATCTCAAGAGCCAGTACGGGGAGTTCCAGATTGACGTGCCCAGGGACCGGAATGGTGAATTTGAGCCGAAACTGATCCCAAAATACCAGCCGGACATCTCTGGGATTGAAGAAAAAGTGATTTCCCTGTATGCGCGCGGGATGAGCACCAGGGAATGGCAGTAAAATACAATGCCTGTTTGCCATACAAAAATAAATTTTTCGAAAGAACGAATGCCTGTTGAAATATATACTATATGACATTTCCGTGACTGGAAAGACCCATATACTGTATTTTTGTTTCTGTGTTTGTAAAGACTCTGCGTCTGTTTATGGGCAGACCCTAACAGTGCTCCATCAGCCGGACATAAAACTCCACGGTTTTAACAAGCGTCTTTACCGGCACCCGTTCATTGTTGCCGTGAATCATGGCGCGTTCTTCTTTGGAAAGCTTCATCGCAGAAAATTTGTAGACCCGGTCTGTAATCCGGCAGTAATGCCACGAATCGCTGCAGGCCATCATCAGGTAAGGAGCGACCAGGGCGTCTTTCCAGGTATCTGCCACGGCCTGGCACAGGCGGCCCCATTCCGCGCAGCTGGTATCGGAATCCGGAGACGGGTTTCTGCCTTCAAATACCGTGACCGAAATGCCGGGATTGTGGATGACCTGTTCTAAGTAGGCGCGGGCGGATTCCACGGTATCGGTTCCCATCAGGCGCAGGTTCATGCCGGCAGAAGCGGTAGGCGGGATGACGTTGAAGGCTTCGCCGCCCTGCATTTTAGTCACCGCACAGGTTGTCCGCAGCATGGCGTTCAGCTCGCCGCCGGATTTCTGGCAGATTTTATCAAACAGTCCTTCAAAGCACCAGAGGTTGGCAAACAGCAGCTTATAGGCAAAGGAAGAATGACGCCCGAGGGTATCGAGTATTTCCCGGACCGGCTTTGTCAGCTGCCTTGGGAACGGATGGTTTTCCACATCCGTGATGGCCTGTGCCAGCTCGCCGGCAATCGTATGGACTGGCGGCATCGAAGCATGGCCGCCGCTGCTTTTTGCATGAAATTCAATATTGCAAAGGCCCTTTTCTGCGATTCCAATCAGGGCGCAGTCTTTTGACACACCCGGAAATACCTGTTCGACAACAGCGCCGCCTTCGTCCAGAACCATGGCCGGATGAATGCCCCTGTTCTCAAACCAGTCTACGATGGCCGCACAGGAAGGGCCGTTAATTTCTTCCTGGCCGGAGAAGGCGAAATACATATCGTGCTGCGGCACAAAACCATCCGAAATCAGCTGTTCCGCCGCTTCCAGAATGCCGCACAGTGTCCCTTTGGTGTCCAGCGTTCCGCGTCCCCAGAGCACGCCGTTTTCCAAAATCCCTTCAAACGCCGGTTTATCCCACTGGGATTCTTCTGCCGGAACAACATCGTAGTGGGACATCAGCACAACGGGGTCTCCGGCTTCCCGGCCCTTCCAGTGATAGAGCATGCCGTTTTCACCCAGAAACATCCGTTCGCAGCATTTATGTATGCCGGGATAAAGTTCTGGCAGAAGGTTTTGGAATTTTTCAAATTCTGCCTGGTTGATAAGGGCAGAATCGTGATAGGAAACGGTCCTGCAGCGGAGCATTTCCTGCATGTCTGATACAATTTTTTCTTCGTTTAATCGGATTTTTTTATCCGACGGTACGGGCTGCGGCTTTGGCACAAAGCGTGCTGCCCGGATAAAAATAACCGCCAGAAATAATAAAGCTGCTGCACCGGCAGCGCCCAGTATGAAATAAAACATCGTTTTTTCCTGCTTTCTCGGATGACAATCCGTTTTTTATTACAAATTCAGCTTACAGCATTCCTTTTTTATACAGAATCCTTGCCGAGCCGATGGCAATCAGTGCCCCGACTGGAACGAGCACGCCGACGGAGCTGGATAAGGACGGCACAAGCAGAAACAGCACAATCATAAAGACAAGCGGTGCAATCGAAATTTTCCAGTTTTTGCTCACATAGACAACCGCCAGTCCGCCAAACAGCGAAGGCAGGATGTTGTCAAAGGCGGGCTTGACGGCAGGGTTATCCAGAATCGGGGTCAGCGGCACGAGCATGGCTACGCCGAGCGCAATGACGACGACCGTGACAATCGAGGAAGAAGCAACCGCAATCGTAGAAATTACTTCGCCTTCATCGGTTCCAGGCCTGACATCGGCATTTTCCATTGCGGTCAGTGCAGCAGGGACTTTTAAATTGGTCAGGTTTCCGGTTACAAAGGCAAGGTAAGAGCCGGCAGAGCCGAGCATCGGAATAAACGTAATTACTTCGATAATCCCGACGGTCCAGAAAATCGGTGCCACGCCAAGCAGCCCCTGCAGTACCGGCTTGATTCCCGGCCATGCATCATAATACACGCAGGCAATAACCGGATAGGCAAAAATCATCGCAAGGGCGCTTAAAATCCAGATGCGTCCGTAAATATGTGTCATCTCATCAAACATGCATGATTTTAATTGCAGCAAAGCAGATGATATGAATTTTGAATGGATGGCAGACCGAACACGGTATCTGAAAGAGAGCCCGAAAGGAGTGAATGAGATGTGTAAAATTATGGAAGATATGAGAAGAGAATCTTTAAAAGAGGCTGCTCTCCGCATGCTTGCAGCTGGAAAATATGCGCTGGAAGAAATTGCGAATATTTCCGGGCTTTCTCTTGATGAGGTGAAAAAACTAAAAGCAGAACAGACAGCATAATGCAGGGTCTGCCCCAGGGGCATTTACTGCAAAGTCCGTAAGAAAGTGATTCAGGTGTGAGCAAATCCCATTCGCGAAGCGAATTTAAGATGGATTTGCGAAGGTTACTGTTCACAGAGTGAACAGTAACACTGTGCAATGACCAATACAATGACAGCTCCTGCCAGCTGTTGATACAGTGCCAAAGATATGATAGTATGAAACCAGATAAAAATATGGGAAGGCAGGGAATGTAATGAAAAATGGACAGAGTGTATTGAAATTACTGGCGCTTATCTTTGCAGGCGTCAGCGCAGTGCTTCTGGCAGGAGGTACAGCAGGGGCATTGTATTCCGGGATATGGCTGTTTGCATTTGTGATGTGGCTGGTGGGTGCAGTTTTTCTGCTGACATCTGGAATTTTATTTGCAGTGTATAAAAGAACGGAAGGGAAAAAGCGGAAGCTGACAGCTGCCGGGAAATATGTGTATGCGCAGATTGTGGATATCGATGTCAGCCCTTATCAGGAAATACATGTGGACCGGATTTCCATGAATCCGTTTTTTATCCGGTGCAGGTATACGGATAACAATGGAAAAACGTATGATTTTAAGAGCGGCATGCTGCTGTATAACCCGTCCGGGCTTCTGCGCAGCAGGCAGCTGAAAGTATATGTGGATCTGTCCCGCCCGGATAACTATTATGTCGATACAAATGAAATTCTGCCGGAAGGAGCCGTACTGCACAAATTTAAATTTGACAGTGAGAACAATGCAGAGAGGCTCAAAGCAGGCGGAAACTATATTCAGGCGGTTACCTGCGGGGTGGAGCTGGCTGGCAGGATAAAAGTAAACGGCATGTTCAAGCCTGGATTTTTGAAACTGCCGCAGGGTATGGAACTGCCCGGGCTGGCAGCGGATGAGAAGGGGCGGGCGTTTGCGGGTTATACCGTGCTGTGCCGGTATGATGCACCAGATGGCACGGTACATATTTTTGCATCGAAGGGCATCTGGGGTGAGCCGGATTCTCCGCATGTGGGCGAGCCTGTCAGGGTTTATTATGACGGGAAAGGGTACCGGAATTATCATGTGGATATGGAACCGCTTTTGAAATAAATTTCATGCAGAAATTGCGCCTGCCCCCGCAACATTTCGAAAGCAATTCCAATCCAAAAAGCGTATAATCATACTTTACACAGACGCGAACCAATCAGATAACAGGAGAATAAAATGCAGTTATTTAACGATGGATGGGAATTCAGCAGACAGCCCCTGCATACCGGTTACAGCCAGATGGAAGAACGCAGGGAAAGCTTTTCGCCAGCCGGGATTCCGCATGACTGGCTCATAAGCCGGCCGCAGAATCTGTATGAGGACGGCACAGGCTGGTACCGTAAGCTTTTTTCATGGAACAAATCCGGACAGGAGCGGGTTTTTCTGCACTTTGACGGCATATATATGGACAGCCGCATTTTTGTAAACGGCTGTCAGGCGGGGGAATGGAAATACGGGTATTCCGCATTTGAAATGGAAATCACGGATTATTTGATTTGTGGAGAAAATGACCTGCGGGTCTCGGTGGATTTTCAGGCACCAAACAGCCGGTGGTACAGCGGGGCGGGCATTTACCGCAATGTCTGGATAAAGACTGTGCCGCGGCAGCATCTTGTTTCAGACGGAATATATTTTTCTGCGAAACCGGGTACAGGGGAATGCTGGGATATCCATATCAGCGCAGAAGCAGAAACAGGAGGAGCGCAGGACGGCCTGGCTTTGGAATATGCCTGGCGGGAAAAAGGCGCGCCGGATTTTACGCAGCTGGACGGGCAGGGCACGCAGAAGCTGGAAGGCAGCAGAATGCGTGCGGTATTCTGCACCAGGGCCAGCCAGCCGCGTATCTGGGACGTGGAGCATCCGTACTGCTATGAGCTGCGCGTCACGCTGAAAAAAGACGGGCAGGTGCTGCAGCAGGAGATACAGACCGTGGGACTGCGCACGCTGGCGTTTGTCCCGCAGGAAGGATTTTTATTAAATGGCAGAAAATTAAAGCTCAATGGCATGTGCGAGCACCATGACCTTGGCTGCCTGGGTGCCGCGTTTCACAGACAGGCGATGCAAAGGAAGCTGGAGCTGCTAAAGGAAATGGGATGCAACGCCGTGCGCATCGCCCATAATATGCCCGCGCAGGAAGTCATGGAGCTGGCCGATGAAATGGGAATCCTGATTGTATCAGAAGCGTTTGACATGTGGGAATCTGCCAAAAATCCATATGATTATGCCCGGTTTTTTCCGGAGTGGTACAAGAGGGACGTGGAAAGCTGGGTGCGCAGGGACCGCAATCACCCAAGCCTTCTGATGTGGAGCATCGGCAATGAGATTTATGACACGCATGTCAGTAAAAAGGGGCGGCAGTGGTGCCGGATTCTGATGCAGGAAGTCAAAAAACATGACCCGCTCGGCAATGCGGCCATTACAATTGCGTCCAATTACATGCCATGGGAGCATGCACAGGAATGTGCGGATATCCTGAAAAATGCCGGGTATAATTATGGGGAAAAGTATTATGAAAAGCACCATAAGGAGCACCCGGACTGGGTTATTTATGGAAGCGAGACCGCTTCCGTCGTGCAGAGCCGGGGCATTTATCATTTTCCGTACAGCCAGAGCGTGCTGACCGATGTGGACGAGCAGTGCTCGGCGCTTGGCAACTCTACGACGAGCTGGGGTGCCAGGTCGCCGGAAGCGTGCATTCAGGCCGAGCTGGGGCATCCGTATTCCTGCGGGCAGTTTGTATGGTGCGGGTTTGACTTTATCGGGGAGCCGACGCCTTACCATACGCGCAGCTCTTATTTCGGGCAGCTGGACACGGCGGGCTTTCCAAAGGATTCGTATTATATTTACCAGGCGGCATGGACGGATTATCGGAAAAAACCGATGGTGCACCTGTTTCCATACTGGGATTTTAACGAAGGCCAGCTGATTGATGTCAGGGCCTGTACCAATGCCCCGGCTGTGGAGCTGTTTGTAAACGGCAAAAGCAGGGGCATTCAATGGACGGACCCTGCACAAGGGAAGCTTGCCGGGCACTGGCAGGTGCCGTATGAACCGGGAGAAATCCGGGCTGTGGCTATGGAACCGTGCCGGAATCCGGAAACAGGGTTCCGCGTCCTGGCACAGGAAGCCCGCCATTCGTTTGGGGAAGCGGCTGTTATCTGCCTGTCTGCATCCGCACAATTCCTGCATGCCGACGGGGAAGAACTGCTGTTTGTGGAAATTTCGATGAAAGACCGGGACGGATATCCGGCTGAGAATGCGGTAAACCGGGTCTTTGTTACAGCAGGCGGGGCAGGAGCCTTTGTGGGGACGGACAATGGGGACAGCACGGACACGGACGGGTACCAGGATTGTTCCAGACGGCTTTTCAGCGGAAAGCTGCTGGCTGTGTTTAAGGCAGGAACCGCTGCAGGCACGCTTCATATCCGCGTCCGTTCCATAGGACTGCCGGATGCATGCCTGGATATTCCGGTGCGGGAAGCACCCGTGCGCCGCGGCATCAGCCCGCTGGCCTGGATTCCGCCAGGGCATGAGGCACAGCAGCAGGAAGACGCAGATAAGCATCCGCATCCGGGATATGCCGCGGCTGCGCAAAAACCGGATATGCCGCCCTGTGCGGAAATCCCGGTACGCAGCATCCGCCTTGTTACAAACGGCTCGCTGATATTAGACCCGCAGCATCCGCAGGCGGAAATTACGGCACAAATCTGCCCGCCGGATGCCACAGACCGGGAAATCAGCTGGAGCATTGTGGATGATGCGGGCATTCCGGTAAAAACGGCGCAGCTGGCATTTCCACAGTCATCTGCGGGTGCCGTCCTGCAGGCAGTCAGCGACGGCACGTTCCATGTCCGCTGCATGTCCAAAAGCGGGACTGGGAAAATCCGGGTCATTTCATCGCTCGGCTTTACCGTACAGGGCTTTGGAAAGGCCGGCCGCAATCCGTATGAATTTATCAGCGCCGGACAGTATGATTACAGCTTCGGCGAAATCGGCAACGGCAATGAGCACGGGATTGCGACGGCACGTGACGGGGAGAGCCAGGCCGGATTCCGGGGGCTGGACTTTGGCGCATATGGCTCAGACCTGATTACGATTCCGGTATTTGCGCTGACGGATGAGCCGTATGAGATACAGATTTATGAAGGGATGCCGCAGGAAGGCGGGACATGCCTTGGGACTTTTAGTTACCAGAAGCCGAAAATGTGGAACGTATACCAGGAAGAAACGTACCGCCTGCCAAAGCGTCTGTCCGGGGTTACGGAGCTTTGCTTTGTGCTGCACAAAAAGGTGCATATCAAAGGCTTTTCCTTCCATAAATATAACCGGGCGTGGCAGCGGCTGCCTGCGGGCGAATGCGATGCCGTTTACGGGGACAGCTTTACAAGGGATGGAGCAGCGGTGCGCGGCATCGGAAATAACGTCACGCTCGTTTTTGAGCGCCTGGAATTTGGCAGCAGCGGGGCAGCGCAGATTGTGCTTTGCGGCAGCACGGATTTGGAAAAGAATGCAGTTATCTTAAAATGCTCGGACGGGGAAAAAGAAGAAAGCCAGCTGCTGGAATTTCAAAAGGGCAGCGGGGTGCAGAGCTTCCCGTTAAAGCGGGTCTGCGGCACACAGACCGTCCGCTTTGTATTCCTTCCGGGGAGCAGCTTTGATTTTGAATGGTTTCAGTTTCAGGAAGCCGGCTGTGAAAAGTAAATAACAGGTTAAGCGCTGTTTTGGTGGATTCTCACAAAAACAGCGCTTTTTTTAGCGTTTTTTGCGCAAAATCACGCAAGAACTTAGAAGCAGCAGAGCAATATCCGCATTATAATAAATGCAGAAAAACGAACTGGCCAGGTTCTGAGAAGAAAGGAGTTAAGCTATGGCAAAAACGAAAAAACAAGGGTCTCAGGCAGCAGCCCGGCAGGAATTATCGATGGCCGGGCATATCCGCAAGGAATGGAGGCTGTATTCCCTGATGGCGCTCCCAATTCTGTACTATGTTGTTTTTAAGTATGTTCCGGTGCTTGGAAATATCATAGCATTCCGAAGGTACAAGGGAGGGCCGAACATTCTCGGGGAATACTGGGTAGGCTTCCGCTATTTCGAGCAGTTTATGACAGATTCCGGGTTCTGGCAGGCATTCTGGAATACGCTGCGGTTAAGCATTGGCTACCTGTTAGTCCGTTTTCCGGCAACGCTTATTTTTGCGCTGCTCTTAAACGAAATCCGCAAAAAGATGTGGAAAAAGACGATACAGACCGTTTCCTATCTGCCGCATTTCATTTCCCTTGTCGTAGTCTGTGGCATGGTAAAAGAGCTGCTGACAGCGAATGGGCCGATTAACCAGGTGATTCAGTCGCTGGGCGGGGAGAGCATTGCATTTATGTCCGAACCGGGATGGTTTGATGCGGTGTACATTTTATCCGGCGTCTGGCAGGCACTGGGGTGGGGCTCTATCCTGTACCTGACAGCCATGACGGGCATTAATACGGAACTGTATGAGGCAGCATCCATTGACGGGGCAAACAAATTCAAGCAGGTTATCCATGTCACGATTCCTGGCATTATGCCGACGATTATGACGCTTTTAATTATGGACATCGGAAATATCGTAACGTCCGGCAATATGCAGAAAATCCTGCTTTTATACAATCCGCTGAACCAGGAGCGCGCGGACATTATCGGCACGTTAGTATACCGCATGGGTATTACGGGCGGCAATTTCAGCTATGCGGCAGCAGTCGGGCTGTTTGAAGGCGTTGTGGGGCTGATTCTTGTATCGGCAGCAAACTTTATGTCCAAAAAGTTTACGGAAACATCCATCTGGTAGAAAGGAGAGAAAGCAAATGAAGGGAAAGCCATCATCCGGGTACAGGGTATTTCAGGCTGTCAATACGATACTGATGATTTTTGTTATATTTATTACATTGTACCCGTTTATTTACCTGACGGCCCAGTCATTCAGCTCGGATGCAGCTGTAAGTGCCGGAAAGGTCACGTTCTTTCCGATTGATTTTAATCTGGACACTTACAAGTACATCTTAAGGGACAATCAGTTTTTCAAATATTATTTTAACACCATTGTATATTCCGCTGTCGGGACAGTGATTTCGGTTCTTTTTACAGCGCTTCTGGCATATCCGCTGTCCAAGCCGAGGCTGCGGCTGAATAAATATATTACGCCAATGGTCGTATTTACGATGTACTTTGCGGGCGGCATGATTCCAAACTATATCGTAGTAACCCAGTGGCTCGGCCTTCAGGACAGCATGTGGGCCATTATCCTGCCGGGAACCATCAGCACGTTTAACCTTCTGGTTATGAAATCCTTTTTTGCAGGCCTGCCGGAAGAACTCGAAGAAGCGGCATCGATTGACGGCATGGATGCTTACGGGATATTTGTAAAAATTATCCTGCCGCTGTCCAAACCGATTATTGCGACAATGGCACTGTTTTACCTGGTTACGATGTGGAACGAATGGTTCTCGCCAATGATGTATCTGGATTCCAAAGACAAATGGCCAATCGCGCTTTATGTAAGGCAGCTTGTAGAGGGGGCAAACAATACGGAGGTTGGCGCGTCTGCAGAAGCAAGCAGCGTGCAGGCGACTTTAAAATCTGCATCCATGCTGCTGACATCGATACCGATTATCTGTGTCTATCCGTTTGTGCAGAAGTATTTTGTACAGGGCATGACGATTGGGGCAGTAAAGGGATGAGGTATGAAAAACAGCCTGATAAGGGTGCTGAAAATAAGGAGGAAAAATGATGAAAAAGAAATTACTTGCACTGACACTGGCATGTGTCATGACGGGACTCTCGCTGGCCGGATGCGGCGGCGGTGGCGGCTCGGAGGACGAAGGGCCGTCGATTTCTGCGGAGGAAGCAGACGAGGAGCTGGACTATACATACGGGGCCGGAGAGACCTTCCACTCCAATGAGCCGGTTACCTATTCGATGATGTATTCAGACCATGAGAATTATCCGTACAAAGAAGACTGGCTGTTATGGAAAGCCATTGAAGAAAAGACGAATGTTACATTTGACCTGACAACCGTAGCGCGTACTGATTATAACGATAAAGTGTCTGCTTCTGTAAACAGCGGCAGCGCGCCGTTTATCGTGCCGAAGGTATACGACTCTACCGCATACGAAGACAGCGGCCAGGTCGTGGCTATCAGCGACTGGGTGCAGTATATGCCAAACTACCAGAAATGCGTGCAGGACTGGGGCATGGAAGAAGATTTGCAGCAGATTCTGGCATCGGACGGCAAGTATTACCGCCTGCCAGGCATGTGGGAGACGACAGCCGGAGGATATTCGCTTGTTATCCGCAAAGATACGTTTGAGGAGGCAGGAGTTGATCTGAGCACGGAATCGTCCTGGACATGGGATGATTTCTATGAGGCAATGAAAAAAGTAAAAGAACATATCGGCGGCGGGTATGTATGGTCTGACCAGTACCAGCTCGGCAGCACGATGAATGTTGCGGCAGCAGCCTACGGGGTTACCGGCGGATTTTCATCCGATGGCGGTGACTGGGGATTAAAGAACGGCACAAAATTTGATTTTGACAAAGACGAGTTTTATTTTGCAGATACAACCGAAGAATATAAGGAATATCTGGCGATGTTCCGCAGGATGTATGACGACGGCATTTTAGACCCGGAGACCTTTACACAGGACAGCCAGCAGGCACAGGCAAAATTTTTCCGCGGGGAATCTTATGTGCTGAATGTAAACTACCAGCAGCTGGCAGATATCTTAAACGGCAAAATGCAGGTGGATGGCGCAGAGCTTTACTTCCTGACACCTCCTGGCGGTGCAGCTGGACAGGTCAAAGTTTCCAGCAGGGACGGACGCCTGGAAAACGGAATTATGATAACACAGAATGCACTGGATGAGCTTGGCGAAAAGGAATTTATCAAAATGCTGCGTTTTATTGACTGGCTGTGGTATTCCGAAGAAGGACAGACCTTAAGCCTGTGGGGCGTGGAAGGCGAGACTTATACAAAAGCAGACGACGGGACGATTACCCTGAATTCTGATATTTATTACAACGGCATCAATCCGGGTGCAGAAAAACAGCTGAACGTGGATTTCGGATTTGGCAACGGCGTATTTGCATACGGCGGCAATAAGACCCTGCAGTATTCCAAATTTTCCGAAGGCGAGCGCGAATGGAACGAAAGAGTGGATGCAAACAAGGAAAATATCAGGCTGATTCCGCCAATCCTGGCAGATGAGCTGCAAAAAGAAGACATGAACCTTATAAAAGTGCCGCTGATGGATTATGTCAATACGGCTGCACTGGAATTTATTACCGGAAAACGCGACCTGGATGCTGACTGGGATGCTTATGTAAAGGAATGCGAAAGCAAGGGCAGCACCAAATACATTGACCAGGCAAATGAAATTTACCAGGATAAAAAAGACCTTTTAAACTAAACAGGAGCAGCCGCAGCAGGACAGCCTGGATGGGCGGAGGTCATTTCTGTTGAAACGGCTGTAAAGAATCATCCAGTCCATGAGATTTTCATTATTGGCTGGATGATTTTTTCATAAGGAGATAAGGATGGGTTTGTTGGAATTAAGCAAAGAGCGGCAGGTATTTTTTATCGTGCCGCAGGAGTCCGGCAGCGGCGTGCGCCGGATAGCGGAAAAGGTATCTGCTGACGTGACACATACATCGGGCGCGCATCCGGTTTTCTGCAGCAGTATCCGCCAGGCGGCAGCCGTGCAGGACGAAGCTGTGAAAATGGCAGATAACGCTGGCAGAACGGGGGATGTGTCCGGCATGCAGGCAGTAGTGGCAGTCACTGACGGCGGGGAGCTGGCAGCGCAGCTGGCGGCACGCAGTCCCGGACTGAAGGCTGTCAGCGGGAAACGCGAATCGTATGCGTTTTTCCTGCTGGACTATCCGCTTGGGGCAGAAGAAGGACAGCGGGAAGCTGCGCAGGACTGCGGCACTGGCAGTCCTGCCGCAATCGAAACGGCGCTGGTCATATACGGCAGCGATAAGCTGGGGACGATTTACGGACTGTTTCATTTATCGGAGCTTCTGGGCGTAACGCCGTATGTTTACTGGGGAGATGCGGATCCTGTGTCGTATGAGCGCATCACGCTTGCTGCGGAACCGGAAACGGAATGTACCGGCGGGCGCGAAAAACAGGTACAGGTGGAAAATTTCTGCTCGAAGGAGCCTTCTGTCAAATACCGCGGATTTTTTATCAACGATGAATGGCCTTGCTTTGGAAACTGGACGTTTTCCCATTTCGGCGGGTTTACGGCGCAGATGTATGACCATGTGTTTGAATACCTGCTGCGCTTAAAAGGCAATTACCTCTGGCCGGCCATGTGGACATCGTCGTTTCTGTTAGACGGGCCGGGGCTTGCGTCCATGGAGCTGGCGGACGAGTACGGCATTTATATCGGCATGTCGCACCATGAGCCATGCATGCGTTCCGGCGAAGAATTTACACTCGTCAAAGGAGAAGATTCTCCATATGGCACAGACTGGAGCTATGTAACCAACCAGGAAGGCATCCTGCGGTTCTGGGAAGACGGCCTGAAACGCAGCCGGGGGCATCACGTATTTCCGACGATTGGAATGCGCGGGGAACGGGACAGCAAAATGCTCGGTGAGGATTCGCAGATATCCGAAAATGTCCGCCTGTTAAAAGAAATTATCAAAAAGCAGCGCCAGATGATTGCAGAGCACCTGCAGACAGGCACAGAGCCGGTGCCGCAGCTGTTTGCAGTCTATAAAGAAGTCGAAGACTATTATTTCGGAGACGCTTCGGGCGGGCTGCGCGGCTTTGAGGAATTATCCGATGTCACGCTTTTGCTGTGCGAGGATAATTTCGGGCATATGCGTGCCCTTCCAGAGGAAGCAGAGCGCGGCCATAAGGGCGGGTTTGGCATGTATTACCACCTGGATTACCACGGAGACCCGGTTTCCTACGAATGGTACCCGTCCGTGACGCCGTCAAAAATCTGGGAGCAGATGACCGAGGCTTATGAATACGGCATCCGCGAGCTTTGGATTGTAAACGTGGGGGATTTGAAGTTTCAGGAGTACCCGCTCGGGTATTTTATGAACCTGGCTTATGATTTTGAAACCTGGGGCAGCAGTGCGCCGAATCAGACAAAGCAGTACGAAAAGCAGTGGCTGGAGCAGGTATTCGGCGCGTATGCCTCAGCGCAGGAGCTGGAACAGGCCGGGCGCGTGCTGGACGGATTTTTAAAGATAAACAGCCTGCGCCGCCCGGAATCCCTGCATGCGGAAATCTATCATCCGGCGCACTATGACGAAAGCAGAAGGATGATGCAGCTGTGTAATGCCATTGAGCAGGAAAACGAAAAGCTGCGGGCAGCATTCCGGGAACGTGGCATGGAGCAGGCATACGAGAGCATGATTTATTTTCCGGCAGCGGCTTCGGTCAATCTGCTGAAAATGCATCTGTATGCCGGGTGGAATCACCTGTATGCAAAGCAGGGAAAAGCCATTGCAAACGAAATGGGAGATTTGATGGAGCGCTGCATCCTGCGCGACGAAGCGCTGGCAGCGCAGGTAAAGGCATTCCGGGACGGCAAATGGGCCGGGATGGAGCTGGCTTCGCATATCGGGTTTACGAACTGGAACGACGAGGACTGGCGCTATCCGCTGCGCCATGTGGTGCGCCTGCCCGAAAAACCAAGGCTGACCGTATCAAAGGCGGACGAGACGGCACACTTTACCAACCAGTATTTCCCAAAACCATTGCAGATAGTACTGGAAACTGCGGATGAGTGCCAGGCATGCATACAGGCAGCAAACAGCGGACAGGGAATTTTGGAATGGCAGATAGAAATGGAAACAGGCTGTGACTGGCTGGAATTTTCGGCCACATCCGGGAAAACAGCGCTGCAGGATGAAATCCGCCTGACACTGCTTCCGGAAAAGCTGGCGCAGGCAGAGGGATTTTGTGCTTTTCGCATTACAGCCGGGGAACAGTTTGTCCCGGTTCATGTAAAGGCAGTCCGCAGGGAGACAGCAGGCATTCCGGACGGAACGTTTCTGGCCAGGGGACAGGTGTTTGTCCTGGATGCAGTCCACTTTACCGGACAGAGAAACGGTACATGCCACGGCCAGGCAGCGGCCTTCCGGCCGCTTGTGGATTTTGGGAAATACGGCAGCGGCATGAAGGTATTTCCGGTTACCGCGTCGTTTTGCGGTGCATCCGCACAGGACGCTCCGGCACTTTCCTACCGCATCTTTGCGCAGCAGGCGGGCGATTATTACCT
>CAJTSV010000062.1:0-14903 GCA_910579075.1 uncultured Eubacterium sp.
GTTCTCTGGTCAAAGACGCTATATACGGATAAGAATGATCCATAATGTTTTGCCTCCTTACGGTTCCTCTTTTTTATCAGGAACAAATTCCATGATGTCTCCAACATCGCAATTTAATACGGAACAAATTTTTTCTAATACATCCATGCTGACATTTTCACCTTTAGACAGCTTCGACATTGTTGTCGTACTGAAACCAGTCTGCAAGCGTAAGTCTATTTTTATCATGTCTTTATCAATCAGCATTTTCCACAGCTTTTTATAGCATACTGCCATATTGTCACCTCTTACCATTATTCCTTCTCAAAGTTCAGTATTCTCGTTACTTCCTCTATCATAAGGGTAAAAATAAGGGAAAATACATATCATTTCACTAATAAACAGGCTGAGATACCTGTAAAACGGGAAAAGTTACCCGGATTTTTAGGCAAACCGGAAGTTATTTTAAAGAACATTGACTAATATAACCATAATTATCACAAAAACAATCTGAAATACCCATGTCCGCTTACTTCCAAAATTTATGGTATAGCCAAACCCGCTTCGCGGTCTCTTAACAATTACTCTTTTATCTTCTCTGTTAAAATATAGTCTTCCCGTTAGCCAGCCATCGTCTCTATTGTTTGATTTCATAAAGTTCTCCTTTGCAGCTTCTGATTTATATACCTGATTATAAAATATCTGTCTGCTGCCTGCAATGTATATTTATAAGACCGTTTTTCGCAGGTACAAAATTTCAAAAAGGGCGTAATTTATTTACTTTTTGTATGGAGCTTTTCATCCGGCATCCTTTCTTTTTCTTGTTTTTTATGTTATTGTATGGCCTGCTTTATTTTTTCTGTTTTGTATTTTTTACATGACATTCTTTATTTTTTCTATTTTCTATGTTGTATCTTTCATCTGACATCCTTTATTTTTTACTATTTTCTGAATATATTCCAAAAATACCCGCCCGCTTGCTATTATACTTCTAAATATTTTGCCGATATTATTAATAGTATTTTATGTTTGACAGAATACATGGAAGTATTTGGCACATGCCTGGATTTTTACATCACAGACAGCCGCAGCCCTGCTGTCTCGAAGGACAGGCATGCTATCATCATGGAGGAGAAGTCAGCATTTTAGGGCATGTCTTAAAAATGCTTTTCGTAAGATGTTTTTCACAGTTTGTGGAGAAAGCATATTACGGAAATGATTTTTTTTACATGTCTGGGTATAACCGTTTCTGACACAGGCTGTTTTATTTTTGACCGTTCAGCATCCGTTCTTTTCTGTGCATTTTTCCTTCATCCAGCCGTACTCAGGGTTCCTGTCCACAGGCCGTTAAAAACTTCCATCCCAGTTTTTATAAATCTCACAAAAACAATACACGCCAGTTCAGATTTGCCTGATATAATTTCCAAAAAACAGAGCCTGGGTATTTCTGAGCTGCTGCTATTTTCAAAGGAGGCTGCCTGCGGTCATGTTTATACAGCATAATATGGAAGCATCCATGGCAAACCACTGCCTGGATTTGAACCAGAAAAATTTGAAAGTATCATCCCAAAGGCTCGCGTCCGGCTACCGCATCAATTCTGCCGCGGATGATGCAGCCGGACTGAAAATATCCGAAAAAATGCGCTCGCAGATTCGCGGGCTGAACCGTGCATCCGATAACCTCGGGGAAGGGATTGCACTGTGCCAGGTCGCCGACGGCGCACTGCAGGAAGTCCACGCCATGCTCCAGCGCATGGTTGAGCTGTCCGTACAGGCAGGAAACGATACCAATGATGCCGGAGACCGTTTCGCTATCCAGCAGGAAATCGACGAGCTGCGCAGCGAAATCAACCGCATCAGTACAGACACGGAATATAACAAGCTCAAACTATTTAAGCCGACCAATGTCCCTCAAATGGAAGGAAAGCCGAACGATATTATGATTTTCCACGAAACCGGGCCGGATGGAAAGCCGCGTCCGGGCGGGATTTTTTATAACGGGGTGCGCGTTCCGTATTCCAGCATGGGTCTGAAATTTGACAGCAATGAAAATATTGTGGCTGGAACATACCCTGTATCTTTTCAGGCAGAAGATGGCAATACGACTACTATCGAACTGATTTTTGACGGCGGAAACCGCGTTCCAAGCGGACGGCAGTATACGCTGATTCCAGATAAGGAAGGAATTTATATTGATAATATCCTGCATTCGTGGGATTCTATCAAAGATGAAAATGGCAAAGGACTGAATCCAGATAAGATACAGGGCGGGAATTACTCTTTCAAGCATGCAGGAATTACATTCAGCTTTGAAGTAGACAATGGCAAAGACCTGGATTCGCTGATTGAGGAGCTTCAAAAAGACGGCCTGACGACTTATGAGCTGCGCAGTGCGGACTGGTATACGGAAGAAGTTAAAATTAATCCATACATAAGCATCCTGGACATCAATATTCCGCCCGTTGAAGACCATTTGATACCTGGCGATAAAATTGATAATATCACCCATTATGCCATGTATGCTGATGAAAACGAGCTTTATTTATACATTCCAGCAGATCAGAGCATGACAGGGCAGAAACAGATACTGACCCGGTTAAACTGGAAGGATATCGGCCTGTCAGAATCGTCAGAATGGATGTCTGGCGGAAATTCCTGTGTAAACCCCGGAGCCGGATGGACTGGTACAACTGCGAATCCAAAGCCTGGTGGCGGATGGAATATTACAACTGGCAGCAACGAGGGAAGCCATGTCACAAACGGCGAACAGTATCGGGTATACCAATATATTGATTTTAATACCGGCATCAAAATTGGCTTTACTATTGATTCCGAAGTCAGCAAGCAGGAACTGATTGACGCCATTAACTCCTGGAAAATTGTAACGGAAACCAATAACCGGATGGAAGTGAGCGTTTCGAAAAATGACCCGAAGCATCCACTTAAATATGTATCACATTCTTCTACACTAGATGCCTATGGCACACAATATGATATGGGCTTATGCCAGGAGAAACTGAAAAGGCCCTTTACGCTTGCTTCAAAGGAACCTATTGTAGATGGAAATCAGCTGTCCTTTACGATGACAGATGCATATAATAACCCCTACAAATATACATGCTCTACATCCTTAGACAGCATCAAATCACAGGCAGCCGGCCATTTAGACAGCCTGATTGAAAGTTACCGGCGGAGAATTGAATATAACCTGAACAATGGCCTGAATCCAGGCTCCGGCATGCCAGGTACCAGCTCTACAAGATATTTATCGTTTATATCCAATCCTGGCGGATATAACATGACATTCAGCTACCAAGAAAATCTTTCCGGCATCCTGAATCCGAATGACACAGACCTGTTTCAAAGAGTCCAGGACCCTGATACGAAAAAATGGACTGTAACATTTAATACAAACAAGAAAAACGAGCTTGTTCAAAAAACAGAAGAAATTGCGAATGAAATTACAGATTCCCTGAAAAATATCGAAATCGATATCAAGACAAATGGCGAAATCAAGGTCGATAACTCCATCAGTTCACCATTACTGACTGAAAACATCCGCTACAACACCCAGGTCATCTCCGGCGGCCGTGAAATCAAAATCCAGTCCAGCGACAACGCATGGGACCACATCAAAATTGAACTGCCGGGCATGAACGCTGCCATTATCGGGGTTTCAGACCTGGATGTCTCAAGCTATGCTGCTGCGTCTGCATCGATTGAGAAAATACACAAGGCGATTGACATCGTCTCCGGGATGCGCAGCCATTTCGGTGCTTTGCAAAACCGGATGGAATCGGCCATGGCTGTGGACGATATTATGGCAGAAAATACACAGGCCGCAGAATCCCGCATCCGGGATGCCGATATGGCAAAAGAATCACTGGAATTTACAAAGCATAATATTTTAAAGCAGGCAGCTGAATCCGTACTGGCACAGGCAAACCATTCCAAAGACGGAATCCTGTCACTGCTGCAATAACGGTACAGGCTGTTTCACAGAAAATCCAGCAAAAAAACTTCCATAATAATAAATAGTACAGTCTGTCCCAGCTGAAAAACCAGCAACAAATCCAATAAAAATTCAGCAGGCTGTTTATGATAAAAGCATCCAGCCTGCTGAATTTCAAAGATGACCGATTCCATTATCCAAATCAGCTAAAGCTGCCTTTCTATATCACGGCCTCCATACATGACACGGATAACTGTCACTATTTTTGTTTTCTTTTGTGCTATATACAGAACCATATAATTATCCACTGGAAAAAGACGCAGTCCCCGGCTGTGCCATGGTTCTTTTTCATATAATCGGAAACGCTCAGGCATTTTTTCAAGACTCATAATGCTCTTTTCCAGCCGTGCAAGCTGCCTTCTGGCATTTTCAGGCGACCTCAGTTCAAAAACAATATACTGATAAATCTCCCTCAGGTCATTATCTGCCTGCTCCGAGATTTCCACCTCAAACATCATAAACCATAATCCCTGCGAATATCCGCAAATACCCTGCCTGCATTTTTTGTGCGGCCTGCCTGCATATCCGCATATCCTTTCTCCAGCTCCTGATTCAGCCGGGTTTCTGACAGGCTGCTCATATCAGCGGGCCCTGCAGATGGAATTTTTACATCAAATGGAATTCCCCCATGCAGAATAATCTGTTTATAAAACATATTAATAGCATTCGAAGCCGGAATTCCAAGTGCCGATAAAATACGCTCTGCCTGTTCTTTTACTTCTGGTTCTATTCTTGCATATAGATTTGCTGACTTTGCCATAATGTACGCTCCTTTTCCAAAAACGCTATAAATACTGTGAACTTTATCTGCCTTTTGTAACATAGGCACTTTCATTATACGCAATTGTCCACACATCAGCAATACTTTTTGTATATTATTGAGAAAATAAACACATGCCCTGTCAAAAAGAAGCAGGCGCACGGCCTTCCCCGTACTCCTGCTTCTTTTTCCTATAAGCACTATGCACTATGCACTTTTGCGCTGTGCATTTTTGCTCCATGCACTTTTGCCTGTTCTTTTGCGATTAGAATTGCGTTATTCAGCGAAAGCATCTTTGCGTCCAGCTGTGACACAATATCTGAACACTCCCGCAAATCCCGGCTGATGTACTCCGGCGCGTGGCCTTCAAATTTATAATAAATTTTGTGCTCCAGGCTCGCCCAGAAATCCATTGCCATTGTCCGTATCTGAATTTCTACTCTCGTATTTACAACCCGGTCAGATAAAAATACCGGAACAGTGACAAGCATATGATAGCTCTTATAACCGCTGTCTTTTGGATGCCTGATATAATCCTTTACGGAAACTACGGTCAGGTCGTTCTGCCTGCCAATCATGTCCGCCACCCGGTAAATGTCCGAGGTAAACGAGCATACAATCCGGATTCCGGCAATGTCGTTGACATAGCTGACCATATTTTCAATTGATACTTCTTTGCCATAACGCTTTAGTTTCTTGCAAATGCTTTCCGGGGTCTTCACTCTTGATTTGATATATTCAATCGGGTTGTACTGATGTACATGCTGAAATTCATCATTCAAAATCTCAAGCTTTGTCCCTACTTCCTTGATTGCCGAGTTGTACAGGAACATCATCGTTTCCCAGCTCTCGACATCTTCGCTCAGCCTTTGTGGTGCATCCATATAAAAACCCTCCTACTGCCCAGAAACACATGGACAAACAGCCGGATGCCGGTCATATGCCCTCCCTGCTGCCATAAAATTGTTTTTGTAACGATTGTTGCACGGCTAACTATTATATATGGATATTATATCATATTTTATCAAATTGGTTAACATTTTATTGTAAAAAAAGAAATTTCATAATTTTTTTCGTATTTTATATGATTTATTCTTCTATTATCTGCATTTCCAGATAATCAAATGCAATGGAATCCACAAAATTATCACTGGAAAACCGTGTCTTCGCATGTCTTTTAAATTCTGCAATATTCGAATCCAGCCAGAGCGGCCTGCTTAAATCAAATTCATAGCATGCCTGCTCCAGCGCATGAAATATTTTATGTGTCCTGGTATCATCATTTTCTTCACATGCCACAAAATCACGCAGCATGCGGTTCTCTTTCCATTCTTTAAACCAAATCCGCACTCTGCCATTCTCCCATATTCTGTCCGTCTAGCTTCTTCTCTGCCTGGCTGCCTCATACATCAGAATGCCGGCCGCCATTGCAGCGTTAAGCGATTCTAGCTGCCCGCACATCGGGATTTTCAAATATACATCTGCCTGTGCTGCCGTCCCGTCTGCCAGCCCGTGTGCCTCGCTTCCTATCAGAAATGCCGCTGCCCCCCTGTAATCCAATTCATCATAATTGTTCCGTCCCTGCAAATGGGCTGCATACAGCACGACTCCCTGCTCCTTTAAAATACGCAGGGTTTTTTCCAAATCTCCGGTTTCATAAAAAGGGACGCGGCAGATGCTTCCCATGGTAGCACGCACCGTTTTGGGTGCATGCAGATCCGCGCAGCCGCATGCAATCACTCCGGTCACGCCTGCCCCTTCTGCCGTCCGAAGCATCATGCCGAGGTTTCCCGGGTCACGGATGCCTTCCAGGACAAGCAGGAACGCATTCCCTTTTAACAGCGCGCCAAGCTCGTACTGCGGCTTTTCCACAATGCATAAAATTCCCTGCGGTGTCTTTGTATCAGACATTTTCCGGAAAACCGCATCGGAAACTGTTTCGTATGCGCTGCCTTCCAGCAGTTTTATATGTCCGTCCTTTTTCAGGAACGATTCCGATACATAGACGCCGCGCAGGCGCTCTTTTGGCATTTCTTCAAATATACGGACTCCCTCGGCCAGAAATACGTTCTCTTTCCGGCGTTCTTCTGCTTTTTTTGCCAGCTGCATGATATGCTTCACCTGCTGGTTTGCTGTACTTGTAATCATCGTCATTCCCTATACATATTGCTGTGCGCTGTCCCATATTCCTGCAAAATTTTCAGCACTCATACGGGAAAACAGGCTGACGCACTGCCTGCACCAGCCTGCCCATTCCTGATTCCGGAAAACCGGGCCTGTTTCGGCTGCCAGCCTTCCGTCTTTTTCACTATTTGGATAAATTACAGCTAACCCTATATTCGTAATCATCGACTGATTTGCCCATTCCAAGTGCTTCATCAATATCAATATCTATCAGGGAGCCTGCACGTTCCCCGACAATACGGTTGCTCTTGCCCTGGCATAACAGGTCTACGGCATATGCGCCCATCACCGATGCCATCATGCGGTCTCTCGCCGTCGGACGGCCGCCGCGCTGCATATAGCCTAAAATCGTAGCCCTTGTCTCCACGCCCGTGGCTGCTTCAATCCTCTTTGCCATGCTGACAGAATGGCCAATGCCTTCTGCATTGATAATAATATGATGTTTTTTGCCTTTTTTGCGGTTTTCGATAATGCTGTTGACAAGTGCCTGCTCGTCGTAGTCATATTTTTCCGGCAGAAGCACATTTTCAGCACCATTTGCAATGCCGCACCATAACGCGATAAATCCGGCACCGCGTCCCATAACCTCAATAATCGAGCAGCGCTCGTGGGATGTCGATGTATCACGCACCTTATCAATCGCATCCATTGCGGTATTGACTGCCGTATCAAAACCAATCGTATAATCCGTACATGCAATGTCCAGGTCAATCGTGCCCGGCACGCCAACCGTGTTGATTCCCATCGATGCCAGCTTTTGTGCACCGCGGAAAGAGCCGTCCCCGCCAATCACGATAACGCCGTCAATGCCATGCTGCCTGCAGATGTCCGCACCCTTCTTCTGGCCCTCTGCTGTCGTAAACTCCTTGCAGCGGGCTGTCTGTAAAATCGTGCCGCCGCGCTGGATAATATCTGCCACATCGGTTGACTGCATTTCGTAGATTTCTTCCTTCAAAAGTCCGGCATATCCCCTTTTGATACCCATAATCCTTTTTCCGTTTGCAATTGCTTCCCTGACAACCGCACGAATTGCAGCATTCATGCCAGGTGCATCGCCGCCGCTTGTGAGTACGCCAATCGTATTAATCTCGTTCGCCATTTTCCATATCCTCCTGATTTTAGTCTCCTTGTAATATCCCCCTCTGATGGTAAACCTGCTTTTACCATAGTCTATTTTATTTTAATATCTTTTCCCGCTGTTTGCAACCTTCTTTTCCACAACTTTTACATTATTTTGTCCAAACACATCCCGAAGCGACTGTACAAGCGGTCCTGCGGCCGCTACCCGCCACTGCGGCCCCAGCCGTTTCATAACCCTGCGGTCTGCAATATAGACAACCACGTCATCCTGCCCATCGAAGGCGCGCAGTTCTTCCAGCACGCGCGGCTCCTGGCTCTGGTAGCTTGCCATGTCCGGAAACTGCAGCCACAGCTCCTTCGGCGTCTCGTCAAACGAATATACCCGTTCCAGAATCAGCTTGCCGTTTTTTTCTTCCTCAATCGTCACCCTGCCCTCGGCAAATATGCGCGCTTCGTCTTCAAAATAACTCCGGTACTTTTCATAATCCCTTGGAAACACGATAATTTCCAATGTCCCGACCAGGTCTTCCAGCGTTAAAAAAGCCATTGTCTTGTTGTTTTTGGTATATTTAACCGTGCGGTGCACAAGCATCCCGCCAACCGTCACCTTCTGGCTGTCCTGCACCTTTGCCGTGCCTGTTTCATCGTCCAGCAGAAAATCCGTGGTCTTTGCCGTAATATTTTTCTTCCACTTATCCTCGTATTCTTCCAGGGGATGTCCGCTGATATAGACGCCCAGCACCTCTTTTTCAAATGCAAGCAGCGTTTCCTTGTCAAATTCCGCAGCATCCGGCATCCGGATTTCATAGTCTTTTTTATCTTCTTCCGGTACGAGGTCAAACAGGGAAATCTGGCCGCTCATGCTGGTTTTCTTTTCGTGGGAAATGCTTTCCATAATCTGCTGGTATACCATCATCTTCTGGCGGCGGTTTCCGGCCAGCGTGTCCATGGCTCCGGCTTTGATTAAATTTTCCACCGCACGCTTGTTCATTTCCCGGTCACTGAGCCTTGTAATAAAGTCTTCGAGGTTTTTAAACGGGCCGTTCTTCTTTCGTTCTTCTATCAGCGCTTCGATAACCGGATGCCCGACGCTTTTAATCGCAGACATGCCGTAGCGGATATTTTTTCCTGACACGGAAAAGCCGCCCTCGCCCTCGTTGATGTCCGGCGGCAGGATTTCCATGCCCATATTCCGGCTGGTCTGGATATATTCTGACACTTTGTTAATGTTGTTCATGACAGACGTCATGATAGCTGCCATAAATTCCACCGGATAGTAATATTTCAGATAGGCCGTCTGGTATGAAATCACGGCATAGGCCGCGGCATGGGATTTGTTAAATGCATATTTGGCAAAATCAATCATTTCGTCAAAAATCCTGTTTGCGGCCTTTTCGCTGATGCCATTGGCAATGCAGCCCTTCACCCCCTGCTCCTCATTGCCATAGACAAAGTTTTTGCGTTCTTCTTCCATAACCCTGCCTTTTTTCTTGGACATCGCGCGGCGTACAATGTCGCTGCGCCCCCAGGTATATCCTGCCAGGTCTCGCACAATCTGCATCACCTGCTCCTGATAGACGATGCACCCGTAAGTCGGTGCCAGAATCGGCTCCAGCTGCGGACAGTCATACTGAATCTGTCCATGCATGTTTTTGCCGCGCACATAGGCCGGAATAAAGTCCATCGGGCCCGGACGGTACAGGGCAATCCCGGCAATAATATCTTCCAGGCTGTGCGGCTTTAGCTCTTTCACAAAGTTTTTCATGCCGGAGCTTTCCAGCTGGAACACGCCGTCCGTGCGCCCGGTTCCAAGCGAATCGAGCACTTTCTGGTCATTGTAATCAATGTGGTCGATGTCGATTTTTATGCCCGTGTCTTTTTCCGCCAGGCGCACGGCGCTGTCAATCACCGTCAGCGTGCGCAGCCCGAGGAAATCCATTTTCAAAAGGCCCAGCTCCTCAAGCGTTGTCATCGTAAACTGCGTGGTCACCATGCCGTCCACGCCCCTGGATAACGGCACATATTCGTCCATCGGCTTCTGGCTGATAACGACTCCGGCCGCATGGGTGGACGTATGCCTTGGCAGGCCTTCCAGCCGCTTTGACATATCTATCAGCTTTTTCACGCCCTCGTCTTCTTCATAAATTTTGCGCAGGTCCGGGTTCATATCCAGCGCCTTTTGAATCGTGATATTAAGCTCCGACGGGACATTTTTGGATATCGAATCTACAAACGAATATGGCATGTCCATGACGCGCCCGACATCCCGGATGACACCGCGTGCTGCCAGCGTACCAAAGGTAACAATCTGCGTCACGCACTCCTTGCCGTATTTTTTCACGACGTAATCAATCACTTCCTGGCGCCTTTCGTAACAGAAATCAACGTCAATATCCGGCATCGATACCCGCTCCGGGTTTAAAAAGCGCTCGAAAATCAGGCTGTACTTAATCGGGTCGATATTTGTAATGCCTGTCGTATAAGCAACCAGCGAGCCTGCCGCACTGCCGCGCCCCGGCCCGACGCTGATGCCGTGCTCTTTTGCAAAATGGATATAATCCCATACAATCAGGAAGTAATCGACATATCCCATTGTCTTTATGACATCCAGCTCATATTCCAGGCGGGATTTTAATTCCTGTGCCTGCTGCTTGGGATAACGCTGCGCAAGCCCGTCAAAGCAGAGCCTGTTTAAATATTCCCACGCCGTATAGCCATCCGGCACATCGTATTTCGGCAGCTTCGTTTTGCCAAATTCAATCTCCACATGGCAGCGGTCTGCAATTTTCTGCGTATTTTCCAGTGCCTGTTTTGCATATGGAAACAGCGCCTGCATTTCTTCTTCGGATTTTACAAAATACTGCCCGCCATCGTAACGCATGCGGTCTTCGTCCTGCAGCTTTTTGCCGGTCTGGATGCACAGCAGGATGTCATGGGCTTCCGCATCTTCTGCATTCGTATAATGCACGTCATTTGTCACAATGAGCTCAATGCCCGTTTCTTCACTCAGCCGCAGAAGCTGCGGATTGACGGTCTTTTGCTGCGGCAGGCCGTGGTCCTGCAGCTCCAGGAAAAAATTGCCTGTTCCAAAGCATTCTTCGTATTTTAAGGCGGCCGCTTTTGCCTTCTCATAATCTCCGCGCAAAAGCTCCCTGGACACTTCCCCGGCCACACAGGCGCTGGTCGCAATAATTCCTTTATGGTATCTGCGCAGCACTTCCATATCTACCCGCGGCCGGTAATAATAGCCGTCCAGAAAGCCCTTGGACACGATTTTAATCAGGTTTCCATAACCTTCGTTCGTTTCCGCTAACAGCACCAGATGATAATAACGGTCTTCCCCGCTTACATGCTCACGGTCGAACCGGGAGTTTGGCGCTACATACACCTCGCAGCCCAGTATCGGACGAATCCCGGCAGCCGTGGCCGCCTTGTAAAATTCAATCACGCCGTACATGGCCCCGTGGTCTGTAATGGCTGCGGCTGTCATGCCCAGCTCCCTGACCCGGGACACGTATTCCTGTATTTTGTTGGAGCCGTCCAGCAGGCTGTATTCCGTGTGGACGTGCAGGTGTACAAATGACATGGGCTTGTGCTCCTTCTTTCCTTTATATATATTCTTCTGTTTGTCAGACTGCTTCTTTTATTTTAACATATATCTGCCTGTACTTCAAACTTTTGCGTACAAAAAAACGGGTTTCTTTCAGTCCTGTGTGAACAGTAACCAATAAACCCGTTTTTTTCGTATGCTATTTGAAATCTGGCACCCATTTTCTGCACTTAACCGCATTCCACAATCACTTCACAAATCTCATATGGTCCATAGCGGAGCCATCTTTCCCTCTGCGGTTTTTTCACATTCCTGCAAAAGCTGACCAGATACCCTTTTTTCAGCCCCCTGGCAGCAAGATACTCCGCCAGCTGTTCATATCCCTTCTGCTCATAGGCCGCCCCGTTCCATCGTTTTAGTTCCACGACAAACTCATCCTTCCCATAAAACACCTGTATATCCATCCGCATATTCTGCCGCGTCTGCGGTTCCACGGCATAATGTCCCGTTCCATTGATAATCGGACGCAGAAAGCTCAAAAATAAAAGCCTTCCCTGTTTTTCCAGAAAGGTTCCATCCTCCCTGCGGTATTCTGCTTTCATAAAATCTGCAAAACGGCAGATAACATGCTCCATATCCAGCCTGCCGTTACAGATATACTGGCCCTTTTCCAGATAGTCGGAATGCAGCAGGGCTTCTGTGGCACGCACGGATGTAAAATAATTTAAAATCAGAGTCTCAAATATCATATTTGAAACAGCTGCTTTTCCATCCCGTTCTGTCAAAATCCCAAACATCGCACCCAGTCCAATCACCGGATTATTCCGCTCAAAAACGATTTTTGCCCCGAAAACGGCAAGCTGTTCGGCCAGCCTTGCAAATTCTGGATGATTCTGGATGTTTTTGATAACATCATCAAACAGCGTATTCTGTTCTTTCAGCAAATCGCGGACTGCCATCCACAAATCCGCTGCATCCCATCCCATGCCCGTTTCATCCAGTTTTTTACACAGGCAGCTCACCAGGTACGGATAGCCGCCGGTCACCCGGTACAGCTCTTGTGCTGCGGCCTGCATATCCATGCCTGTATGATGTTCTTTTTCATATTCTGCCAGCATGGTCACAATGTCCTCTGGGAGAAAACGCATGCTGACCTCAAACGGAGCTGCCACATTCCATGGGCTGTTATATCTGTGTGCCTCCTCAGGCCTGATTTTTGTCCTCATGTTCCTGATATCGTATACACCAGCTAAAATAACAGAATGAAACGCCGGTGTTTCTTCCCTGTTCTGGTAATATTCCCGCAGCTGTCCGAGAAAATCCACAAACACCTGATTATCCGATGCCTGGTCTGCTTCGTCAATGATGAGTACTATCTTCTGCTGTGCCTGCGCACAGACATCACTGAGCAGCTCAAACAGCTCTGTCAGGTCAAACGGTTCGTGTGTTCCCCTGCTTTTCTCATCCAGAGCCTGCAGGGCCCTGGATTCCAGCTTCCCGTTTTGCGCACTGCTCACTGCTTTCTTTACAAATTCATGTGCAAAAGCTCTTGAAAATGCAGACTCGTCCCGGAATCTGGCGGAGCTCATTTTCTGAAAGCTCATAAATATAACTGCATAATCCGGCTGGAGATACCGCTGCAATGCCCGCAGCATCGTAGTTTTCCCATACTGCCTGGCGCGGTTTATCACAAAATAGTCCCCATTGTCTGTCATCTTTTTCATTTGCTGCAGCCGTCCGCTTAAATCTGCCATATAATGCTTTTCCGGATAACAGACACCGCTGATATGAAACTGTCTCATTCCGCCATTTCCCCTCTCATTTCCAAATCTCATTATGCCATCCGCTATCCTTCCAGGCTGCGCAGCTTTTCCACAACACTTTGATTCTGCGTCCTTTGGTAAATCCATACCGGCACTGTCATGCACAGAATAAAAACAGCTGCCAGCAGGACAAGGCTGCTAATCCATGGAATGGAATACGCCACCTGATAGCGGTTCATGCCGCAAAACACTGCATAGCTGGCCGGAAGCCCGGCGGCGAGCGAAAGCCCGGCAGAGATTGCTGCATAGCCCGCGCCTTCCAGCCGCAGCATGGCACCGGCCTGCTTATGCGTCATCCCGATGCTTTCTAACGCTGCGAATTCCCTGGAACGGACCTGCAGCCCATGCGCCATCATATTCAGGTAATTCAGCACCGCCATCAGGGCGAAAATGCCGGTCAAAACCGCACCGAGTATTTTTACCCGCATTTCTGTATGCTTCATTTCCGCATAGCGTTCCAGCTTCGAATCCGATGAAATCCGGCTTTCCTTTTCAACTAACGCCATTACGCGCTGTTCTGCCTTCCTGGAAAAAGCCGATTCGTATTCTATTTCAATCAGCTCTGTCAGTGGCTCCTTCAAAAGCCTGCGTGCAAATGCTTCGCTGACCACCAGGTCTGGCAGGATGCCGCCGGAAAAAAATGCCGGATTTGCGCTGCCATCCGCTGCCGCCGCTATCTGAACCGTATATTCTTCCTGCGGATGCTTCCCGTCTGGAAGGGAAAAACGTACCGTCCTGCCGGTCATTCCGTTATCTCCCTGTGTAAAATATTTCACGGCAATGGCAGTCTCTCCGTTTTCAAACGCATCCCAGTCCAGCTGCGTTTCGATGCTTTGCCCGAGCAGTTCAAAGCCTTTTTTCCCGACACTGATTATACGCGGCGCAAAGTAATTGCTGTCCATATCTTTTTGGTATAATTCCATATCGCGTTCATAATTTCCCGGACTGTATCTGGAACCGTATAATTCCTTTAAATATTCCCCATAAACATCTTCCTGATACGGAATGATAACTTTTGCAGAAGCCACCTTCCGGACGGATGCTATCCCTTCCATTGCTTCTATCTGTGATATCAGTTCATCCGTCAAAAGCTGTTCCCCGTTTTCCAGAACCGTTTCATTTTTCAGCCGCAAATCATACGAATACATCTGGTTCAGGATGCGCCCTGCATCATTCTGGCGTATCAGGACATTTGTTACCAGAAACATCGAAATTGCTATGACAAACGAACAAAAAATAACAGCTGCCTGTTTTTTATCCCGAAACAGGTTCTGCCATGCCATGGAAGGAATGATGGAACGCGTGACACAATCCACGCCATGCTGCCGTTTTTTTCCTGCTGCTTTCGCAGACTCTGCCATGCCTGCCGCATGCCGCAGCGCCTGTGCGGGCGGACAGTCTGCCGCCAGCTGTGCGGGCTTTTTGCAGCTGATTCCGTTTACAGCCGCAGCAAAGCACCCGGCCAGCACAAATCCCCAGCCTTTTGCAGAAACCGTATCGCTGGCTGCAAATCCC
>CAJTSV010000062.1:14913-23185 GCA_910579075.1 uncultured Eubacterium sp.
TGGCAATATGCACAAGCTGCGGAACTGCCAGCCCTGCCGTAAAAAATGCTGCCGCAAGCCCTATCGGCACCCCGGCCAGCGCATTCCAGGCTGCCTGGACATAGACCATCCATTTTATCTGGGCAGACGTCATCCCGACCGCTGCCAGCTGCCCATAATACCGGATATCCTTTGAAATCGAAAGATACATCGTATTATAAATAAACAGGTACCCGCTTGCAAACACCATAACCAGCACCGCCGCCAGTGCAGCGCTCATCTTGAAAAACACGGCAGCCGCATCATAATCCGCGGAAATATACTGGCTTTTTTCCAGCTTTACTGCTTCCCGCAGCTGTTTCAGGTCTTTTTCCGAATAGAGGGGATTTTTCAGCGTTATTTTCAAAGCTCCCTGTGTCAGGTCTGTCTGCTTCACGCCCGTCGTTTTATAGAATTTTTCTGAAATATAGCCTCTGTGGATGCCGCTGTAATCGGTATACCAGCCGCTGAGCACAAATTCTTTTTCCGGCAGTTCCTGCCCGTCATCTTCCGTCAGTACTGTATACGAAAATAACAGCTTCATCCCGATTTCAGGCTCGCGGATGCCCATTGCTTTTAACACACGCGTTCCCAGCATGATTTCATTTTCGTTCTGCGGATAACTGCCCTCATAGCTTTCCAGGGCGGGCACCGTCTGTTTTTCCCAGCAGGTTTCATCCAGCCAGTAAAGCCTTGTTTTGTCCAGCTGCAGATCCCCATACTGCTCTAAGACAGCACATTTCACAGCAAGCCCCGCATGCCGGACCAAATCCAGGGCACGGACTGCTTCTGCCTGTTCTTCCTTCGGCTCGCTCAGTTCTATGTCATAATCCATTCCCTGCATCCGCACCTGGCGCTGCGACAGCGTGCCAAAATAGCCCGTACCGACGGCAAGCACGGACGCAATCAGAAATGACGTCAGCACAATGGCCAAAACAGCATAAAAATTCCGCTTTTTTTCCGCCTTATACGCAGTCCAGGCTATCTGCAGGATAACTTTTTGATTTTTTACTTTCAGCATCGTTTCCCTCCATATTCTTACACAAAAATGACAATGCCGGCAGATTTACGGCAGCCTGTCCAGCTGAAATGCCATAGGATGCCGTGACATGTACAGCTGCATCACGGTGCCCTTTCCGGCTTCTGATTTCACCTTTGCATATCCGCCCTGCTTTGCGAGTACTTCCCGCACCAGATACAGTCCGATGCCAAATCCCGGCCTGCTGCTGACAGCCTTCGAACGGTAAAACCGCTCGAACACCAGCCCCTGTTCTTCCTCGGAAATGCCGATTCCCTCGTCCTGCACCTGGATGCAGGCAAAGGTTTCATATACAATAACGCGCACGGTAACCTGCGAATGCTCTGGCGAATATTTCACTGCATTATCCAGAACATTATAGAGCGCCTCAATCGTCCATTTTTTATCCGCATAGCACACAGCATCCGTTTCATCCTTCACAATGTCAATATCCTTTTTTAAAGCAGACAGCTCCGCCATCTGGCAGGCTGTATTCATAATTTCTTCTACGCCTGTCATCTGCGGGTGCAGCGCAATCAGTTCCCGTTCTGCATAGGATGATTTTACCAGCTCTTTCATAAAAAAATCCAGCTTTTCGGACTGCTTTCCGATTTTATCCGCAAGCAGCGCGGTATCTGCATCCAGCGCCTGCTCGTGCAGCAGCCCGGCATACAGCATAATCCCGGACAGCGGCGTCCTGACCTGATGGGAAATATCCGAAATCAGGGACTTTATGGTATCTCTTTCCCGCTCTGCCTTTTCCTGGTGCATCCTGGATATGCGCACGACCCGGTTCAGGCGCTCCGTGACTGCGGCATCCATCGATTCATCATACGCCGTTTCCTGTATCTGCCCGCCCATTGCCCGGTCGAGCCGGGTAAGCAGCTGCTGGTACGTCTTCTCCATTTTTTTCCTGCTGTGGCGGCGCAGATACAGAAACAGGAAGCACGCCGCACAAAAGGATGCGCCGGCTCCTGCAAGCAGGCCGCTGCCAAACGTTAACAGCTCTCCCACAGATAACCCTTTCCATACACAGTCTTAATGTAAACCGGCTTTGACGGCACATCCTCCAGTTTATCGCGCAGCCGCCGGATGCCTACTGACAGGGCATTGTCTTCCACATATTCCGTGCCGTCCGGCCAGACCCATTCCAAAAGCCGCTCCCTTGTCAGAATCCGCCCGGCATTAAACACAAGCAGATACAAAATCCGCTGTTCTGTCCTGCTTAATTCCACAGGCCTTCCTTCTTTATAAAACTCCATCGTATCAAAGAAGAACCGGAACACCCCGTTACTGTATTCCGATTTCCGGTTTCCCGGATTGCGCCTGAGCAGCGCACGGATTCTGGCACGCAGCACCATCAGGCTGAAAGGCTTTGTAATGTAATCATCCGCGCCGCACTCTAAGCCCTTTACAATATCCAGCTCCATATCCCTGGCTGTCAGCAGTGCAATCGGCACCCTGTCAGACTCCCGTATTTCCCTGCAGTATTCCAGGCCGCTCCCGTCAGGAAGGTTGATATCCAAAACGAGCAAATCAAACACCCTCTCGCGCATCCGCTCCCTTGCCTGTGATATCGTGCTGCACAGCACAATTTCCAAATCCCCGCCGGCCAGAGACATGCTGATTCCTTCTGCCAGGTCTTCATCGTCTTCCAGTATCAGAATTGTCTGTTTATGATTATAATTCATTTTCTGCATGACAGGCTCCTTTTCCAGTACCGTGTACAATTATTTCCGTTTTCTGATACCGTAACTTTATCACGTTTTGAGGGATGTGTCAAAGCGCAGGCGTTATTTTAAAAACTCTGCAAACGGCTGTGTGCCGCGGTATTCCATCCCGTTTGATGCCTGGGCCTGATTTGTGATTTTCGCGTAAAAATATACACCTTCATATTTAAAATACAAAACCGGGTAATCGTATTTCAGGATTCTGGAAGCTTTTGCCGGCTCTGTAACGGAAATGGTTTTTGTCTTTCCGGCTGGAATGGTCACTTTTTTTGCAATCCAGCGGGCAGGCGTAACGTCTTCCTTCGATGGTTCTTTTTCCCCCTCATACCGGATTTTCGCTTTTCCGATATCTGCAGCTTCCACGGTTATATCCGAATCGGTGCTGTTTTTATAGGTTACGGCCAGCGTGGTTTTGCCGCCAGATACCCTGACAGACTTTTTCACGGCAGAAAGCTTCAGTGCCGGCAGAATCTGTACCCTGATAGTTCCAGTCTGGCTGCCCCGCTTATAGGCCAGCCCGGTTTTTCCGGCTTTTTTCCCGCTGACATACCATCCCGAGCCCTTGTGCAGCTGGATTACATCCATTTTCTTTTCATCTTCCGGTACAAGCGTGCCGTTTTCCTGCTGCTTATCCGAAGTATACACGCTTACGCTGCACCCCTGCGGCATGCACACCTTATCAATCGGGTACGGCTTTCTTCCTTCAAACTGTTCCACACCCGCGGTTCCAGCATAAAAGCTGACACTGCTTTTTGCAAAGGCCTGCGCCGCCGGCAGCATGGCCTGTCCGGCTGCGGATGCCGCAAATACGGCGGTTAACAGAACTGGCAGTAATTTTTTCTGAAACATCATGAAATCCTCCTTGCGTTGTTTTGTTACGAAGCTGTATTATAAAGCAGGATTCTTACTGAAATCTTTCCCAAAGATGACAGTTTTGACAGGTTGTAAAAATATCTGCCGGTTCTGCAATCTTTCAGATATGTCATCATTGGGAAAGATTTCAGTAAGAATATTCTGCTAACATACAGTCCAGGCAGGGCAGTCTGTCCTGTACAGAATAGCCAAAAGAGGTGTATATATGAATATTTTAAAAACAGAAAACCTGAAAAAATACTATGGCAGCGGCAGTACCGAAGTAAAAGCCCTGGACGGCATCAGCCTTTCGGTGGAAGCCGGGGAATTCCTGGCAATAGTCGGAACCTCCGGGAGCGGGAAATCCACGCTGCTGCATATGCTGGGCGGGCTGGATGTGCCGACCAGCGGCAGGGTTCTTGTCGGCGGCAGGGATATTTCCCAGATGAAAAAAGACGAGCTGACCATTTTCCGCCGCAGGAATATCGGATTTGTATTTCAGAATTATAATCTGCTGCCGCTGATGAACGTATGGGAAAATGTCGTGCTGCCGCTCCGGCTCGACGGCATCCGCCCGGACCGGGAATTTGTGGACGGGCTGCTCTCCTTTCTCGGCCTGGAATCCAAAAAATACGCCATGCCAAACCAGCTTTCCGGCGGCCAGCAGCAGCGGGTCGCGCTCGCAAGGGCATTAGCCGCAAAGCCGGCCATGATTCTCGCGGATGAACCGACTGGAAACCTGGACAGCCGGACCGGGCAGGATGTCATCGGCCTGATTCGCACAAGCAGCGAAAAGCTGTCCCAGACCGTCGTTATGATTACGCATAATGAAGAAATCGCGCAGATGGCCGGCCGGATTCTGCAGTTAGAAGACGGCAGGCTGTGCAATGCCGAAAGCTTCCTGAAAAAATCCGCCGCCAAATCACAGCACCTGCAGGATAACAGCAGCTGGATGCATCCTGTCATGGACAAAGCTTCCCGCATATACGGAGGTGCCTGACATGATGCATGTAAACAGCCGCCAGGTAATCCGGGAAATTGCATGGAATACTTATAAAGCCGAAGCCAGGCGCAATCTTTTATCCATATCCGCCATCTGCATGGCATCGTTTTTTATTGCCATGATGTCCGCGATTGGCTCAAGCTACTGGCATACATTAACCGAACGCCAGCTGCGGATGCAGGGCATTGATTATGACATCGAATTAAGCGAGCCGAGCCCGGAGCAGGCAGAGATACTGCGCGCCGATGAAAAAATAAAATATGCAGGGCTTGCAGTCGCCTGCATGTCCGTGGAACAGTACAAAGACCGGGCTGTAGATTATGCGAAGCTCTACTGGCTGGATGATACCTGCTGGGAGAAGCAGACCGTCCCGGCGCTTGCGTCGTACACCGGGCATTATCCTGTCCGGGAAAACGAGCTTTTCTTAAGCGAAGCCCTGCTGCGCGCGATGCATATCGAAAACCCGCAGGCCGGCATGAAGCTGCCGCTGTCCTATCAGGTTCTGGCCAAAAGCGAAACAGACACGCCGCTTTTTGGAGAATTTATTTTATGCGGCTGGTACAAAGATTACAGCGGCAGTGAAACCGGCTATGTTTCCAAAGCCTTTTACGATTCCACCGGCGTAAAGCAGACAGATTTCGGGCTCGGCTCCCTGAAAATTTCACTGGTAAATCCGCTGTATTCTGCAAAGGACATTGCCAGGCTGAATGAAGCCGCAGGGATTCACGGAAGCCAGCGTATCAGCGCCGATGATTATGCCGTCCCGCACTTTATCCAGGTTATGCTTGCAGTTGCGGGCCTGTTTGTCATGGTGATTGCAAGTGCATACCTGTTTATTTTTAATACCATGTATATTTCGATTTGCAGGCATATACGCTGGTACGGGCAGCTCAAAACAGTCGGCATGACAAGCGCCCAGCTGCGGGGCGTCGTCTACCGCCAGGCCTTTTTAAACGCCGCAGCCGGAATCCCCGCAGGGGCATTCGTTTCCAAAACCGCCGTGCCCCGGATTCTTCTTATGGTAAACGGAGCCTATGAGGAATCGCTGGTTGTGCCTGTCCAGCCGTGGGTCTTTCTGGCATCCGGCCTGTTTGTCCTGTGCGTGAATTCTGCCAGCTGCCGCAGGCCTGCCAAAATAGCCGGAAGCTGCTCCCCTGTGGAAGCGCTGCGCTATACGCCGGCCCCTGTGCGCAGAATGACACGCCCGCGGGAAAAAGCTGCCATTTCGGACATGGCCTGGCAGAATATTTTCCGTGATAAAAAACAGGCCGCTGTCATACTTTTATCTTCCACGATTGCGCTGTCCATCTTTTTTACGGTAAACGTCATTCTTCTGGGCAATGATGCAAAACATGTCCTGAACCAGAGGGATATGTACGATATGCAGTATATCAACCAGACGGTTCCAAAACAGGCAAAACAGGTATTCAGCGAAGATAAGCTGGCACAGTTAAAATCCATCGGCGGCGTAAAGACCGTCCGCCAGGTGACTTCTGCATTTGCCGATATTCCCTGCCAGGAAAATGTATTCGGGGAACTTTACCGCGCCCTGTATGCATCCAGATACAGCCCGGGCAATTATGAGGACGACATGGAAAAATACAGGCAGGACACAGACCACGCCTGGACACAGACATATTTCGGGACACGCCTTGTGGGCGTGGACGAAGAAGGCTTTGTTCTGTTAAACAAAAGCGTCGGAAATACCTTAGATAAAGAAGCGTTTGAAAATGGCGAGGATGCCGTCGTGCTGGAATCCGCCATGGTTGCGGGTGATTTCGGAATGGCAGGAAAAACCGTGCGTTTCCGTCTGCCGGACGGATTATGCCCGGATGAAGAATACAGCATCCAGATTGCAGCCGTCAGCAGCAGGCAGGTCAATTATTTTGGAAGCGGCTCAACCCCGTTTCTCGCAGTCAGTGAAAACCTGATGAAAAAGCTCTTAGGCAGAACAATCATCGAACTGATTGAGATTGATTACAGGGAACCTTATTCCAGGGAAACCGAAGCTGCTGTAAAGGCTGTCTTCGCAGACGAAAAACGCGTGACGAACGACTCGAAGCTGGAACGGTACGATTCCATGCTGGATGCGGAAAAGCAAGTCAGGCTGCTCGGCTGCTGCATCGGCTTTCTGACTGCCGCGCTGGCCCTTCTTAATTACATGAATACCATGGCGGCTGCCATCCAGAACCGCGAAAAGGAATTTGCCGTTCTGGAAAGCATCGGCATGACGCGCCGGCAGATGCGCCGCATGGCCTGCATGGAAGGACTCGGCTACGGCGTCATTTCCATAGCCTGTTCCCTCGTGCCGGGCACAGCATGCAGCTATGCCGTGTTTGATGCCCTGGCTTTCAGTTCTTCCTATGCAGTACCGTGGGGCAGCATGCTTATGCTCTACGCCGCAGCCCTTATGCTGTGCACGGCAGCCCCGGCTGTGCTGCTCGGGCTGTCACGCCGTGGAAGCATAATCGAGTAGCAGAAAAACCCATTGCTTTTCCCTGAAAAATGGTCTAAAATAAGAAAATAGACTTAGGAGGAAAAACAATGAAGAAACGAATCTGCTGTATTTTACTCTGCCTGGTGCCGCTGCCAGTGACCATTCTCCTGCAGCTGCTTGCCAGTGTGCCTGTCTTTGGAGTGACAACGATTGCATCTGTTGTAAACAGCTATTATCAGGGCATGCCTTACCAGGCAGCGCTTGACGAACTGTTTTCTGTCTGGTCTTCGAGTACCTTTATCGTTGCTGCTTCCATGACTTATGCGGTTGCAGCGCTGCTTTTATTCGGAGTGTGGTACTGGAAGAAGCTGGCGGTTGGGCAGGAATTTGTCCCGGCTTCATCTGCTTTTAACTGGCAGATTGTGGCTTCGTTTATTCTGCTGGCTGTCGGGCTGCAGTATATCGTTCAATACCTGATGAGCTTTATCGGGACACTGCGCCCGGACTGGATGCATGCATATGCAGAGCTTGCTGATTCAGCCGGGTTCGGTACCCTTTCGCCGCTGCTGCTGTTGTATTCCTGCATCATTGCGCCGGTATCAGAAGAACTGATTTTCCGCGGAGTTGCTTTTGGATATGCGAAAAAAGCAATGCCCCTGTGCCTGGCCATCTGCCTGCAGGCTGTGCTGTTCGGCATTTTTCACATGAATATCATCCAGGGAATCTATGCTGCTTTCCTGGGGCTGTTTTTAGGCTATGTGTGTGAAGAAAGCGGCACGATTGCAGCAGCCATACTGTTTCATGCTGTTTTTAACCTCTGCGGCACGTTTTTTAATCCGTATATGTATTACCATATGGAACAGCCGTTTTTCTTCCTGCTCTGGCTGACCGTGGGCGTGCTGCTGACGTATGCAGGAATTTTCCTGTTCCAGCATGGGACAGCAGTGCGGGATATGGAATAACTGCAGGGCCTGTTTCAGGCCTTTCTTCCAATCCCGCAGGAGAGTCAGAATCCTGCAATAACTGCTTATCTTTCTGTTATCTGTTCTATCATTTTATTGTACAAAAATCCCGGCTGTTTGTATATGCAGCCGGAACTTTAAAAAATATTTCCTTCTTTAATGAATTTTCAGCCTTTCTTTTCTTTCACATGAATCAATGACAAATTTTTATCAGCCGTTTAAAAGTGAATTTAAATAGTTTTTAATATTGTA
>CAJTSV010000063.1 GCA_910579075.1 uncultured Eubacterium sp.
GGGATTCCTCGGCGGCCTGCTCGCGGGCTTCGCGGGCGGTTATGCCATGCTCGGCATCGAGAAGCTGTGCGAGAAGATGCCCGACTCGCTGGCCGGCATCAAGCAGATCCTCATCTATCCTTTGGCGGGTCTGGGGGCCATCGCCGTCATCATGTGCGCGGTCGGCCCGTTCATGGGCATGATCAACACCGGCATGTCCAACGCGCTCACCTGGCTTTCCGATAACAACTTCGGCATTGTGCTCGGCATGATCCTTGCCGGCATGATGGCCATCGACATGGGCGGCCCCTTCAACAAGGCGGCCTACGTGTTCGGCACCGGCATGCTCGCCCTCGGCACCGACGCCAGCTTCCAGATCATGGCCTCGGTCATGATCGGCGGCATGGTGCCTCCCATTGCCATCGCGCTGTCCACCACCTTCTTCAAGGACCGCTGGACGGCCGACGAGCGCAAGAACGGCCCGGTGAACTACATCATGGGCCTGTCGTTCATCACCGAGGGTGCCATTCCCTATGCCGCTTCTGACCCGCTGCGGGTCATCCCCTCCTGCGTGGTGGGCTCGGCTGTGGCCGGCGGCCTGTCCTGGTTCTTCGGCTGCACGCTCATGGCGCCCCACGGCGGCATTTTTGTACTGCCGACCATTGGAAACCCGGTTCTGTATGTACTGGCCATTCTGGCTGGTTCGGCGGCAGGCTGCCTGATTCTGGCGGTACTGAAAAAACCGCTGAAGGATGGGGAAGCATCCTGACTGGGATATGAAAAGAAAGGAGCGCTGCATGAAACTGAAATGTGCGCGTAAAGCGCTGGAAATGATAAAGGACGGCATGACGGTCGGGCTGGGCGGCGGCTCGACGGTGGCGCTTTTGATAAATGAGATAGAAACACAGGGCAGGAAAATCCAGGCGGTTACGCCTTCACGGGACACAATGGAGCTGTGCGTCCGCCACCATATCCCGGTGCAGCCGCTGGAATGGACAGATGCTTTGGATTTGGCCTTTGACGGATGCGACGAGCTGGATGCACAGCTGAATGCGCTCAAAAGCTGCGGCGGAATCCATACGCGGGAAAAAATTGCTGCATCTATGGCAAAAGAATATATTCTGCTGGCAGATGAAAGCAAATGGAAGGAGCGGCTGCAGTTTTCTTATCCGATAGCAGTTGAAGTGCTGCGCCCGGCAGCGGCTTTTGTGGAAAGACGTTTACGGGAAATGGGGGCTGATGTCACCTGGCGCAGTTCAAACGGCAAGGCAGGGCGGCTGGTCAGCGATGACGGAAATTACCTGCTGGATGCACAATTCCATCGTGCAGACGGGACTGGCAGAGTGGAAAACACAGATGGGGCTGCCGGGATAGCCGGGAGAAGCCGTGCAAAGGATATCGGGCATGCAGACAGTATCTGCAGAACGGCCGACATGGATGCCGGAAGGAATCTGGAAAGCATGACGGGCATAAAAGAACTGGCGCTGCAGCTCGATCAGATGCCGGGCGTGGCGGGACATTCCCTGTTTTGCGGGATTGCGTCAAAGGCCGTGATTGCAGGGGAAAACGGAATCCGGGTCGTGCAGGGAAAACAGGCCGGTTAAAATTCCGGTAAACAGAAGCGCAGGGGAAAACCGGACATAGCATCACAGGAAAGGGACAGGTATTGCGGATGGAAAAATTAAACTGGGGAATCATCGGAACGGGCCTGATTGCGCATGAAATGGCGCAGGCTTTAAAGGCAGTGAACGGGGAAATTTATGCCGTATGCGGCACAAGCCGCACAAAAGCAGAAGCCTTTGCACAGGAGCTGGGCGTGGAAAAGGCATATGCATCTGCCGGTGAGCTGCTGGCAGATAAACAGATAGATATCGTGTATATAGCAACGCCGCATAACTCGCATTACGAGTGGATGATGCAGTCGCTGCAGGCAGGAAAGCATGTCTTCTGCGAGAAGTCAATTACCGTAAACAGCCGGCAGCTGGAGGAATGCGTTTTGCTGGCACAGGAAAAAGGACTGGTTATCTGTGACGGGACGACGCTTTTGCATATGCCGCTGTATAAGAAGCTGAAACAGATGATTGCAGGCGGCGTAATCGGAGAGGTCAAAATGATTCAGGTGAATTTTGGCAGCTGCAAGGAATACGATGTAACGAACCGGTTCTTTTCCAAAGAGCTGGCGGGCGGGGCACTGCTGGATATCGGTGTTTACGCGGTGTCCTTTGCCAGGTTTTTTATGAAAAGCAGGCCGGATGCTGTCCTTACGACAGCGAATTATTTTGAAACAGGCGTGGATGAGACCAGCGGCATTTTATTAAAAAACCCGGATGGGGAAATGGCGGTTATGGCGCTTACCATGCGTGCAAAGCAGCCAAAGCGCGGCGTGATTGCCGGAGAAAAAGGGTTTATCGAAATCAATGACTATCCGAGGGCGCAGAAAGCATCGGTTACCTTTACGCAGGACGGGCATACCGAAATCATTGAGGCAGGGGAGTCTGCGCTGGCACTGCAGTACGAAGTGCAGGATATGCAGGAATATGTGCGCAGCAAAAACGGCGCAGAAAACCTGCAGCTGGTGCGGGATGTCATGCAGATACTGACTGCCGTGCGCAGCCAGTGGGGAATGGCATATCCGTTTGAATAAAATCATGCAGGATGACTGGGAGGAATTGCAGATGATTTATACCGTGACATTTAATCCTTCCCTGGACTATGTGGTACAGGTGGGGGATTTTAAGCAGAATGCAGTAAACCGTGTTTCTTCGGAACACGTATATGCGGGCGGCAAAGGAAATAATGTGGCAGTCCTGCTTTCCAGGCTGGGACTGAAAAGCCGTGCGCTTGGATTCCGGGCAGGATTTACCGGAACGGCCATGGAGCAGATGCTTGGGCAGTACGGCTGTGATACGGACTTTATCCCGCTGGATGAGGGCATGACCCGTATCAATGTAAAAGTAAAATCCCGGGAAGAATTTGAAATTAACGGACAGGGCCCGGCGATTCCAGAGGAAAAAATCGGGATGCTCTATGAAAAGCTGGAAGCGATGGAAAGCGGGGATGTGCTCGTCTTGTCTGGCAGTATTCCAAATACGCTGCCGGGCGATATGTATGAGCTTATTATGAAACGGCTGGATGCAAAAGGCGTGCGCATCTGCGTGGATGCAGAAAAAGAACTGCTGCTGCGAGTGCTGAAATACCGCCCGTTTCTCGTAAAGCCGAATAACCATGAGCTTGGGGAGATGTTTGGCACGGTGCTTCATACAGATGGGCAGATACTGGAATATGCAAAAAAACTGCAGGAAATGGGAGCCGCCAATGTGCTGGTGTCTATGGCAGGAGACGGGGCCATTCTTGCAGCAGAAAACGGGGAAACCTGGAAAATGCTTCCGCCGCAGGGAACGGTTGTAAATTCCGTAGGAGCGGGCGATTCGATGGTGGCTGGTTTTCTGGCCGGATTTTTGCAAAGCGGCAGCTATGAATATGCGTTAAAGCTTGGGACGGCAGCCGGAAGTGCGACGGCATTTACGTCATGGCTGGCGCAGCGGGAAGAAATTGATGCGCTGCTTGGGCAGATAAATGCACAGCAGACACCGTGTCAGTTTATGTAAAAAAATAGAAAAAACCAAATCAGGCTGCCCGCGGGTTTCGGGCAGAAAAGCCTGTGGGTTACTGTTCATACAGGACTTTGCACGTGCTGCAAAGTCCGTAAGAATACATAAATGCTGCCAAGAGTGAATCCAGCCCTTCGCGAAGCGAATTTCCATGGGCTGGATTCCGTAACAGTTTAGCCAAAGGCTGAACTGTTACGGAACCCCGTCAAATTTGCATGAAAAATATTGATTTTGCCCGAATAGTCCTTTATAATGAACACAGTTTCATGTGACAGTGGGAATTGTACGGACGAAAGCGAGGTAGATAACATGGGTTTGTGGAAAAACCTGAAGTATGTATTATCTGATGAATGCAACGGGCTGCTGAGGCTGCTGGTAGATAATTATAATAAGAAGACCGATAAAAGTGAAAAGACCATACGCGAAATAGCGCTGAAGGTGCAGCAGACACTGGAAACGCAGGAGGTTTTGGACAACAACCTGAGTGATTCTTATCAGGAGCTGAAAGAAAACAAAGAGGTCATTACAAAAGTGTCCGGGCAGTGTGACAGTGTGTTTGAAAAATGCGATGCGATTGTCGGACAGATAAGCCGGATGGAAACCGATGCAGCGGCCAGAAGCCACGAAATTGAAAAGATTTTTGAACAGGCACTCGAAAAACAGAATGAGGAGTTTACGCAGCGTAACCAGAAGCTGGCTTCCAGAATCCGGGAAGTGTATAACCTGATAGAAGCGCAGAACGCCAAAGACCCGGATGAGCCGGATGTCAACGAGCTGCTGGGCCGGATTGACTTGCTGGAAAAAAAGAACGCAGAATACGAAAAGCAGGTACAGGCGCTTCAGGAAGAACTGGAACGCACAAACAGCGCGCTGGCGCAGGCTGACCAGAATTACCAGAATGAAAAAAGAAAGACGTTTGGTTTGTCCAAAAAGCTTGTGCAGGCAAATGACAAAATCGGCGACCTGCTCGGAAGGTTTAAAGACCGCGCGCTGGAAGATATGATTAAAAAGGATGAAACCGGTACAGACAGCCCGTTTATGATTTCTGCCAACAAGGAGAAATTTACGGTTACGGCAGGAAATGTACAGGTGATGATTATGAAATTTACGAATACATCTGTGCTGGACCGCTTTTTTGAAAAGGTGCCGGACCATGACCCGTATAAAAAAATGTATGACCATTATCAGCGGAATATCCGCATTACGGCAAGGCAGTTTGCGGCAGGTGCTGAACTGGAAGACGCGCTGCGGGCATTTCTCGGGGTGATGCAGAAGGATTTGATAGATAAAATGCTGGAAGCAGTTTCCCGCAGGCTGCGGGCAGGGAGTGCCGGGTTTGAGGAAAAGCTGCTGGAAGCAGTAAACCGGTATCTGGAAAGTGCCGGATTCTACAGCCGGGATGACATTCAGGCAGGAAATATCTTCAAGGAAGAAAATTACAGGGATATGGAATGTGTCCGGGCAGAGAAGGCAGACGGAGCACAGCCGGGGGAAATCGTGGAAGTAGAGCTTTATCCATATTACATTAATTATATTGACAAAAGCGGTAAACGCAAACGGATGCATACGCAGGGAGTCATGGCAGTGGCAGGCTGACCGGCACAGGCAGCGTGAAAGGGTCTTTGGAAAGCGGGGGAACCGGTGATGGATTTCAGGCATGAACTTGTGCTGCCGGATGAGGACCTGCCGTTTAAGCTGTTTGTATTTGAAGGAAAAGACGGCAGCTATCAGGTGTCCAGGCACTGGCACCGTTCGGTGGAGATTTTCCTTGTGCTGGAAGGCAGCCTTGATTTCTATATTAATACGCAGCGTTACCGGATGGAGCCGGGGCGGCTTTTGCTGGTCAATTCCAATGAGGTTCACAGCATTGACAGTCCCGATGCGAATAATACGCTTGTCCTGCAGATTCCAAGAGGGCTGTTTGAGAAATACCTGCCTGATGCAGACAGCCTGGCATTCCGCCAGTTCTTATGGGAGCCCGGGAAGGGCTGCGCGCAGGGCAGCCGGGAGTTAAGGGCAGCCAGCCTGATTGTGCAGATGCATAAGGCATATGTACAGAAACAGCCCGGGTACCTGTTTGCGGTGCTGGGCAGCTTTTATGAGCTGATGTATCTGCTTGTTACGGAATTCAGAATACAGGAAGCAGATGAAGAACGCATAAAACAGCACCGGTATCTGGACAGGCTTTCACATATTACAAATTATATTCAGGTGAACTACCGGGAAGACCTGACACTGGAAGGAATTGCGCGGATATTCGGATATTCCCCGGCATATTTGTCCAGAATGTTTCAAAAATATGCCGGCATTCATTATAAGGCATATGTGCTGGAGCTTCGCACGCAGGCCGGGTACCGGCTGCTGATGAATACGGAAATGGCTGTAGGTGAGATTGCGCTGGAATGCGGATTTCCTGACGGGCGCAGCTTCTCGAAGGCCTTTCGCAGGCGCTATGGAATGGCTCCGGCCGCGTATCGGAAAAAACGGAAGGCTCCGCCCGGGCCGACTGGCTGAAAAAGCGGATGCGGGTGAAAGAAAAGAAGGGGCTGTCGCATTAAGCAAAACATATACAGGATATAGTATAAAAGAATGATTCAAATAAACTATATCCTGTATTATTTTTCTTAATGCGGCAGCACTTTTTTATATTATAGATTAGGAAGGGAATGACAGTGTATGGGAATTTATGTAAATCCAGGAAATGACAGTTTTCGAAAAGCAGTCCGTTCAGAGATTTATGTGGACAAAACCGAACTGATTGCCTGTACAAACAGGCAGTGCTTGTGGGCGTGAATTATGATAAAATCAATCCAAATAAGCCATACACCTGTTCGATAGAGCCGGTTCTTTTGGGAAAGGACTGCGGCAATGACAAAAAATTGCTATAATCCTGACAAGTTTTCGGTGGCGCAGGCCGTGCCGGATTCCTTATAATCAGGATATCGACGACAAACCTTACGCAAAGCAAAGGAGGAGTTTTATGTTTCAGAATATTCCAAAAATAAAGGCCGGCATTGTGGCAGTCAGCCGTGACTGTTTCCCGGAAAGCCTGTCGGTTAACAGGCGCAGGGCACTGGTGGAAGCATACCGCGCAAAATATGATGAAGCAGATATTTATGAATGCCCGGTCTGCATTGTGGAAAGCGAAATCCATATGCAGAAGGCACTGGAAGATGTACAGAAGGCCGGATGCAACGCACTGGTTGTGTACCTTGGCAACTTTGGCCCGGAAATTTCGGAAACGCTGCTGGCAAAGCACTTTGCAGGGCCGAAAATGTTTGTGGCAGCTGCGGAAGAATCCGGCGACAGCCTGATTGGCGGGCGCGGGGATGCATACTGCGGCATGCTGAATGCAAGCTACAACTTAAAGCTGCGCAACGTCCATGCATATATCCCGGAATATCCGGTTGGAACGGCAGAAGAATGTGCGGATATGATTCACGAATTCATTCCGGTGGCACGGGCTGTGGCAGGCTTAAGCAGCCTGAAAATTATCAGCTTTGGCCCGCGTCCGAACAATTTCCTTGCCTGCAATGCGCCAATCAGGCAGCTGTATAACCTGGGCGTGGAAATTGAGGAAAACTCAGAGCTGGATTTATTCGAAGCTTTCCATAAGCACAAGGATGATGCCCGGATTCCGGAAGTGGTGGCAGATATGGAAAAAGAGCTTGGTGCCGGCAACCAGAAGCCGGAAATCCTGCCAAAGCTGGCGCAGTATGAGCTGACCCTGCTTGACTGGATTGAGGAACACAAAGGGTACCGTGAATATGTCTGCATCGCCGGAAAATGCTGGCCGGCATTCCAGACGCAGTTTGGATTTGTGCCATGTTATGTAAACAGCCGCCTGACAGGCAGGGGCATTCCGGTATCGTGTGAAGTGGATATTTACGGCGCGCTGAGCGAATTTATCGGCACCTGTGTCAGCGAAGATGCGGTGACGCTTCTGGATATCAACAATACAGTTCCGGCGGATATGTATAAAGAAAGCATTGAGGGTAAATTTAACTATACACAGAAAGATACGTTTATGGGATTCCACTGCGGCAATACCTGTTCCAGCAAGCTTTCTGCATGCTCCATGAAATACCAGATGATTATGGCCCGCACGCTTCCGGAGGAAGTGACGCAGGGAACGCTCGAAGGCGACATTATTCCAGGCGATATTACATTTTTCCGCCTGCAGAGCACGGCAGATGCAAAGCTGCGCGCGTATGTGGCACAGGGCGAGGTGCTTCCGGTGGCAACGAAATCATTTGGCGGCATCGGGGTATTTGCAATTCCGCAGATGGGCAGATTTTACCGCCATGTGTTAATCGAGGGCAATTATCCGCATCATGGCGCGGTGGCGTTCGGCCATTTTGGAAAGAGCCTTTATGAGGTATTTAAATTAATCGGTGTCGCACCGGAAGAAATCGGGTTTAACCAGCCGGCAGGAATGCTTTACCGGACAGAGAATCCATATGCGTAAGCTGTGCGGTCCTGGGATGGCCTGGCAGATGAAAAATCTGCAGGGTGAAGCGTATATGGCGTTTTGAAATACAGAAATACAGGGAGAAGATATGTTATATATAGGTGTAGATTTGGGCACATCGGCCGTAAAGCTGCTGCTGATGCAGGCAGACGGCACGATTGAAAATATTGTTTCCAAAGAGTACCCGCTCAGCTTTCCAAATCCGGGCTGGTCGGAGCAGAATCCGTCAGACTGGTGGCAGGCATGCGTGGAAGGCATCCGCGAGCTTGTCCGGGATGCGGATAAAAGCCAGGTGGCTGGTATCAGCTTTGGCGGGCAGATGCACGGGCTTGTGGCACTCGATGACAGGGATGAGGTCATCCGTCCGGCGATTTTGTGGAATGACGGGCGCACGGTGGAAGAAACGGAATACTTAAATGAAACGGTCGGCAGGGAAAAGCTTTCGCAGTATACGGCAAATATCGCGTTTGCCGGATTTACGGCTCCGAAAATCCTGTGGATGAAAAAGCATGAGCCGGAATTGTTTGCGCGGATTGCAAAAATCATGCTGCCAAAGGATTATATCGCATATAAAATGACAGGCGTGCACTGCACCGACGTTTCGGATGCTTCCGGCATGCTGCTGATGGATGTGAAAAACAAATGCTGGTCAAAAGAGATGATGGAAATATGCGGCATCCGCGAAAGCCAGCTGGCACATATTTATGAAAGCTATGAAAAGGTCGGAACCCTGCTGCCGCAGACGGCACAGGAGCTCGGACTGCCGCAGGGCGTGATTGTTGCGGCCGGAGCAGGCGACAATGCCGCCGCGGCTGTCGGTACCGGCACGGTGGGGGATGGCAGCTGCAATATTTCCCTTGGCACGAGCGGAACCATTTTTATTGCCAGTGAGAAATTTGCTGTGGACAGCCATAATGCGCTTCATGCATTTGCACATGCAGACGGGCATTATCATCTGATGGGCTGCATGCTCAGTGCGGCTTCCTGCAACAAGTGGTGGATGGAAGACATTCTGGACACAAAGGAATTTGCAAAAGAGCAGGAGGGCATTACAAAGCTCGGCGAAAACCATGTTTATTTCCTGCCGTATTTGATGGGCGAGCGTTCCCCGCACAATGACCCGAAAGCGCGCGGGACATTTACAGGCATGACGATGGACACGACACGCGCAGACATGACACAGGCTGTGCTGGAAGGCGTGGCATTTGCGCTGCGTGATTCCTTTGAGGTGGCAGGGCTTTTGGGAATCCGGATTGAACGAGCGAAAATCTGTGGCGGCGGGGCAAAAAGCCCGCTGTGGAAAAAGATGATTGCAAATATTTTTCATATCAAAGTAGATACGCTTGCCATTGAGGAAGGCCCGGCGCTTGGCGGGGCGATGCTGGCAGCAGTTGCAAACGGCGAATATGCAGACGTTGCACAGGCAGCGGCGGCTATTGTGAAAGTGGCCGATACGGAAGAACCGGATGAAAAGCTGGCTGCCTTGTATGAACAGCGCTACCAGACGTTCCGCAGGATTTATCCGCAGCTGAAAACAGTGTTTGCAGAAATGTAGTTTTGTTCAATTATTTTATATGGCAGCCCCTTTTGCGGAAAAGCATTCCAGGGGCTGTCTTTTATATTTGATTATGTTCAGGCTCATTTATCTGCCAGGGAGCCGGAATCACGGGTATGCCACCGTGCCGGCATGAAAAACAGGATAACAATTTATAACAAATTGTTATGCTAAAACATTCTAAATCAATTCTCCTATATATGCAAGTGAAAAGAAAGAATTTGTCTAAATTTCTGATTTCAGGCAGCTGTTTTTTGATAGAAAGAATCTTTTTTTGTCTATATTTCACAATTTTTCCGGATGATAATTATAATCCAGACAATTTCGGGAAGGCAGGTTTTTTTTTGAAACTGCGCAGACACAAATAATATGACGGTTATCATTGGTTCTACCGAAACCAGCCTGGAAACAGGCCTGCGGGATTTTCCAGATTCATTTGCGGGATAACAATTTGTTATAAATTGTTCATACAGATAAATTCCGCAAAGGAGAACTGTCCGCTATGGAAAGCAGTAAAAAATACAAAATCTGGATTGCATGCACGCTCGCATGCACGCTTCTTGCAATGGCTGTTCCGGCAGCTGCCATTGTATATACCGACCCGTTTTTTCATTACCATGCCCCGCTCGGCAGGTTTGCATATCCGATAAATAACCAGCGGTACCAGAATGACGGAATCACGCGCCATTTTTCCTATGACAGCATTATCACAGGGACATCCATGACTGAAAATTTCAAAAAATCAGAAGCGGATGAAATATTCGGGGCAGATTTTATCAAGGTGCCGTTTTCCGGCGGTTCTTATAAAGAGATTGACAGCAACGTGAGAAGGGCGTTTGATGCCGGAAAGAAGGTCCGGTATGTAATCCGCTGCCTGGATTACAGCAGGCTTGCCGATGATAAGGACACATACCGGGAAGATATGGACTTCCCGTTTTATTTGTATAATAATAACCCGTTTGATGATGTGAGCTACCTGTTTAACAAAACCGTGCTGCTGCAGCAGACCAAGGCTGTCTGGGATTATACAGCAGCTGGAAATAAGACGACGGATTTTGATGCGTATTCCAACTGGAATGCGTATTATACGTTCGGGGCGCAGACGGTATTCGGCACTTATACGCTGCCCGAAGCAGCGCAGAGCAGCAGAGTGCTGACAGACGAGGAACGCGAAAGGATTCTGGGAAATATCCGCCAGAATGTGACAAGCCTGGCAGATGAGCACCCGGAAACGGTTTTTTATTATTTTTTTCCGCCATACAGCATCTGTTACTGGCATTCCCAGTATGTAAGCGGACAGACGGACTGGTGCATCGATGTGGAACAGACAGCTATTGAGGAGATTTTAAAGCATCCGAATATTAAGCTGTTTTCTTTTACGGACCATTTTGGCCTTATAGGCAATCTGAATAATTACAAAGACACGGCACATTACGGCGAATGGGTCAATTCGTGGATGCTGGAATGGATGCATGAAGGAAAACACCAGCTGACCAAAGACAACTACCAGGACTATCTGGACACCATACGCAGTTATTATCAGTCTTATGACTATGAGTCGCTGGAAGAACAAAGGCAGTTATCCGGTGCAGGCGCATAAAGAAATTCTGCCATGCAGGCATAAACGGGGCAGAAGACAGGGGGAGCAGCATGCTGTTTAATTCGTATATTTTTCTTTTTTTATTCCTTCCGGCGGCGCTGGCAGGCTATTATGTACTGAACTATTTGAAACAATTCAGGCTGGCAGATGTTTTTCTGATTGGAATGTCCCTGTGGTTTTATGGCTATTTTAATCCGTCGTATGTCGCCATTATCTGCGGGAGCATTGCGGCCAATTTTGTGCTTTCCAAAGCAATGGAGCGGGCCGGGGAGCGGCAGGTGCTTCGGATTTGTTTCAAAAAGCTGCTGCTGGCTGCGGGAATCTGTGGAAATCTGGCCGTTATTTTTTATTTCAAATATTTTAATTTTTTCCTGGAAAATGTCAATGCGGTCTTTGGCAGGTCTTTTGAACTGCGCAATATCGTACTGCCGCTTGGAATCAGCTTTTTTACGTTCCAGCAGGTTTCTTATCTGGTGGATTCTTACCGGGGAGAGACGAAGGGCTATGCGTTCCGTGAATATGCGCTGTTTGTCAGCTTCTTCCCGCAGCTTGTTGCGGGGCCGATTGTGCTGCATAACGAAATTATCCCGCAGTTTCAAAACCGCGAAAACCGGCGTCTGGATGCAGAAAGCTTTGCCAGGGACATGTATCTGTTTGCAGAAGGGCTGTTTAAGAAAGTAATGATTGCGGACACGTTTGGAAATGCAGTAAATTTTGGTTTCGGAAATATAGCGTCGTTAAGCTCGATGGAAGCGCTGATTGTTTCGGTGTCTTATACGTTCCAGCTGTATTTTGATTTCAGCGGCTACTGTGACATGGCGTGCGGGATTGGGAACATGTTTCATATCGAGCTGCCGTGGAATTTTAATTCCCCGTATAAAGCGCTGTCGGTTTCTGAATTCTGGGAGCGGTGGCATATGTCGCTGACCCGGTTTTTAAGGAATTATGTTTATATTCCGCTGGGCGGGAACCGGAAGGGAATGCTGCGCACCTGCGTGAATATTATGACGGTATATCTGGTCAGCGGCATCTGGCACGGGGCAGACTGGACGTTTGTTCTGTGGGGCATTCTGCATGGCGTGTTCAGCTGCTTCGACCGGCTGTCTGGAAAATGGCAGAACCGCCTTGGGGAAGTGACCCGGTGGGCCGTAACGTTTATGCTTGTAAATATGCTCTGGATTCTGTTCCGGGCAGATGATATTGCTTCGGCAAAGCTGTTTATCGCAAGAATGTGCAGCCTGTCTGAATTTGGCATACGCGCAGAGCTGTACCAGCCGTTTCAGCTTGCAGAGCTTGTGCTTTTTGAAAAACTGCCGTTTTTAAGCTATTTATCTGCACGGGTAACCGGGCTGGAGCTGTGGGTGTTCCTGCTGGGCGCTTTTTTTGTGGTGCTGAATCTGAAAAACAGCCGGGAAGCAGAATTCCATCCGACGCCCGCAAAAGCATTTGTTACGGTTTTATTTGTGTCCTGGTCGGTGTTTTCACTGTCAGGGATATCGTCTTTTTTGTATTTTGATTTCTAAAACCAGGGGTACTATCCGATATCAGCTATGCCGGCCTGAAAGCAGCCAGATTATCTTGGATATCAGTCAGGCCGGCATGGATAGCACACAGGGTATCTTTAGTATATCAGCCGGAACATTTTCATAGACAGAAACAATACGAAATAAGCAGAGAGGAAGTTTTTGCAACAAAAACTTAATAAAATTTTCACAGAAATTTCATACAGTCATTGCTTTTTTTGCTGAAATTGAGTATAATGCTTTAATATTAAAATAAGTAATTACGATAAGAGCCAGGAGAGCAGGTGATTTGTATGGCTGACTTTTCGATTGAAACAGGGACACCGGAGACAATAGAAGAACTGGAAGCAAAAATTGGCGCAAAGAGAAACAGCATCCGCAGGATGCCGGATTTTGCGGAGCCGCAGGAGCTGTATAAGGAGCTGATTAACAGCATCCGCAAGTACCATCCGTCCACGGATATTACGCAGGTGGAAAAGGCGTACCAGATTGCAAACGCGGCACACAAAGACCAGAAACGCAAGTCCGGGGAAGCGTATATTATCCATCCGCTGTGCGTATCGGTAATCTTAGCAGAGCTGGAGCTGGATAAAGAGACAATCGTTGCGGGGCTTTTACACGATGTGGTAGAAGATACGGTTATGACGGACGAGGAAATTTCCCGTGAATTTGGAGCGGAAGTAGCGCTGTTAGTAGACGGCGTTACCAAACTGGGGCAGCTTTCCTATGATGCGGACAAGGTGGAAGTACAGGCTGAGAATCTGCGGAAAATGTTTCTGGCCATGGCAAAGGACATCCGTGTCATTCTGATTAAGCTGGCAGACCGCCTGCATAATATGCGCACGCTGCAATATATGCGCCCGGAAAAACAGAAAGAAATTGCGCGGGAAACGATGGATATTTATTCCCCGATTGCACACCGGCTGGGTATTTCCAAGATAAAAATCGAGCTGGATGACCTCTGCCTGAAATATCTGGAAGCACAGGCTTATTATGATTTGATTCAGCAGGTGGCACAGCGCAAAACAGCACAGGATGATTACATCCGCAACCTGACCGATGAAGTGCGCGGGCACATCGAGCGGGCCGGGATTCATGCGGAAATCGGCGGGCGGGCGAAGCACTTTTTCAGCATTTATAAAAAAATGGTGAACCAGAATAAGACGCTTGACCAGATTTATGATTTATTTGCCATTCGGATTATTGTCCGCAATGTCATGGACTGTTATGCGGCTCTTGGCGTGATACATGAAAATTATGTGCCGGTGCCCGGGCGGTTTAAGGATTATATTGCGATGCCAAAGCCAAACCGCTACCAGTCGCTGCATACAACGCTGATGGGTTCTGACGGGCAGCCGTTTGAAATCCAGATCCGGACGGTGGAAATGCACCGGATTGCAGAGTACGGTATTGCCGCGCACTGGAAATACAAAGAATCTGCAAATGGCGTAAAGGCAGGCGGCAATCAGGAAGAAGAAAAATTAAGCTGGCTGCGCCAGATTCTGGAATGGCAGCAGGATATGTCGGATAACAGGGAGTTTATGAGCCTGTTAAAAAGCGATTTGGATTTATTTTCCGATACGGTTTTCTGTTTTACGCCGGACGGGGATGTCAAAAACCTGCCGAACGGTTCAACGCCGGTAGATTTTGCATACAGTATTCATTCTGCGGTCGGCAACAAAATGATAGGCGCGAAGGTAAACGGCAGGCTGGTGACGATTGATTATAAGATTCAAAACGGCGACCGGATAGAAATCATTACTTCGCAGAATTCCAGAGGGCCGAGCCATGACTGGCTGGGCATCGTAAAAAGCACCCAGGCGAAAACAAAGATTAACCAGTGGTTCCGAAGTGAGCTGAAAGAAGAAAATATCCAGCATGGCAAGGAGCTGATTACCGCATGCTGCAAGGCCAAGGGCATTGATTTTTCGGTTATTAACAAGCCGGCCTATCAGATGAAGGTTATCCGCAAATACGGCTTTCATGACTGGAATTCCTGTCTGGCCACGGTAGGGCATGGCGGGATAAAAGAAGCAAGCATCGTCAATAAGATGTACGATGAATACCGCAAAGACCATCCGATTGAGATAACGGACGAGCAGGTGCTTGCAGATAACGCGCAGGGCAGCCATAACCATCCGCACGGCTCGAAAAGCGGAATAATCGTAAACGGGCTGTGTGATGTGGCAGCGCATTTTGCAAAATGCTGCAGCCCGGTGCCGGGGGATGAAATCTGCGGCTATATTACAAGAGGACGCGGCGTGACCATTCACCGCACGGACTGCATCAATATGATGAACCTGTCTGATATTGAAAAGACACGGCTGATTGAAGCCGAATGGCAGGAAGGCTGCGGAAGCGGGGAGCACGGGCTGTATCTGGGCGAAGTGAAGATTTATGGAAATAACCGCACCGGGCTGCTTGTGGATATTACAAAGATATTTACGGAGCGGGAAATTGACATCAATGCCATTCATTCCAAAGTCAGCAAGCAGGGAATCGCAACCATTTCCATTGCATTTGGAACAAAAGGCAAGGATGAAATGAACCAGATTATATCCAAAATCCGGCAGGTGGAAAGCGTGCTGGATATCGAGCGTACTTCCGGCTGACCAGGATGCTGCTGCATTTTGGCGGCAAAACAAGTATCAGAGAAAGAAAATCAGAAAAAAGAAGTGGAATACATGGATAAAAATTAAGTAAAACATGTATTCCTGTGGAGAAGCGGATGATGATGACGGTAAAAGAATTTCAAGTCGGCCTGGTCGGCACAAACTGTTTTCTGGCTGTAAACAGCAGCACAAACGAAGCGCTGATTATCGACCCGGGCGATGAAGCAGGAAGGCTGATAAAGGAAATAGAAAAAAAGCAGCTGGCACCGGCTGCCGTGCTGCTCACACACGGGCATTTTGACCACTGCATGGCAGCGCAGGAGCTGGCAGCACATTACGGGATTTCCATTTATGTACATGAAGACGAGAAAGAGACGATGGAAAATCCGGCATATAACTGCTGCGGCATGATAGGGAAAAACCTGTCCTTTCAGGCTGACAAATATTTTCATGGCGAAAAAGACCGGCTGTCTGCCGCCGGATTTGACATAGACGTGCTCCATACGCCGGGGCATACGGTGGGCGGTGCCTGTTTTTATGTAAAGAGCGAGGGCATCCTGTTCAGCGGTGATACGCTGTTTTGTGAATCGGTAGGGCGGACAGATTTTCCAAAAGGAAGCATGTCGCAGCTTGTGCGCAGTATTCATGAAAAGCTGATGCCGCTGCCAGACAGCACAAAGGTACTGCCGGGCCACGGAGAGTGGACAACAATTGGAAAGGAACGCCAGTACAATCCATTTTTATGACAGGGGCAGACAATGATTCTGATACAGCTGAATAAAGAAGATTTTGAATACGATATCCATTCTCTGGTGAAGGCTTTTTATCCATCAGAGAATGTTTCTGTGTGTTTCCGGGAAAAAGCAGAAAAACTGCAGGAAGAAGCACGCCTTATCCTCGATGTGGATTACGGGCCGGACAGTATCACGATAAAGGCTGCACTGCCAGAAGGCGGGCATCCGCAGGTGTCGTTTCCAGCGGATTATGAAGACCGCAGGCAGACCAAAAACCTGCTGAAAATGAACCTGTACCAGCTGCTTTGTGCGCATACAGGAAAAACACTGCCGTGGGGAACGCTGACAGGCATACGCCCGGTGAAAATACCGATGTCCATGATGGAACAGGGCAGGGATGCAGCAGCCATTACGCGCTATATGAAAGAAACATATGCAGCCTCGCAGGAAAAAATTGATTTAAGCATCGAAATTGCCCGCCGCGAACGCAGCCTGCTCGGACAGCTGGACTGTGAACAGGGCTACAGCCTGTACATCGGCATTCCGTTCTGCCCGAGTACCTGCCTGTACTGCTCGTTTACCTCTTATCCGCTGTCTGTATGGGAAAGCCGTATCGACGATTATCTGGACGCGCTGGAAAAAGAAATTGCCGATACGGCGCGGCAGTTTGCGGGCAGGCATTTAAACACGATTTACATTGGCGGCGGGACACCGACGACGCTGTCCCCGCGCCAGCTCGAACGGCTGCTTTCCTGTCTGGAAAACAGCTTTGATTATTCTCATTTGCTGGAATTTACAGCAGAAGCCGGAAGGCCGGACAGCATTGACCGGGAAAAGCTGGAAACGCTGCGTGCGCATGGCATTACAAGAATCTCAGTCAACCCGCAGACGATGAAGCAGGAAACGCTGGATTTTATCGGCCGCAGGCATACCGTGGAGCAGACCGTGGAAAGCTTCCGGCTGGCCAGGAGCCTTGGCTTTGACAATATCAATATGGACCTGATTATGGGGCTTCCAAAAGAAACGCTCGATGACGTGAGGCACACGTTTGACAGGCTGAAAATGCTGGAGCCGGACAGCATTACCGTGCATTCCCTTGCGCTGAAACGCGCGGCAGGGCTTGCCATGTTCTCAGAAGAATATGCCGGAGTTAAGATGCTGAATACACAGGAGCATCTGGACACGGCAGCAAGTGCCTGTGCGCAGATGGGCATGAAGCCATACTATCTCTACCGCCAGAAAAACATGGCCGGCAATTTCGAAAATACTGGCTACGCCAGGGAAGGAAAGGCCGGCATTTACAATATTCTCATTATGGAAGAAAAGCAGACGATTGCAGCGCTTGGCGCAGGCAGCATCAGCAAGCGCGCAGAACCGGGAGAACGGATAAAACGGTGCGCGAATGTGAAGGATGTGTCACAGTATATTACAAGAATCGGGGAAATGATAGAAAGAAAGCGCAGATTGTGGAACGCATAACCAGCGTTTATTCAGCAGCGGATGTAGGATATTTATGTAAAGCAGATATATCGAGAAGCTGGAAATTATGGAAACGGAATATGGCATTGTGGCAGATAACAGGATAAGAGAGGATGTGAGTGCAATGTGTAATCTGAGCCAGGGAATCAGGGAAAAAGGAATTGCGGAAGGCAAAGCCAGGGGCGAGGCCAGGGGGAAAGCGAGACTGATTCTGAATATGTATGATAAAGGCTATGTATTAGAGCAGATAGCAGATATCGCAGAACAAAGCATCGAAGAAATCAAAACGATTATTGAAACACGGCATACAGCACCAGCATAAACAGACAACGAAACGGAGGAATTTTCCAATGGCACTAGCAAAAAAGCCAGTCAATGGCATGAAAGATATTTTACCAGCCGAAATGCAGCTGCGCGGTTACGTGCAGGGCGTCATCCGGGACACTTACCGCAGCTTCGGCTTTACCCAGATAGAAACGCCGGCCATGGAACCGATTGCAAACCTGACCAGCAGGCAGGGCGGCGAAAATGAAAAGCTGATTTTCAAAGTATTAAAGCGCGGGGAAAAACTGAATCTGGAAACGGCGCAGACCGAAACAGACCTGGTGGATTTCGGGATGCGCTATGACCTGACCGTGCCGCTGGCACGTTATTACTCCAATCACGCCAATGACCTTCCGTCGCCGTTTAAGGCGCTCCAGATGGGCAGCGTGTGGCGTGCAGACCGGCCGCAGCGCGGACGCTACCGCCAGTTTATGCAGTGCGACATCGATATTTTAGGCGAGCCGTCCAATCTGGCGGAAATCGAATTAATCCTGGCCACGACAGAGACACTCGGAAAACTCGGTTTCCGGGATTTTGAAATCCGCATAAATGAGCGGCGCATTCTAAAGGCAATGGCTGCATACAGCGGGTTTGCTGAGGAATCATTCGAGACAGTATTTATCATTCTCGATAAAATGGACAAAATCGGCCTGGAAGGCGTGACAAAGGAGCTGGAACAGGAAGGCTTTGCAGCAGAAGCGATTGAAAAATATACCGCACTGTTTCGCGGTGTGGAAGCTTCCGCGGATGGCATCACATATCTGGCGCAGACACTTGGGGAATTTCTGGAACCGGAAATCGTGCAGAATATGAAGGAAATTGCGGCAAGCGTCAATGCCTGCAAAACAGCGCAGTTTGCGCTTGTCTTTGACCCGACGCTGGTGCGCGGCATGTCGTATTATACCGGCACGATTTTTGAAATTGCAATGCCGCAGTTTGGCGGCAGCTGTGGCGGCGGCGGACGCTATGACAAAATGATAGGGAATTTTACCGGAAAAGATGTGCCGGCATGCGGATTTTCGATAGGCTTTGAGCGGATTATCCTGCTGCTGATGGAAAGCGGGTTCAAAGTGCCGCAGCAGCCGGAAAAAACCGCGTATTTAATCGAAAAGGGCTTTCCGGGCGAAAAACTGGCCCAGGTCATTGCAAAAGCGCAGGAAGCAAGGAAAAATGGGCAGCAGGTGCTTGTTGTCCGCATGAATAAAAACAAAAAATTCCAGAAAGAACAGCTGGCAAAAGACGGTTATGAGGATATTCAGGAATTTTTCAACAGATAAGAGAATGGGAAAGACAGCATAAAGGAGGAATCAGGCCATGGGAGAATCCATGCAGGGACTGCGCCGCAGCCACAGGTGTACGGAGGTGTCCGCAGAAAATATCGGGGAAACGGTTACTATAATGGGATGGGTGCAGAAAAGGCGCAATCTGGGAAGCCTTATTTTTATTGATTTAAGAGACCGTTCGGGCCTTTTGCAGATTGTATTTGATGAAACGATTGCCGGGACAGAAGCATTTGAAAAGGCAGGGACGCTGCGCAGCGAGTATGTCATTGCCGTAACCGGCACGGTAAACAGGCGCAGCGCTGCCGTGAATGAAAACCTGAAAACCGGGGAAATAGAAATTGCGGCGCAAAAGCTGCGTATTTTATCGGAGTCAGATACACCGCCATTTCCAATTGAAGAAAACATCCAGACAAAGGACGAGCTGCGGTTAAAATACCGCTATCTGGATTTGAGAAGGCCGGATCTGCAGCGCAATTTAATCATGCGCAGCCGGGTGGCATCGCTTGTCCGCCGCTTTATGGAGCAGGAAGGATTTCTGGAAATCGAAACGCCGATGCTGCAGAAATCCACGCCGGAAGGCGCGCGCGATTACCTTGTGCCAAGCCGGGTGCATCTGGGGAAATTTTATGCGCTGCCGCAGTCGCCGCAGCTGTTTAAGCAGCTTTTGATGTGTTCCGGGTATGACCGCTATATCCAGATTGCAAGATGTTTCCGCGACGAGGATTTGCGCGCGGACCGCCAGCCGGAATTTACGCAGATTGACATGGAGCTGGCATTTGTGGATGCAGACGAAGTCATGGATGTAAACGAACGCCTGTTGCAGTATGTTTTCAAAGAAGCCATTGGCGTGGATATTTCCCTTCCGCTTCCAAGAATCCCGTGGCAGGAAGCCATGGACCGTTTTGGCTCGGACAAGCCGGACACGCGTTTTGGCATGGAACTGGTGGACGTGTCACAGACCGTGGCAGGCTGCGGGTTTGGCGTGTTTACGGGCGCGCTGGAGCAGGGCGGCTCGGTACGCGGCATAAATGTTCCGGGACAGGGAAGCATGCCGCGCAAAAAAATCGATAAGCTTGTGGAATTTGCAAAAGGCTGCGGCGCAAAAGGGCTTGCATATCTGTGTATCAATGAGGACGGCACGTACAAATCCTCGTTTGCAAAATTTATGACGGAACAGGAGCTGGGAGAGCTTGTTTCCAGGATGGACGGGCATCCGGGAGACCTTCTGCTGTTTGCGGCTGATAAAAATAAAATTGTCTGGAATGTGCTCGGCGCGCTGCGCCTGGAAATGGGTCGCGAGCTGGGTCTGATGGATGAAAACCAGTATGATTTCCTCTGGGTAACGGAATTCCCGCTGCTGGAATGGTCAGACGAAGAACAGCGCTATATGGCCATGCACCATCCGTTTACAATGCCGATGGAAGAAGACTGGGACAAAATCGATACGGAGCCTGGAAAAGTGCGGGCAAAGGCTTATGATATCGTTTTAAACGGCACGGAACTGGGCGGCGGTTCCGTCCGGATTCACAGAAATGATATTCAGGAAAAAATGTTTGAAGTGCTTGGCTTTACAAAAGAGCGGGCATGGGAAAACTTTGGATTTTTGTTAAGTGCGTTTCAGTATGGCGTGCCGCCGCATGCAGGGCTGGCTTATGGATTTGACCGCATGATTATGCATATGGTGCATGCGGATTCTATCCGTGATGTCATTGCGTTTCCAAAAGTCAAGGATGCTTCTGATTTAATGTCCCAGGCACCGGATGCAGTGGATGAAAAGCAGCTTGGAGAGCTGGGCATTATGCATGTACCGGCTCATGCAGAAAATTCATAGGGCTGTTTCTGCCGCATGGCATGAACCGGGTTCTTTTTTCATGAAAATTATGAAAGAAAAAATTAATCTGAAACTTTTTGGAAACAGGAGCATCTAATCATTAAAAGGATTTTTAAGGAGGGCAAAAATCATGATGAAAAAAAGAATCGGTGCATGCCTGCTGGCAGCAGTGCTGGCTGCGCCTTGTACAGCTCCGGCGGTATATGCGTCAGCAGCAAAGCAGGAAGCAGCACAGCCGGTGCGGGAAGATGCTGCAGAGCGGGAGACTCTGGACATTACAAGGAAGACTTACCAGGAAGAATTTAAAACCGAAGACGGACAGGTTTATAAAGAAATCTCTTATGAATATCCGGTTGCGGAAGGCGGCAGCGATGCAGCAAAGGCTTTTAACAAATTTTACAAAAATCTGCGTACCAAATGGATTGCAGCTGCAAAAGAAAATTTAGAGGATGCGAAGGACGCTGCTTTAGCGACGGGAGGGCATTATTCAGACGAGGTCACCTGTGAGATTACAAGCAGTGATGATAAATATATCTGCGTGCTGCAGTCCGGCTATGCATATTCGATGGGAGCCCATGGGACGCCGTACCGGTTTTCGTATATCTTTGATGCCGGAACAGGAAAAAAAGTATCAGCAGCCAGTATTCTGGGCATGACGAAGGCACAGCTGAACAAAAAAGTGCGCAGCCTGTATCTGAAAAAATTTGACAAGACAGAAGTATTCTACCCGAACCGGAAGGATGTAGAGAATACACTGGAAAAGATGGACTTTAACCAGAATCTTTCTTATCTGAAAAACGGCAAAATGCGGTTTTATGCGGACCCGTATGCTTTGGGGCCTTATGCTGCCGGATTTATTGAAGTGGCCATAAAGCTGTAACAGAAATGAAATATTCCGGGCAGCCGGGCAGGGAAGTGCTGCACGGCATGCTGTTTTTACCCGTATTTGTGCATGACATGCATGAATGCGGGTATTTTTGACAGAATATACAGGCAGCTGTAAAATTTTAACGCCTGTTTACGGGCTGGAATTTTTCAGCTGCCGGTTTACAATCTGAAAATCATGAATAATCCGCTGGATATGCGCTGCCTGCTGGATAGTCAGGTCGTCTACCTCTATCAGAATGCGGCTGCCTTCTTCTTCCAATTCCAAAAGATAATCTGTTGTACACGAAAAATATAAGGCAATCCGTTTTAATAAATCTACAGAAGGGAGAATGTTATCATTTTCCCAGTTGCTGACGCTTTGCTTTGTGACGCTGAGGGCATGTGCCAGCTGTGTCTGGCTCAGGTCATTCGCCAGCCTCAGTTTTTTAATTTGTTCGCCGAGCATATCGTTACCCATTTCTGCATATAAATTTAGTTTTCCCTCGAGATAAAATAAAAATACTTTGGTCAAGTTAAATTTGACAAAAGTAAAAGGCGGTTCCAGCAGTTCAGGCAGCGGCTCCGGCAGTTCAGGCAGCGCTTCCGGCAGCTCAGGCACCCAGACTCCGTCTGTTCCAGAGACGCCATCCGTAAC
>CAJTSV010000064.1 GCA_910579075.1 uncultured Eubacterium sp.
ATGTTGGGTGGGATCATTAAAAAGACTGCCGTGCTTACCAAAGAAAAAGACGGACTCGGTTGCTGTAAGCTCGTCGTATTTTGCAATGCGGTAGAGGACAATCCTTTTATGGCAGGCGCGTTTCACGGGGTGACCGAGGCTGATGCGGTGATTCATGTAGGTGTCAGCGGGCCGGGCGTTGTGAAGACGGCATTAACGCAGGTGCGCGGGGAAAGCTTTGAGGTGCTTTGCGAGACGATTAAAAAGACGGCGTTTAAAATTACGCGCGTGGGCCAGCTGGTGGCACAGGAAGCTTCCAGGCGGCTTGGCATTCCGTTTGGCATTATTGACCTGTCACTTGCACCGACACCGGCTATCGGAGACAGCGTAGCGGATATCCTGCACGAAATCGGCGTGGAATATGCCGGAGCGCCGGGCACGACAGCAGCGCTTGCCCTGCTCAACGACCAGGTGAAAAAGGGCGGCATTATGGCATCCTCGTATGTCGGCGGACTGAGCGGCGCTTTTATTCCGGTCAGCGAAGACCAGGGAATGATTGACGCGGCGAAGGCCGGAGCGCTGACACTGGAAAAACTGGAAGCGATGACCTGTGTCTGCTCGGTCGGCCTGGATATGATTGCCATTCCGGGCGATACGAAGGCATCTTCGATTGCGGGCATTATCGCGGATGAAATGGCAATCGGCATGATTAACCAGAAGACGACCGCCGTGCGCCTGATTCCGGTTATCGGCAAGGGGGTCGGGGAAACGGCAGAATTTGGCGGCCTGCTTGGCTATGCGCCGATTATGCCGGTCAATCCGTATGACTGCAGCGCGTTTATCAGCCGCGCCGGAAGAATCCCGGCACCTGTGCACAGCTTTAAAAATTAGGCTATGAGCAGGCTTATCATTTTTTGTAAAAACGGGGTAGAGACACTGTCTTATTTTTCTGCGCAGATGGCGCAGGCGTTTGCGTCCCGGGACTATGAAATATTCTGGCTGGATTTAAATATGACAGGGCTGGGCGCGTGGAAGCTGCGGCAGATGGTTCCCGGAAAAGAAGCAGTCCTGGTTACGTTTAACTGTATCGGCCTGAGCGGGGAAGAAGGGCTGTGGGAACTGGATGATGCCGGGATGGCATGCTCCAGCATCTGGGAACAGCTGGGCATCCGGTGCCTGAATATTCTGGCAGACCACCCGATGTATTATTACAAGCCGCTGCGCCATCCGGTGCCCGGCATGCGGGTATACTGCATTGACAGGGATCATGCGGCTTATATGAAGCGGTTTTATCCGCAGATTCCGTGCGGCTTCCTGCCGCTGGCCGGAAACTGCCTGCCAGGGGAAGCTCTGGTGCCCGGCCAGGCAGAATCACTGGAACAGTGGATAAAACGGCCTTACCCGGTTGTCTTTACCGCAAATTATGTTCCGCTTGCGAATATAGAAAAGCAGCTGCGCAGCCTGGAGCCGGAATACCGGGATTTTTATTTTGAAATCATACATGCGCTTGTCAGGCATCCGGGGCAGGATTTATTTTCCTGCATCGAAACGTATCTGCGGCGGGAAATGCCGGATATTACAGACGAAGGCATGTGCAGCGCCATGAGCACAATGCCGGCAGTGGATTTATGGGTGCGCACGCATTTTCGGGAAAAGACGGTGCGGGCGCTTGCAGAAGGCGGGATTACGGTGCATGTCTTTGGCAAGGACTGGGAGCAGATGCCCTGCAGCCATCCGCAGCATATCATATCCTGCGGGCGGATGATTGATTCCGCAGGCTGTGCCAGGGCTATGGCGCAGGGGAAAATCGCGCTGAATACCATGCCGTGGTTTAAAGACGGCGCCCATGACCGGATTTTTACCGCCATGCTGCAGCAGGCTGTGCCGCTGACAGATGCCAGCACGTATCTGCAGGAGAACTTCCGGGATATGGACCCGGTTGTATATTACGATTTGGAAAAGCTGGAAGAACTGCCGCAAAAGGCGGGGCAGCTTTTGCAGGAGCCGGAGCAGATGCATGCACTTGCCAGCCGGGGAAAGAGCCTGGCACAGCAGCATCATCTATGGGCGTGCAGGGCGGACATGCTGGAAGCAGATTTTTGAATAGCAATATGTCCAATTCAGATAAATATCCAATTCAGATACAGAAAGAAAAAAACGAATGCAGGAGGAATTCAACATGGAACTCACATCACTGGAAAGCCAGCTGAACAGCAATCCGTACCCGGGCCGGGGCATTATTATCGGACTGTCCCCGGACAGTGCTTATGCGGTTTGTGCTTATTTTATTATGGGCCGCAGTGTAAACAGTCGCAACCGCATTTTTGTAAGAGATGGCGAAGGCATCCGCACAAAGGCTTATGACCCGGCAAAATTAAGCGACCCGAGCCTGGTTATTTATGCTCCGGTACGCGTGCTCGGCAACAAGACGATTCTTACAAACGGAGACCAGACAGACACCATTTATGAGCTGATGGACCAGCAGCAGACCTTTGAGCAGGCGCTGCGCACGCGGACCTTTGAGCCGGATGCACCGAATTATACGCCGCGCATATCCGGCATTATGCATCTCGAGCACGGCAGGTTTCACTATGCGATGTCCATTTTAAAGAGCAATCAGGGCAGGCCGGAGTCCTGCTGCCGCTATACCTTTGCCTATGAAAGCCCGGTGGCCGGGGAAGGCCATTTTATCCATACATACAAAGGAGACGGGGAGCCGCTGCCAAGCTTTGAGGGCGAGCCGGTGCGTGTTAGCATTTCAGGCGACATTGATGCATTTACCGACTGTGTATGGTCAAACCTGAATCAGGAAAATAAGGTATCGCTGTTTGTGCGGTTTCTCGAAACTGCAACCGGAAAATATGAGACAAGGATTGTAAATAAGAATAAATAATATGTATGAATTAATCAGAAAAGAAGGCAGGGCAAAGCGCGGCGTCCTGCATACGGTGCATGGGGATATCCAGACCCCGGTATTTATGAACGTAGGAACCTGCGGGGCAATTAAAGGTGCCGTGTCCACCGAAGATTTGATGAGCATCGGCACGCAGGTGGAGCTGTCCAATACCTACCACCTGCATGTGCGCCCGGGGGATATGCTGATAAAAAAACTGGGCGGACTGCATAAATTTATGGCATGGGAGCGGCCGATACTGACCGATTCCGGCGGGTTTCAGGTGTTTTCGCTGGCAGACCTGCGCAAAATCAAAGAGGAAGGCGTTTATTTCCGTTCCCATGTAGACGGGCGCAATATTTTTATGGGGCCGGAGCAGAGCATGCAGATTCAGTCCAACCTGGCATCGACCATTGCTATGGCGTTTGACGAATGCCCGTCCAGCCGTGCAGACCGCACGTATGTCCAGAATTCGGTAGACCGCACGACGCGCTGGCTGAAACGGTGCAAAGACGAAATGGCCCGTTTGAACAGCCTGGAATCGGCGATTAATCCAAATCAGCTGCTGTTTGCCATTAACCAGGGAGCGGTTTTTGACGATATCCGCGTGGACCATGCAAAACGTATTTCCGAGATGGAGCTGGACGGCTATGCCATCGGCGGGCTTGCCGTTGGCGAGACGCACGAAGAAATGTACCATGTGCTGGAGGTTACCGTGCCGCATCTGCCAGTGGATAAGCCGGTATATTTAATGGGCGTCGGCACGCCGGAAAATATTCTGGAAAGCGTGGAACGCGGCGTGGACTTCTTTGACTGCGTATACCCGTCGCGAAACGGCAGGCACGGGCATGTATATACCGGCCATGGAAAGCTGAACCTGTTTAACCGCCGGTACGAAACAGACATGCGCCCGATAGAAGAAGGCTGCCCGTGTCCGGCCTGCCGCAGGTACAGCCGCGCGTATATCCGGCATCTGCTCAAAGCAAAAGAAATGCTCGGAATGCGCCTGTGCGTGCTGCATAACCTGTATTTTTATAACCATATGATGGAAGAAATCCGGGATGCCCTGGATGCAGGGGATTTTGCGGGCTATAAGAAAAGAAAGCTGGAAGGGTTTTTGGAAAAAACAGAAGAAACGCCTGGAATAAGTTAAATTTTTCTAAAATAGGTTGCCCAAACCCGTATCTTCGTGTACAATACCTTTTGTGTATCAAACAAGGTCTGTGCAAAACCAGACACGCAGTTTTTTAGGAGGAAAAAAATGATTTTAGCAGGTATCACAGCTTCGGCAGATGCGACAGGCGGCATTGCCAGCATGGTCATTTCGCTTGTTATTATGGTTGCGTTCCTGTACTTTTTCATGCTCCGTCCGCAGCAGAAGGAGCAGAAGAAGAAGGACGCCATGCTTGCAGCGCTTGAGGTAGGCGACACGATACTGACAACGAGCGGATTTTACGGCACCATTATTGATATTTCAGACGATACGGTAATCGTAGAGTTTGGAAGCAACAAAAACTGCCGCATTCCGATGCAGCGTGCAGCCATTTCAGTTGTAGAAAAACCGGAAAATGCAGCAAATGCGGTCGAAAACAAAAAGAGTAAATGATTGGCAGGATAAGCTGTCTGAAATCGCCTTTTTCAGGTAATTTCAGACAGTTTTTGATTTCATGGTTGAAAAATCAGGCCAAAAGTTATATGATAGAACCCGACAGACTTTTTTACGAACAGACAGAACAGGAAAGCGCGGGGCCGCACAGACAGAAACAGGCTGATAAAACGGTGCTGTTTCAGGCGTTCCGGACGCTTGCTGAAATTCAAAGAAAGGAAGTTTTCATATGAAATATCGTGCAGGAGTAATTGCCGGGGACGGAATCGGCCCGGAGATTACAGCAGAAGCAAGGAAAGTATTGGATAAAATCGGTGATACCTTCGGGCACCAGTTTGATTACGAGGATATTTTAATGGGAGGGTGTTCGATTGACGCCACAGGCGTTCCGCTGACTGACGGGGCTATCGAACAGGCAAAGGCTTCCGATGCCGTCCTGATGGGTTCTATCGGCGGCAACACGGCGACTTCTCCGTGGTATCAGTTAGAGCCGTCCCTGAGGCCGGAAGCAGGGCTGTTAAAGCTGCGCAAATCGCTGAATCTGTTTGCAAATTTAAGGCCTGCTTATTTATATGAAGAATTAAAAGAAGCGTGCCCGTTAAAAGACGACATTATCGGGGACGGATTTGACATGATGATTATGCGTGAGCTGACCGGGGGACTGTACTTCGGAAAGCGCGTAACCGAGCAGCGTGACGGGCTTTTAACCGCAGAAGATACGCTGACATATAATGAAGAAGAAATCAGGCGGATTGCAAAACGCGCGTTTGACATTGCCGGAAAGCGCCGCGGGAAGGTGACAAGCGTAGACAAGGCAAATGTGCTGGATTCTTCCCGCCTGTGGAGAAAAATCGTAGAAGAAACTGCAAAAGCTTACCCGGATATCGCTTATGAGCATATGCTTGTGGACAACTGTGCCATGCAGCTTGTCAAAGACCCGAAGCAGTTTGACGTGATTTTAACCGAAAATATGTTTGGGGATATTCTGTCGGATGAGGCTTCCATGCTGACCGGGTCTATTGGAATGCTGCCGTCTGCCAGCTTAAACAATACAAAATTCGGCCTGTATGAGCCGAGCGGCGGTTCTGCGCCGGATATTGCAGGCAAAGGAATTGCAAATCCAATCGCAGCTGTTTTATCGGCAGCCATGATGCTGCGCTACAGCTTTGACCTGGACAAAGAAGCAGATGCCGTGGAAGCAGCGGTAAAACAGGTGTTAAAGGACGGTTACCGCACGATTGACATTATGCCGCAGGAAGACCGGAAAAAAGCAGAAGTGACGCAGGTTGGAACAGCGCAGATGGGCGATGAAATCTGCAAAAGAATCCATGGCAATTAAAGGTACGGTATTCCGGATGCTGAACATGAGAAAGGAAAGACGGGGAAAGCAGCCTGTTTCGTATCTGAAATCAAAGAAATACTCTTAAAATAAATAGATTAGCGGAAAAAGGAGTTTACTATATATGAAAAGTGATAACGTAAAAGCCGGCATGCAGCAGGCACCGCACCGCTCGCTGTTCCATGCACTTGGCTTTACCGAAGAAGAAATGAAAAAACCAATGGTCGGCATCGTCAGCTCTTATAACGAAATCGTGCCGGGCCATATGAACCTGGATAAAATTGTAAATGCAGTAAAATTAGGCGTGGCGGAAGCAGGCGGCGTTCCGGTCGTATTTCCGGCCATTGCAGTCTGCGACGGCATTGCGATGGGACATATCGGCATGAAATATTCGCTTGTAACAAGGGACCTGATTGCGGATTCCACGGAATGCATGGCGCTGGCGCACCAGTTTGATGCGCTCGTGATGGTGCCAAACTGTGATAAAAATGTACCGGGGCTTTTAATGGCTGCGGCAAGGATTAACGTGCCGACCGTATTTGTATCGGGCGGCCCGATGCTGGCCGGGCATGTAAAAGGAAAGAAAACAAGCCTTTCTTCCATGTTTGAGGCAGTCGGTTCTTATGCAGCCGGTACAATGAGTGAAGAAGACGTGCGTGAATTTGAACAGAAGGCATGTCCGACCTGCGGTTCCTGCTCAGGCATGTATACCGCAAATTCCATGAACTGCCTGACCGAAGCGCTTGGCATGGGCCTTGGCGGCAACGGCACGATTCCGGCGGTTTATTCCGAGCGCATCAAGCTGGCAAAGCATGCCGGAATGGCGGTTATGGAAATGCTGGAAAAAAATATCCGTCCAAGGGATATTATGACCAGGGAAGCGGTTATCAATGCACTGACCGTGGATATGGCGCTTGGATGCTCGACAAACAGCATGCTGCACCTGCCGGCGATTGCGCATGAAATCGGGTTTGATTTTGATATTGCTTTTGCAAATCCAATCAGCGAAAAGACCCCGAACTTATGCCATCTTGCCCCGGCAGGCCCGACGTATATGGAAGACTTAAACGAGGCAGGCGGCGTATATGCGGTCATGAAGCAGTTAGCCGATATCGGCCTGATACATACGCAGTGCATGACGGTAACGGGAAAAACCGTTGGGGAAAATATCAAAGACGCCGTGAATAAAAATCCGGAAGTTATCCGCCCGCTGGATAATCCATACAGCAAAACAGGCGGCCTGGCTGTATTAAAGGGCAATCTCGCCCCGGACGGCTCGGTTGTAAAGCGTTCTGCGGTTGTGCCGGAAATGATGGTGCACGAAGGCCCGGCGCGGGTATTTGACTGTGAGGAAGACGCGATTGCAGCCATTAAGGGCGGCAGCATCAAAGCCGGCGATGTCGTGGTTATCCGCTACGAAGGGCCAAAAGGCGGCCCGGGCATGCGGGAAATGTTAAACCCGACGTCTGCCATTGCAGGCATGGGGCTTGGTTCTTCGGTAGCGCTTATTACCGACGGGCGTTTTTCAGGTGCAAGCCGCGGCGCGTCCATCGGGCACGTGTCGCCGGAAGCCGCTGTCGGCGGGCCGATTGCGCTTGTCAAAGAAGGCGATACGATTCGGATTAATATCCCGGAAATGAAACTGGAGCTGGCTGTTTCGGACGAGGAACTCTCCGAAAGAAGGGCGCAGTGGCAGCCAAGGGAGCCGAAGGTGACAAGCGGTTATCTGTCCCGCTACGCATCGCTTGTAACATCCGGGAACCGTGGCGCTATTTTACAGAATCCGGGTGCCGGGAACCAGACGGAATAAACGGGAAAGGAGGCAGATTTCATGCAGCTGACAGGGGCGCAGATATTGATAGAGTGCCTGAAGGAACAGGGCGTCGACACCGTATTCGGCTATCCGGGCGGCGCGATATTAAATGTATACGATGAATTGTATAAACACCGGGATGAAATCAGGCATGTCCTGACATCCCATGAACAGGGGGCATCCCATGCGGCGGACGGCTATGCGCGCAGCAGCGGGAAAACAGGCGTGTGCCTGGCAACGAGCGGCCCGGGTGCATCCAACCTGGTTACGGGAATTGCAACGGCTTATATGGATTCCATTCCGCTCGTTGCCATTACCTGTAATGTCAATGTCCCGCTGCTTGGCAAGGACAGCTTTCAGGAAATTGACATTGCGGGCATTACGACACCGATTACGAAGCACAACTTTATTGTGAAAGATGTGGCAGACCTTGCAAAAATACTGCGCAGGGCATTTACCATTGCAAGAAAAGGGCGGCCGGGCCCGGTGCTTGTGGATATTCCAAAGGACGTGACGGCAGATAAAGCCGAATATATCCCGGAAACGGCCAGCCTGCCGGAGCGTGTAACGGTAAAGCTGCGCCAGGAAGATATCGACAAAGCCGTGCAGTATATCAAAGAATCCAAAAAGCCATTTATATTTGCAGGCGGCGGCGCTGTTTTATCGGATGCGTCCGAAGAACTGCGCGAATTTGTCCGCAGGGTGCAGGCACCGGTCTGTGATTCCCTGATGGGAAAAGGCGCGTTTGACGGGACAGAACCAAACTATACCGGAATGCTCGGGATGCACGGGACAAAGGTGTCCAACTACGGGGTCAGCCAGTGCGACCTGCTGCTGGCAGTCGGGGTGCGGTTCAGCGACCGTGTCATCGGAAATGCAGCAAGGTTTGCAAGCCAGGCCAAAATTGTCCAGTTTGATGTCGACCCGGCAGAAATCAATAAAAACATTATTGTTACATCCAGCGTCATCGGGGATCTGAAAGAAACGCTGGCAAGGGTCAATGCGCAGCTGGAACCGCAGAACCATGAAGAATGGCTGGCTGAGATTGACGGATTAAAACAGAAATATCCGCTGAAATATCATCCTGACGTGCTTTGCGGGCCTTATATTGTAGAAACGGTTTATGAAAAGACAAAAGGGGATGCGGTTATCGTTACCGAAGTCGGGCAGCACCAGATGTGGGCAGCACAGTATTATAAATATGCAAAGCCAAGGCACTTTTTAACGTCCGGCGGGCTTGGGACCATGGGTTACGGCCTTGGCGCGGCGATTGGAGCCAAAACGGCGTGCCCGGATAAAACAGTTGTCAACATTGCAGGGGACGGCTGCTTCCGCATGAATATGAACGAGCTGGCAACCGCTGTACGGGAGAAGCTGCCGCTGATTGAAGTCGTTATCAACAACCATGTGCTTGGCATGGTGCGCCAGTGGCAGAATTTATTTTATGAAAAGCGGTATTCCGCAACGGTATTAAACGATGCCGTGGATTTTGTAAAGCTGGCTGAGGCAATGGGAGCAAAGGGCGTGCGCGTGACGACACGCGAAGAATTCGACGCCGCATTCGGGCAGGCGCTGCATGCAGACGGGCCGGTTGTGCTGGACTGCATCATTGACAGCGACGATAAGGTGTGGCCGATGGTAGCGCCGGGAGCGCCAATCAGCGAGGCGTTTTCTGAGGAAGACTTATAAATAGGAGGGAATGAGCAATATGAGCAGGGTTTATAATTTTTCTGCAGGCCCGGCAGTTCTGCCGGAAGAAGTACTGCGCGAAGCAGCGGAAGAAATGCTGGATTATAAAGGCAGCGGCATGTCCGTTATGGAAATGTCACACCGCTCCAAGGTATATGATACGATTATTAAGGAAGCAGAGCAGGATATCCGTGACCTGATGCATATCCCGGATAATTACCGGGTGCTGTTTTTACAGGGCGGGGCATCCCAGCAGTTTGCCATGATTCCAATGAACCTGATGAAAAACCGGAAAGCCGGATTTATCGTAACCGGGCAGTGGGCAAAGAAGGCATACCAGGAAGCACAGATTTACGGGGAAGCTGTAAAGCTGGCATCTTCTGAAGACAAGACGTTTTCTTATATTCCGGACTGCTCGAACCTGGATATTCCGGATGACCTGGATTATGTATACATCTGTGAAAACAATACGATTTACGGAACCAAATTCAGGCAGCTGCCAGATACAAAGGGCCATTTATTAGTGGCAGACGTATCTTCTTGCTTTTTATCAGAACCGGTGGATGTGGGCAGATACGGCATTATTTATGGCGGCGTCCAGAAAAACATCGGGCCGGCCGGCGTTGTCATTGTCATTATACGGGAAGATTTAATTACCGAAGACGTCCTCGAGGGAACGCCTACGATGTTAAAATACAAGACACATGCGGATAACGACTCGCTTTACAATACGCCGCCATGCTACGGCATTTATATGTGCGGCAAGGTATTCAAATGGTTAAAGAACATGGGCGGGCTGGAAGAAATGAAGAAGCGCAATGAAGAAAAAGCGCAGATTCTGTATGATTTTCTGGATAACAGCAGCATGTTCCACGGGACTGTGGAAGCAAAAGACCGTTCCCTGATGAATGTGCCGTTTGTAACAGGCAATAAAGAGCTGGATGCAAAGTTTGTCGAAGAAGCAGCGAAAGCCGGGCTTGTAAACTTAAAAGGACACCGCAGCGTTGGCGGCATGCGTGCTTCTATTTATAATGCGATGCCGAAGGAAGGCGTGGAAAAGCTTGTTTCATTTATGAAGGAATTTGAGGCAGCAAACAAATAAAAAATCAGTGAGGAAGAAAACATGTTTCAGTATATATGCTTAAATCCCATCGCACAGGTGGGCCTGGACGTATTAGAAGAAGGCTATCAGAAAACAGAAAACATAAACGAAGCCAGCGCGGCGCTCGTGCGTTCTGCCTCGATGCATGACATGGAGCTGCCGGAAACGCTGGATGTCGTGGCAAGGGCCGGTGCGGGCGTAAATAATATCCCGCTGGAAGCCTGTGCGGAAAAAGGCATTGTGGTATTTAATACACCGGGGGCAAATGCAAACGGCGTCAAGGAGCTCGTGCTTGCAGGAATGTTTCTGGCAAGCCGTGATGTGAACGGCGGCGTAAACTGGGTGGAATCAGAAAAAGACAACCCAGAGCTGGCAAAGATGACGGAAAAACAGAAAAAAGCGTATGCCGGATGTGAAATTGCCGGCAAAAAGCTGGGTGTCATCGGGCTTGGTGCCATCGGCATCCGGGTAGCAAATGCAGCAACGCATCTGGATATGGAAGTCTATGGCTATGACCCGTATATTTCCGTCAATGCGGCATGGAACCTGTCACGCAATGTCAGGCATGTGCGCAACGTGGAAGATATTTACCGTGAATGCGACTATATCACAATTCATGTGCCGTTACTGGATGCGACCAGAAAGATGATTAACGAAGAAGCCATTGCCCTGATGAAGCCGGATGCTGTTATTTTAAACTTTGCCAGGGACCTGCTTGTGGATGAAGAAGCGGTTGTGGCAGCGCTGGCAGAAGGCAGGCTGAAAAAATATGTATCGGATTTTCCAAACCAGACGACGGCCGGCAAAAAAGGCTGCCTCGTGATACCGCATCTGGGCGCGTCGACCGAGGAGTCCGAAGACAACTGTGCCGTTATGGCTGCACAGGAAATCCGCAATTACCTGGAAAACGGAAATATCCGCAATTCCGTGAACTACCCGAACTGCGATATGGGAGAGTGCACGACCGAAGGAAGGGTAGCTGTGCTGCATAAAAACAGCAAGGGCGTGATTGGGAAGTTTACTTCCATTTTTGGCGAATGCGATATTAATATTGCAAATATGACCAATAAGTCCAAAGGGGATTATGCATACTCGATGTTTGACCTGGATGCGCCGATGACCGAGGAAGCGGTTTTAAAAATGAAAGAAATGAAGGGCGTATTTAAGGTGCGGATTGTAAAATAGAAATTATTTCAGGTGCGGACTGTGATTCTGTCCTGACTGGGAAACACAGGGAATGGAAACCGTGAATCTGCCGGGAAAGGGCGGATTCACGGTTTTTTCTGGCCATGTGGCATGCCACAGCTTTGGGGAAAAAGCTTATTTCTGATACTGCGCCAGATAATCTGCTGCTTTGTACAATTCATCTGTACTGGAATGAATCATGCCTTTTATCAGCAGCTTTTCGCTTTCTGTAAATGTATCAGCATCTGATTCTCCCAGAAATGGCATCGTTTCTGTACTGCTTTCAGAAACAGCGTATGCAGCAGCTTCTCCAAATATGCCGTATTTTTTTAATGCTGTTATTTTTTCTCTGACATCCATGCTGTGGTTTCCAAGAAGGATGGTTAAATTTTCCGGCATATCTGCAATCGTTTTATCCCACAGGCTATAAAATTCATCAGCTGTTTCAAAATCAATGCCTGTGATGCTGTATAGATTGCAGCCTGTGATTTCCTGTATCGCTATGGCGGCAATATAAGAATTCAAATCTGAAAATTCGCCATCCGCATTCTTTTCCTGCAATACCTGTACGGCATCAAATCCCAGGCTGACGATATTTCTATAGAAATCATTATCGATGTAAGCATATGGACTTGAGTTTAAAAGTGTTTCCACGGAATAAGCGTTACTTAACAGGGTAAAATTTTTATCTACAGCTGCTGCGCAGGATTCTGCAGGATTCTTTTGGCTGCTGGCAAAAAATACTCCGCCTGCAATGGAGATTAAAAGAAGCGTTATGCAAATTGTTTTTTTCATGAGAGTACCATTCCTTTCTATTTATAACATATTAACTGCATTGTTCCATAACCAGACCCAGAATTATATGGATTTACATTTGTTGTTTTATACAAGGAACATGCACCCCATTTTGAAATTGTTGCTGCACCTGACACCGATTGTCCATCTAATGTATATTTTCTAGCGAAATGTACTACCTTATTATTATTTACATAAACATAAATAATATTTTTACCCGTTGCCTGAGATGCATTTGTTGTATAACGATATCCTTTTGCTGATATCCAATTTTTAAACGTTGATAAAGATGGGCCGTCTCCCCATGTTGAAGGCCATGTCCACGACTGAACATCATTTTTCCCGAGTGCATATGCAAGACAATTATAATCGGAAAAACCTCTTTTATAATAAGATGCTGTCGATGACATAGAAGATAAATGTGAGGTACATAACTTTATGCCGTTTTGTCTTGGATGTTTTGCTGGACAACTATCTGCTTGCGAAGCATTATAAGCTGAATCATCACAATTAAAACAATTACTAGTCAGATACCAATTTTTATAACATTGTGCTGCTTTTACGGGATTTGAATTTGATAAAATAATACTAATTGTTGTAGAAAGAACTAAGAGTCTTTTCATTAATTTGTTTTTCATCTTTATAAGCTTTCTTCCTTTAAAGAATAACTATAAAATTAAAATGTTACTTTTTTTGTCAAATCTGATTGGATTTGAATTTTAAACAATAAGGCCTTTACATCTTTGCACTCCTTCCCGTAATTTGTGAAATTTGTTTTGCTGTTTTACAAAACTTGTAAAATTCGGATTTATTCTATGACAGTTGAAATATACAAGTTCAATATTAGTATAAAATCAATTGTAGTTATTGTCAATCGATTTTTAACATATGATTCGTTTTTTGCGTTTGAGCTGATAGTTTTTCTATAATATAGATAAATAAAAGGAATGGAATCATTGATTTTATATGGATATTATGCTACAATACGCACACTCCATATCATGACTGGCAGTCATGATATGCAATACAGGGAGAGGTGCTGCATATGAAAACACTTCTGATAGCAGATGACCACGAACAGATTCTGGATGTATTGAAAGAATATGCACAAAGAGACGGTTACCGCGTGCAGACTGCGAAAACAGGACGGGAAGCTTTGGAGCTGTCTGCATCCTGCCGGTTTGATGCCATTCTTTTGGATGTGATGATGCCGGAAATGGATGGCTTTGAGGTCTGCCGCCAGATTCGCAGGACATCCATGGTACCGGTTATTATGATTACAGCCCGGGGCGAGGATTTTGAACGCATTATGGGGCTGGATATCGGTGCGGATGATTATGTCGTCAAGCCGTTTTCGCCTTCCGAGGTTATGGCACGGCTGCGGGCTGTGCTGCGGCGCATGGACGCGGCGGAATCCGGGCTGGCTTTTGCAGTTTCCAAAAGCAGCCTGTGTATTTCTCTGGAACGGTATCAGGTGACCCTGGATGGTCGGGAAATTCATCTGACCAAAAAGGAAATCGAGATTCTGTGGCTGCTTTCTTCCCATGCCGGGACGGTATTTACAAGAAACCATATTCTGGATTCGGTCTGGGGCTATGATTATTACGGGGATGACAGAACCGTGGACACCCATATCAAGCGGCTGCGGGCGAAGCTGGATGCATACAGCCACCCGGACTGGGAGATTGTGACTGTCCGCGGTGTCGGGTACAAATTTGAGGCCGGCTATGAATAAAATGACAGCAAAGCTATTCCGCTATTTTACCGCGCTGCTTGCTTTTTTTGCAGTCACGGCTTTTACCGGATTTTTAGGCGTATTCCGCTATTTTACATACCAGCATCTGGAAAATGAGCTCAAGGCCAGGGCTGGCATCATTGCGGGACAGCTGGAGCAGTTTCTGGATGCATCCGCTGCAGCGCGCGGCCAGGGACGCGGGGCTTATCTGCGGTTTGTGGATGATATTGCCATGGCGGATGTTTATATTATGGATGGCAAGGGAAAGCCATTTACCTATGGCAGGCATGGAAGCAGGGAAAATATGCCAGGCCAGGAAGTACCGGAACAGGAAGTGCCAGGCCAGGAAGTATCAGAACAGGAAGTGCCAGGCCGGGAAGTATCGGGCCAGGAAGTACCGGAACAGAAAGTGCTGGAATTTGCCGCACGTGTATTTTCAAGCGGCCGTTATGAGCATGACCGCCAGAAATCAGAAGACGGAACCCGTATTTTTTATGCCGGCATGCCGGTGTATCAAAGCGGCCAGGTTCTGGCAGCAGTCGTAATCCGGAATACGGCCGGCATGCATCAGGAAAGCTATGTTCTGGCAGTTACCATTCTTGCTGCCTGCCTGGTGCTGGCACTGCTGCTGTCCGGCATGCTGTCTCTTTTTTTATCCAGGCGTTTTATTTATCCGATACATCAGATTGCCCATACCATCCGGGAACTGGCAGGGGGAAATTATCAGGTGCAGGCAGAGGTGCATGACAGGACAGAGCTTGGCAGGCTGGCCATGGAAACAGGACTGCTGGCAGAAAAGCTGGAAGCAGCCCGCCAGGAAAGCAGCCGGATGGAACAGATGCAGAAAAATTATATTTCGAATATTTCCCACGAGCTGCGCACGCCCGTAACGGTTATCCGCAGCTCGCTGGAAGCCGTCTGCGACGGGGTCGTAACAGGCAGTAAAGCCCGTGAATACGAGCGCCAGATGCTGAAAGAATGCATTTCCCTGCAGCGCCTGGTGAATGACATGCTGGAATTGTCCCGCCTGCAGAACAATGATTTTCCCATTGAAAAAGAAAGCATGAATCTTTTTCTGGCACTGGACGATGCAGTACGGGCCGTGCGGGTGCTTGCCAAAGAAAAATCCATCTGCATCCGCTACGAAAAGGAGCTGGATATCCACTGGATAGAAGGGGATTACGGGCGGCTGCGCCAGATGTTTCTTATTACCCTGGACAACGCCATTCAATATTCCCCGCAGGGAAGCACGGTCTGCGTATCTGCCGCAAAAAAGCACGGGCAGCTGTCAGTAACTATCCAGGACAGCGGCTGCGGCATTCCGCCACAGGACCTGGAGCATATTTTTGAACGCTTTTACCGTTCCGCAAACAGCCGGGCCAAAGGCTCAGGGCTTGGCCTTGCCATTCTGAAAAGCATTGCAGACCGGCATGGAATTACGGTTTCCGTCGAAAGCACGCTGCAAAAGGGGACGACGCTTGTCTTCCATATCCCGGAAGAAAAACGGTCTCAGGCTGAATGAAAAATGTTGCGCAATCTTCTCATAAATGCCATCAAAATGACACATTCCTCCGATATGATAAGAATCGGCCACAGGGCTGGAGCATATTTGAGAAAGAAAATGGAGGATGATATCATGAAAAGAAGAATATGTGCATGGATGTTAGCAGCAGCAGCTGCACTGAGCCTGACAACACCGGTTACGGCAGCCGTTTCCCGCAAAATTGTAAATCCCGTACACTTTTATGCAGACAAAGACGGGGATGGCATCTGTGATAATTTTACGGACAAAAACAAGGACGGCATTTGTGATAACTGTGCCTGGGGACGCGGCCAGGGCAGATACGCCGGCAGGTATTTTGCGGACGAAAACGGAGACGGCATTTGTGACAATTATGCAAACGGCTGCGGCAGGGGATATGGCTGTGGCAGAGGCATGGGGTATGGACGTGGCAGGTTTTAGCGCCAGGCTTTTTTGGCAGTACATGGTATTTTAGGATGGCAATATTTCCGAAATCCCGTATGGATAAGGCAGAAGTGCCTGTCCTGACGGGATTCTGGAAATGTTAAAAGTGTATTTCATTATGATAGGATTCCCTTTTTCAAATATATTTCTATAGAAGCTATATAAAACCCAGACCGATGATTGCTTTCTGCAGTCAGCAGGTCTTCTTTTGCACGTTCCAGCCTGTATTCACACAGTGTCTGTGTATCAAGCAGCATAAAGAATAATTCCTTCCTCAGATATATTTCTGTAATATGGCAGTACCTGTTTCCAATTCAGATATTCCTGATAACTGATATCAATGATTGAAAATACTCGTAAATATTTAATCGAAATATCTGCAGACACATCACTGAGTTTTTCACTATAATCCCGAAGCACTTTATCATCCGCATCCACTAAAACCATGATATCAATATCGGATTCTTTTGAAGGCACTCCCCTTGCCACAGAACCATATAATATTACTTCTTTTAATCGTTTTCCATAAACGTGAATCAGATTTTCTGCAAGTTCAGATAATATTTTTTTCAGCTGCTCATCTTTGATGTTATCCATGCATTCTGTCTCCTTTGCATTCTGTTCATGATTGAAAATAAACCGCATACGAAATGATGTCAAATGTTTTGTATTTTATATATTAGCAAAAATACGGAATGCAGTTATTTCAGAATCTTAATGGCTTGTTCAAAACCACCGGATTTCTATACAGATTATATGTGATAATTCTTTGTTAAGCAATAGCCTGAATCACTTTCTTACGGACTTTGCAGTGAATGCCCCTGGGGCAGACCCTGCAAAGTCTGTGTGAACAGTAACAATTAAAATTCTGCATAGACATTTAAAATCGATTTAACAGTTGATTTTATATAGATATTATGCTATAATAACCGCACTCAGTATCGTGACAGAAAAATACGATATCAGGAACCCGGGAGGCTGCAATATGGAAGAAATCAATGCTGGAAAAATCATGCAGGAATGGCTGGACGATAAAAAGGCCAGGCCTTCGCATGCCGTGGAAGATTTTCTGTTCGAAAAATACCGGAAGCTGCATGTACAAAATACGGCCGACATGCACGAAAAACAAAAGCTCGAAGCAGTTTTTCAAAGACGCATGGATGCCTGGAAGGCTGCGCAGGAGCAGTTCGGGGCATATGCCGGAGAATGCCGCAGCCTGATACAGCTCGAATCCTGGCAGGGAACACAGATGCTGGAAAATGTCATTTTGGAATTTCATATGGACGAGACCGAGCGCTACCGGTATCTGCTGAATGTGGAAATGATGATAGGGGCACAAATCAGCAGGCTTTTGGACGAAGTATCCGCCAGCAGCCTGAAAGCCCTTTTGGAGCAGAAATATGAAGAAGAATGGGACAGGGTGCAGGACGGCGTTACGGAAAGCGAATTCCAGAAACGCTTTGACGAAACCGTTTCCCTGATGCAGTATGCGGGAATTGGCTACGATGATGAAAACCGCAGGATTCTGGCTGAAATCGGGGCCGGGTGGCAGACAGAATTTGGCAGAATAAATGCACAGGCAGCGGAACGGGATTTCTGCTTTCTGATGGATTTCCTTGTTTCGGAGATGATGCAGCAAGACCTGCAGGAGACATATTCTGAGGAAGAACAGGAGCTGATGGTGCAGCAGGCGGTTCCGGTATGCGTGTCTTCGGTTTCCATGCTCCGGTCGGGAAGCAGTCCGGAGCATGTGCGGAAAATGGCATACAGCTATCTTGGCAGGATATTTACGGAAAAAAACGCAAAGCTTTTGTTCGGCGTGGCAGCCGTCTTTGTGGCAGCAAAAGCGCTGTTTTTCCTGCTGGAAATCGTGATTGCCGGAAAAGTACTGGAAATCGGGCTTTCCACGCTCTGGGAACGGTGCTGCAAAAATATGGAGCTGGATATGCCGGAAGGCTTCTGGAACCAGCTGCTTGAAAAAATTACGGGGAAAACGCCGCAAGGCGGTGTCCGCCCGTGCGGGGACAGAGACTGGGAAGAAGACGATGCAGGAGAATGGGACGGACAGGAAGAACCTGCGGACGAAAAGGAATATGAATATGATTAAGCAGTCTTTTATGTTTACGGTGGAAATGCTGGCAGAAATGACAGGCGGCAATAAGCAGTATCTGAGCAAAAAAATAAAGGGAATGGCAGAAGACCCGGACATCAGCCTGCAGGCTGTGCTGCGTTCCAAAAAAGAAGGGTATCAGATTCCGGAAGAAGAAGTGCTGCGCTGCTTTCCAAAGGTTACGCCAAGGCAGGTGCAGGAATTTAAGGAACGCTATTTAAATATGGCAGTTTCCCCAAAGGTAAAAATGCTGACCAGGCAGGAAGCTGTCCCGGCACAGAAATATATGGAAAAGGAAAATGAACGGCTGATTCAGTGGAAGGTACGCATGGCTGCGACTGCGCCGGATAAAAAAAACAGTCCCGGGATGCGGGAATACCTGCAGCAGGAAATTGAAGCAATCCGGCAGATGCGGGAAGAAAAGATAAAAGAATCCGTCCGCCTGGAGCTGTTTATCAATAACTGTGACAAGATGATTCTGGAAATCCAGCAGAAGCTGTGGCCGGAAGAAGACATCGAAAACGGGCAGCCGTAAAGGACACTGGCAGGCTTATGCAGCCATCAGGGGCAGTTATAGGAGGAAAACATGGATATTAACAGCAAAAATGTAAATATACTGGTTACAGGCGGGACAAGCAGCGGGAAAACCGTTGCAGCCTGCTGTACCTTTAACCATATGACGCAGGGCGGCGGGATTGCGGCAAAAAACGGCGGCTCGCAGGTCAAGTTCAGCCTTCTGGCAGACGGCAGCCGCGCGGCGCGCATTATGGATGATTTTGCTGACACGTATATCGATATGCTGGAAGGAAGGCTTCCGGCAGGGAGCATGGAAAACAAGCAGTATGAGCTGCTGTTCAAGCGTGACCAGAAGACAGTCTGCAATATTCTGTGGATGGATTACAGGGGTGCCCTGACAAAGGAAGACTGGAGCGACCCGGCCTATCAGGAGCAGATGGAAGAATTCAAAGCGATGCTGGAGCATTCCACGCTGCTGATTTATATTATTTCGGGCGAGGTTCTCCGCAAGTATGCTTCCTTAAAAAGGCTGTCCCCGGATTCGGTAGAACGCAAAAAAGAAATGACAAAAGTGAATAAGGAAATTATGCAGATACGGCATATAATGGAAAAGACGAAAGAAATCCGGGGCAGCGATGACCGGACGCCGTTTCTTTTTTATATAACCAAGTCCGATTATATCGAATACGGCAGCGACCAGGAAAAATTCAGAGAGCTTATTTCCCTGTTAAAAGAAAATGCACTGCTGCAGGGAGACCGCAGGATTGTATGCTGCCATTCGACGCTTGGCAGGGCGCTTGTCTTAAACGAGGAAAACCGGATTGAGAGCGGCTTTGAGCCGGAAGGCTTTGAAATACCGCTGATGCTGTCGGTCGGATATGCGATGTCAGAGGAAGGAAAGCGCTGGGAAGAAGAAGAATATGCAAAGCTGGATGCCCAGATTCATATCCAGCGCGTGAATGCGGATATCAGCAACGAGGAAAAAGGAAAGCTGATGGGAGGGGCATACCGCGTCTTCGGGCCGCTGATGAAAAGAAGGCAGGAGCTGATAGAAAAGCTGGAACAGGAGAAAATCAGGTATCAGGATAAAATAGGCGAGCTGGAAAAAAAGAAAGCCTTGATTGAAAGTGAGCAGAAAGCATATTCCAGGGAAATTCTGTCTTATATTACAGATTGTGCGAAAGATAATTGCAAATATGCAGTTTATGTCGATAAAAATGGTGAGGAAAAACCGCTGGAAGCGTTTTTTGCGTAAATGCAGTAAAAAATCTGCAGGATGGATGTGTTTTGCATAATTATTTGTGCAGGATAAAGAGGTGGAAAGATGGCTGTATGCAGATGGCTGTATGCAAATGCGAAACTGGAAAGTGACAGGAAAGATTATTTTGTCCGCATATGCGACCCGGAGCTCGAAGCATGCAGGGGAATCCTGATAGAACTGTCGAACCGCCTGCTGTCTGCGGATAAGCGCAGGAAAGAAACCGGAAAGCAGGTCTGCTGGTTTGCCGGCTATATCCATGCGGGAATCTATCTGATAGCGGCAGGCGGAAGCCAGGAAGAACTGCTTGGCATATCAAAAGGCAGATACCGGGAACAGTACTGCGTCCTGGGCTATGGATTTACCGGGGCAGATATCTGCCTGATGCAAAAAAATGACCGCATATTCGAGCCGCTCAAGGAGATAATGCGTGACATCCAGCGTACCGGGACGGAATCAGGCATGGACTATGGCAGAAAGCTGGATATTTCTGCTTACCGGATGCATCTGGAAGATTTGCAGGAACGGTCTGGAATGGAAAAAAAGAATGAAAATTATAATATTTGTCCAAGTACCCCGGAAACAGACGGGAAGCTGTGGAAAGAAAGCCTCAAACGGCCCGTAATGCTTGGAATTATAAGTGCAGAGGACGGGAAAAGGCTGCTGCGTTTTTTTCCGGATGGCATTGTAACCGTGCTGGAAAATGTCACGATGCGCTGCGATGCAGAAATGCAGGCGGTGCACCTGCAGCAGGGGACGATATCCAGGCCAAAAAACAGCGCCGCAAAACCCATGCAGCAGGCAGGCAGAGGGAAAGCATGCCAGAAGGATAATCATAGCGGCATAAACACGAAGGCATGCAGGGAGATAAAAAGCAAGACAGCATTGGAAAATGAAAAGAAACCGCAGGCAGACAGAAAAGAAACAGGCAGCATGGAGCACAGGCTCCAGGAATTAAAAAAGCAAAAATACAGGGAGCAGATGAGTCTTATCCGGTACTGGGCGTACTGGTGCAGAAGCCATCTGCCGGATGCACAGGTGGAAGCCGTACAGAAAATCGTTGAGGATATGAAAGCGGAAGCTAAGTGGAATGGAAAAAGCAGCGGGTTTTTCCGGCAGAGTGAATACTGTGCATATATGCTTTTGTGGCACGATAAGAAAAAACGAAGCAGAGAGCAGGAAATATATTTTCTGATTGAATCGTGGGCAGATACGATGAATGTGAATAAAAATGTGCGGCTTGCAGAACTGATTAAGCGGATAAATGACCATAAATATGGAAAAGATAATTAGTTCAAAAAGCGGCAGCAGGCCGGATTTCTGTGCAGGGCTGTGCGGGATAAAAAAATCTGGGAGGCGGGGGTTATGGCAGTATACCGGTGGATTTATGCAAATGCGAAAATGGAAGGTGACAGGAAAGACTATCATGTCAGAATCTGTGATAAAGGCCTGGAAGCATACCGGGGAATTTTAATCCGGCTGTCAAACCGCCTGCTGTCCTCGGATAAGCGCCGCGCAACGGCAGAACGCCAGGTCTGCTGGTTTTCCGGATATCTGGATGAAAAGCTGTATGTTGTCGCGGCCGGGGGAGACCAGAGGGACCTGGCCGGCGTGGAGCCGCAGGGCTGCCGGGCGCAGCACTGTGTCCTGGCATATGGTTTTACAGGAGAAGATATCCGGCTGTATGAGCAGACAGATGATATTTTTGAACCGCTGAAATGCACGATGCGGGATATCCAGCAAAAAGGCCGGGATTTTACCGACGGCGGATTCTGTCAGGCTGACCAGGTGCGTCTGCTGGATTTTGCACAAAAGCCGCAGGCAGGAATGGACGCAGTGCATGGCACAAAAAGCAGCGCAGGCACCGCTGATGGGAGCAGGATGTGGGCAGAAAGCCTCAGGCATCCGGTGATGACCGGCATTATCAGTACAGAAGATGCGAAAAAGCTGCTGGAATATTTCCCGGATGGAACCGCTTCGGTCGCAGGAGATGAACGTGTGTGGTATTATGCTGGAGACCGCAGAAAGACGGGGGAGACTGCCGGCGGCAGGGAAAACAGGGCGGGGAATCCTGGCGGACAGCTGCCAGAACAGAAAAAGCTGCAAAGCAGGCAGGGGCAGCTGGAACAGGAAACGCCTCTGAGTGAGCTGGAGCAGCTGAAAAGGGAGCAGCAGGCAGCACAGAGGAAGCTGGAAGCCATACGGGAAGAAAAGCGCAGGAAGGATAACAGCATTAAGCGGGCAGGGGCACTGCTGCTGTGCCTGTTATTTTTCCTGCTGCTGTTCTGGTTTTTTTAACCGTTTTCAGGATAAGGGGCTGTCGCACTAAGCGAAACATATACAAGATATAGTATAGAAGAATGATT
>CAJTSV010000065.1 GCA_910579075.1 uncultured Eubacterium sp.
TGTGCGTTATTTTATTTTTCAAAAAGTTGTAAAGTGGTGTATTATTAGAAGACTGGGATGAATATACCGCAGAATATATCCAGTTTCTGGCACAGTGGGATAAATATTCGGATCATATCTTTTTAAGCGGGAAAAACTGGGAGTTATCTGTCTATTATAAAAAGTATAAGATGATAGAAAAGCGAAAGAAAGAAATATTGTTAAATAAAGAAGGCATTTTTTATTGGACAGAGGAAAAAGAAGTTTATCCACTAAAAAGAATGAAAGAGATTTATTATCATAAATCAGTGTATTTTTACTTTGGATTAAAGTCACTCAATTTTGATTTGGCGTATATCAATATGATTTGGTTTTTATGCACATTTCATAATAGGCCAGATGGCTTTTATAAACTGGGACGTGGTAAAGGGTTTGAATCTCTTTTAGGTCGGAAAGTTGAAAATTTGGAACAGTTTGAAGGAAGGCCGGATGTGGTAATTGTAATTTTGGATGATGAATTAGATGAGGTGAAAAAATTTGTTCCGGAAAAACAATTAGTAAAGTATGAAAAACTTTTTCACACAGATGTTAGTATGGCAAGAAATGGACTGTTTCAAACATGGGGGACAGACGAAATATGCAGCAAGATTAAAAAATGGTTATTTTGGACTGATATTCAAATTCTTTACAAAAATAGAAAAGATATTGATGATGTGCCCGGAATATTACCTTGGGAATACTTGAATGAAAAGTCGCCAGAAAAATATGCAGGATATATGAAAAATGTAAATAAGAATGCCTTGCTGTATTCTGTTAATAAATTATATGAGGCCCCTATAAATATGTCAGCTTATTGGGTAATTATAAATTTACAGGAAATGATAGAGAAAAAAAAGCAGGTTGTTCTTTATGGAATTAAATCGCATTATACGAATATGTGGATGCAAATTTTGAGAATGCTGGATGTATCATTTTCGATTATGGATGATAACGGAAACCATGAATGGAATGGATATTGTGTAGAATGTGTTTCAGAACTGGCATTTTTAGATAAAAGTAATATGCTGGTAATTCTTAATCAGCCTTATGAAGATTTTTTACATGCTGCTGAAAGAATAAAAGTATATAGTTTTTCAATGGAAAACCATAATTGCATCAGTGTGTATGAGCAGATAAACAGGATTAATAGAACGGATATTATGATAGATGTATGTGCAGGAGCGTTTTTTGGAGTGTCAGGTGTGCGAGGTAAATCCGGGTATTGTCTGTTAGGGGATAACAGTAATAACAGTTATAAAATAATAACAATAGGAGGTTCGACATCGGATAGTGCCAATTATCAATATAGTTCATGGCCGGAGGAATTATTCCAAATATTGAAAAAGCAGGGGAAAAGAGTGACGATATATTCTGGAGGAGTGGCTGGGTTTTATTCTATGCAGGAATTATCAAAAGTATTAAGAGATGCCAGAGAAATAAAACCAGATATGATTATCAGCTTTTCCGGAGTAAATGATGCCGGAATTGCAGAGCTTTCTGCCGGATATGTTAACGGCGTTAATGGTGCAATGAGCGGCTATATAAATAATAAATTCGAATACTGGCTGGACAATGAAAAAATGATGCAGCAGGAAGCAGAAAGACAAAATGCAAAGTTTTACTGCTTTGCACAGCCCATATTTTATTTAAATGAAAAATTCCGTCAGTATGAAGTATCAAAATTTTTTGCTATGGACTTCGAAAATTCACCAGATATATGCAGTGACTGGAGACAGAGGGTCAAAGAAGTCAAAGGCTATCCATGGTTTATTGATGCTATGGACATTTTAGATGACCATTTGGAAGTGTTTTTTGACATGTGCCATGTTACAACCGAAGGAAATAAAATCATAGCACAGTATATTTATGAACACATAAAAGACGATATCAGATAGATACATGAAAGGAATGAATCAATTTGGAATTAACAAAAAATGAGGAAAGGTTATATCAGTGGGCTGTTAATAACAGTAAAAAATTAAGTAATACATGTGAGCAGGAGACAAACTGGCAAATCAAAGATGCTGCAGGAGACAGAATTGCCGAATATGATATAGAAACATTAAAAGACATGCAGGAATGTCTGGAAAATGAAGGGACAGAAAAAGAGGTATCATTGATTTTCAGTGCGGAAGCAATGAGGTGGAAAATGCAGTATTTTAAAGAAAAAGAAACAGAATCTGCAAAAAGTGAAACAGGACTGCCAGCCAGTCAGGACATCCCTGATTTTGTATACCGTTTTTAAATACCGATTCATAAAGGAGATTGCATGGAACAGCCTATCAGCATCATAATCCCGATATATAATGTAGCATTATATCTTGAAAAATGCATCCAGTCTGTCATAAACCAGACATATAAAAATCTCCAGATTATACTGGTAGATGATGGTTCTGCTGACAATTCACTGGAAATCTGCCGCAGATACCAGAAGCAGGATTCCAGAATTACGGTTATCCACAAAACAAATGCCGGACTGGTAAGTGCAAGAAAGGCTGGCTTGCAGGAAGCTGCCGGGGATTATATTGGCTACGTGGACGGAGATGACTGGATTGAACCAGATATGTATGAGCATTTATTTAAAATTATGCAAATGACAGAAGCTGAAATGGTCGAAACAGCATACCTCCGGGAAACTGAGGGTGTTTCACAAAAATCAGCGAATAAAATAGCTGCTGGAATTTATGAAGCATCCGAACTGATGACGGACATGCTTTGTGATAATGATTTTAATGAATGTCGTTTGTCACCATATCTGTGGTCAAAGTTATTTAAACGGAAAATGTTGCAGGATATTCAGATGAATACCGATGAACAGATTCAGCTCGGTGAAGACGCAGCAGTGACATATCCATATGTATTAAAATGCAGCAGGATTGCTGTTTCAGATTATGCAGGATATCATTATGTGCAAAGAACAGGTTCCATGACTAGCCAGAAAACAGCCAGAGACAGGCAGAGCAATCTGGCATTGCTGCGATGCCTTGGACAGGCTTTTCATGCAGATAAAAATGCAGACTGTCTGCTGAAACAGCTGAATCAGTATGCGAAATTACTGTTTCTGCTGCGTCAGATAGAAGATTTTGACAAGTGCGGGAAAGGAAAAGTACTTAGGCCATTTGGGTCCATAGAGCCAGGCAGCAGGGCAGTTATTTATGGAGCTGGCAGTCTGGGGCGGAGTATTTATGAATACCTGCAAAAAAAAGATATTACAGTTACAGCGTGGGCAGACCGGGAATATCAAATGTATCAGGGACTTGGCTTGCAGGTGGAAAGTCCGCAGAATCTTATGCAGCAAAAGGATAAATTTGACTGGCTGATTATTGCAGTATTCAGCAGAAACACAATGCGGCACATTCGGAAAAATCTGACAGATATCGGAATACAGCCAGAAAAGATATTATGGTTTACAGAAGCATTTGTAGAAGCAAACATTTTAGATACGATACTTGCTGAGAAAAGTTAAATGGTTAAATGCCCGGGAAGGAGAGAAACCCATGAATATAGCGCTGATTTTAGCAGGCGGAATTGATAAACGCTTCAAAATGAACATTCCCAAACAATTCGTAAACGTAAATGACAGGCCGATTATCATATACACACTGGAAAGCTTCCAGAATCATCCAGAAATTGATGAAATTGTAATTATATGCGTGGATGGCTGGCAGGAAATGGTCCGTGCTTATGGGAAACAGTTTAACATAACAAAGCTGACAGATATTATTCATGGGGGTTCAGATACGCAGCAGTCTACATACTATGGCTTAGAAATGCTGAAAGACCGCATGGGGGCCGGGGACATGGTTATTATTCATGATGCAATCCGCCCGATGGTATCACAGGAGCTGATTAGCAAAAGCATGCAGATGTGCAGAAAAAAAGGCATGGGCATTGCAGCAACGTGCATTATGGACACGATTATGCATTCGGGAAACGGCGTAGAAGGCTATCAGAGTCTTGGGCGCTACGATATTATGAAAGTACAGACTCCGCAGGCTTTTGATTTTGAGCTTATCTGGAATCTGCACAACAGGGCAAAAGCAGAAAAATGTCTTGGGGCATGGGATAACAGTGTCATGCTTACAAAGCTGGGAGAACCGGTATATTTTTCAGAAGGCTCTGATTTAAACCTGCGCATTAATACGCTGGAAGATGTAGAGATGTTCCGTGTTCTTTATCAGAATAAAATGCAGAAGTAACCAGCGTTTGAAAGGAAATTATGAAATGGATGCATATGTGAAACAAGTGCTGTCAGAATGCAGCCGGCTGTATATTGCAGGCGCGCAGTCACGGGCAAAAGCAGTTACAGGCTATATTACAGAATTGTTTCCGGATATTTCCGTAGAGGGATATCTGGCAGACAGCTCTGAGGGGAATGAATCAGCCATTCAGGGAAAACCGGTTCATATTATCAGCCGGCATCTGGTACTGGATAATTCGCTGCCGGTGTTGATTGCAACGAAAGGGATTTATCATCAGCAAATCAGCCAGCAGCTGCAGAAAATGGGTTTTCGTGTTATGATACCTGTAACACCGGATATTGATACATGGTTTCGCAATAAATATGTAAAAAAGGTATTCCAGAAAGAAAACCGCAGCTTTACAAGGCTGGACAGCCTGATTTCCAAAAGAAAAGTCCAGGGACAAAAAAACATCATGGATGCGTGCATTTATATGGCAAAATCTGCTGCAGACAAGCCTCTTAAAACAGCGTATGAATGCCCATGGTATGAAAAACCGGTTCTGGCAGGAGCGGCTCTGGAACCTGGACTTTCTGAACCAGGGATGATAGCAGACTGTATGGGTGATAACATATCGCATAAAAACAGGCAGTACTGTGAACTGACGGTGCTATACTGGATATGGAAGCATGCGTCGAATGATATTATCGGACTGTCTCACTACCGGAGGCATTTCATACTGCCGGATGACTGGGTGCAGCGTATGGAAACAGAACAGATAGACGTAATTCTGCCTGTACCGGCGTACATTGCTCCAAGCATCGGGGACAATTACAAAGAGCGGCATGATTCGTCAGACTGGGAATACCTGATGCAGTATCTGCAAAAAAATCACCCGGATGATTATCAGCTTGCGAAACGGGTGTTTTCTGGAAACCTGTATCTGACCTGTAATATGCTGATAGCACGGAAAGAAGTTTTAAATGAGCTGTGCGGGTGGCTGTTTCCGATTCTGGATGCAGTCGTGCAGCATGGAGGAAAAAAAGCAGATACTTATGCAGACCGATATCCGGGATTTGTGTCGGAAAGGCTGGTTACCTTATTTTTTGAAAAACACTGGAGTCATTATAAGACTGCGTATGCAGATAAAATATTTCTTTCATAACAGATGCTGAATTTGGGAAAGGAATGAATGGATATGGAATTATACAGCTGTGAAATGCAAAGACTGCTGGAAAATGACAACATATTTGCAGATAAAAAGCTTTATGGCAGAACTGTTCTGATTACAGGAGCTTCCGGAATGATAGGAACCTGCCTGACAGATTTGCTGATGCTGCACAATCATCTTTATAACAGTAATATCAGAGTAACTGCTGTCAGCAGAAATATAGAAAATGCAAAAACGCGTTTTGCAAAATATTGGGATAATCCGCTTTTTCAATATATTTCCTGTGATGTAAATGAACAGATTCCAGAGTGCGGGCAAGCAGATTATATCATTCATGCAGCAAGCAATACACATCCGCTGCAGTATTCCTGTGACCCGGTTGGAACGATTACAGCGAATGTAATCGGGACAAAGAATCTGCTGGATTATGCTGCAAGGCAGAAAACGGACAGATTCTGCTTTTTATCGTCCTTTGAGATATATGGAGAGAATCGTGGTGACACGGAGAAATTTACCGAGGATTATCTGGGCTATATCAACTGTAATACACTCCGTGCTGGTTATCCGGAAAGCAAGAGGCTGGGAGAAGCGCTCTGTAATGCTTATCAGCAGGAGAATGGCGTGGATTTTTGTATTCCAAGGCTCAGCAGGGTTTACGGGCCGACCATGATGACATCGGACTCCAAAGCTGTTGCGCAGTTTATCAAAAAAGCACAGGCCAGGGAAGATATTGTATTGAAAAGTGACGGCAGGCAGATATCGTCTTATACCTTTGTGACCGATGCTGCAATGGGGGTTTTATATGCTTTGTTAAGGGGAAAATCCACAGAAGCGTATAATGTTGCGGATGAAGAATCAGAGGTAACTTTAAGGCAGCTGGCTGAGTATCTGGCGGAACTGGCAGGCACAAAGGTGAAATTTGAAAATCCAGATGAAAAGGAACGCCGCGGATATTCTTCCGGAGTGAAATCACTGCTTCATGCAAAAAAGCTGTGCGGTCTTGGGTGGAGCAGCAGAATACACTGGAGAGACGGGCTTGCTGGCATGATGGAAAGAAGCCAGGTTTCGTGAAATACTGGTTTGGCCAGTAACAAATCATATGCGGAACATGCTGGAAGCGAATGGAGAGGGCAGAAATGAATGTTGCAATGCTGATTGCGGGTGGAAAGGGTGTCCGGATGAATCAGGATATCCCGAAGCAGTTTTTAAATATTAATGATAAACCAGTCATTGTATATACACTGGAAGCATTTCAGAAGCATCCGCAAATTGACAAGATACTGGTTGTATGCCTGGACGGGTGGCATGAAATTTTATGGGCATATGCAAGGCAGTACCGGATTACCAAGCTTGCATGGGCGGCCAGGGCCGGAGAAAACGGCATGCTTTCTATCCGCAATGGAATTTGGGAATTAAAAAAATACTGTGTGGCAGACGACATTGTGCTTGTCCATGATGCAATCCGCCCAAATGTATCACAGGAAATTATATCTGGCTGTATTGCACAGTGCAGGTTAAAAGGCTCTGCGGTTGCTTCGATACCATGTGCAGAGGCTATGCTGATAAGGGGGCATAAAGACGGGGAACATGCCACACAGCAGATGAACCGGGATTTGCTGGTACGTGCCCAGACTCCGCAGGCGTTTCCGCTGAAAAAGCTTGTATGGGCGCATGAAGAAGCAGTAAAACGGAACATTGAAAATTCAGTAGCAACCTGTACATTAATGATAGAATTAGGTGAAACCGTGTATTTTTCGATGGGCTCTGAGAAAAACATTAAAATTACGACAACAGATGATATTGAGATTTTCAAGGCACTGCTTATGGCGAAAAAGGATGAATGGCTGAAATAGGAGGGTTTTTCAGCAGGCAGTACCAAAATAGAACGTAATTTAGGAGAAAGGAAGACTTTATTCTTGATGTATGGAAAAATTGGGAACAAAAGCAGAAACACTTCAAAGACTCTATAAAAAATTAAAATCCGCGGAGGTTCTTCCGCAGATGTGTTTTACGGTATGGGACTGGCAGGAAGACAGGCAACGCGTTTTGCGGGAATATGACAGCCTGACATGGAAACAATCAGTTGCAGTCCGCAGCAGTGCATTAATGGAAGATACGGCTGCTCAATCTTTTGCCGGCAAATATGAATCGTTCCTGAATGTCTGTGGCAGGGAAAATTTTATGCTTGCAGCAGAAAAGGTAATTGATTCATACGAAGATGGAGATACAGCCAATCAGGTATTGGTGCAGCCAATGCTGAATCAGAAGAATCTCTGGGCAGGGGTTGCGTTTACCGTAGACCCCAATACACTTGGCAATTATTATGTCATCAATTACAGCATGACAGGCTCCACGTCAGAAATTACTTCTGGCAGTAATGTGGAAAATATTCTTTATTATCAGTTTAAAGGTGCAGAAGATGAGAATAGTCCCGCTGAAATGCAAAAGCTTTGCAAGGCGCTGCAGGAGCTGGAACAGTTTTTCGGACAGGAAAATCTGGACGTGGAATTTGCGTTTGCAGATAATCACCTGTATATTTTACAGGTCAGGTCTTTGTGCATAAAAGAACCGCCAGCCAGTCTCAGCCGTCAGAAACAGGAATTGTGCCGCATCAGAAAGAAAATCTGGCAGGAGCAGATGCCGAAACCATTTTTATGCGGCCAGAAAACGGTCTACAGTGTCATGACAGACTGGAATCCCGCCGAAATGATTGGAATACGTCCAAAGCCGCTGGCACTGTCCTTATATCAGGAAATTATTACGGACAGCGTATGGGCATATCAGAGGGATAACTATGGGTACCGCAATCTGCGCAGCTTTCCATTGATGGTAACTTTTGCAGGACTGCCATATATTGATGTAAGGGTAAGCTTTAATTCTTTTATACCGGCAGATTTGGAAGAAGAACTGAGTGAAAAGCTGGTTAATTATTATATCGCCCGCCTGACCGATAACCCGCTAAAGCATGACAAGGCAGAATTTGAGATTGTATTTTCCTGTTATACGCTTGATATATCAGAGCGGATTCAGATTTTAAAAAATTATGGATTTACAGAGACAGAAATACAAAAGATATTACATGCATTAAGGAATGTAACGAACCATATTATTGACCACAAAAACGGGCTTTGGCGCAAAGATTATGAAAAGATACAGCTATTGGATAAACGTTATCATGAGATTATGGGAAGCGGGCTGGATGATATCGGAAAGGTGTACTGGCTGTTAGAGGACTGCAAGCGATATGGCACGCTGCCGTTTGCCGGGCTGGCACGGGGTGCTTTTATTGCTGTCCAGATTCTGCAGTCGCTTGTATCGTGCGGGATTTTTTCAAAATCTGACTATGAACTGTTTATGAATGAAGTCAGCACAGTCAGCTCAGAAATGAATGCGGATATGAAGGAGCTTTCCAGAAATGCATTTTTAGAAAAATACGGGCATTTGCGGCCTGGAACGTATGATATTGCATCGCTGCGGTATGATGAAGCGCCAGAATTGTATTTTGACTGGGAGAAACAGGAGCATATGCACAATCAGCCAGACAAAGAAGCTGAAAATAATGCAGATATCTTCCGCCTTTCTCTGACACAGTTAAATGACTTAAAAAAGAAATTAGATGAAAATGGCCTGGCAAATGATATTCTGGAATTAATGGATTTTATGAAGACCGTCATTGAAGGGCGTGAATATGGAAAGTTCGTGTTTACAAGAAATCTGAGCAGGGCCATTCAGCTGATTGCTCAAATCGGAGAGACAGAAGGCATATCAAAAGAAGACTGTGCTTTTATGAATATCCGCGTGATATATGAGCTGTATGCATCGGCCATGGATGTAAAGGAAAGCATGCTGTATTCCATCAGGAAAGGAAGGCATGCCTGTGAAGTGACGAATTCCATAACGCTTCCGCCAGTCATTACAAGCCCGGACGAAGTCATGCATTTCTTTTACCCGGATTCAGAGCCTAATTTTATTACAACCGGGAAAACAAGTGGTCCGGTATATCTTCTGGAAACAATGGCAATGCATACAAGCAATGACCTGGAAGGAAAGATTATTCTTATTCCATGTGCAGACCCTGGCTATGACTGGATTTTTTCACATAAAATCCTGGGGTTCCTGACAATGTACGGCGGTGCGAATTCCCATATGGCCATCCGCGCCGGAGAACTGGGAATTCCGGCAGTGGTTGGTGTTGGGGAGAAGCAGTTTCTTCAATATAAACAGGCTGTATATCTTGAAATAGATGCACAGGCAAAAACCGTTAAAATATTGAGATAGGATTTATGACGTGTGTGAAGGCAGACGCATTATGAATTATTGATGTAAATTGAATGGATTCAGGCATGGCAGATGAAAAACGTTCAGGCCGATTTCTGAATGAAATAAAGGAGGAAAACTATAAATGAAAACAGAATGGGATTACACAGAGCTGGCAGAAGCATATTTAAAGCGCCCGGACTACGCGCCGGATGCCATCCGGCAGATGCTGGAAACGGCAGACATGCAGAAAGGAGACAGTGCCTGCGATGTGGGAGCCGGTGCGGCGCACCTGACGCTGAAGCTGGCAGAATACGGCTTGAAGGTCTGTGCCGTTGAACCGAATGATGCGATGCGCGCCAATGGAATCCGCCGGACGGGTTCCTATGAAAATGTTCAGTGGTTCGAGGGAGTCGGAGAACATACGGGAATGGAAGACAGCAGCTTCAAGCTGGTTACGTTTGGTTCTTCCTTTAATGTATGCGACCGCCAGGAAGCTTTAAAAGAAACAAAGAGAATTTTAAAAGAAGGCGGCTGGTTTGCATGCATGTGGAATCACCGGAACCTGGATGACCCGCTGCAGAAAGAAATAGAAAATATTTTAAAAGCAGAAATAGCAGACTATAGTTATGGCACAAGGCGGGAAGACCAGACAGAAGTAATTAATCGCAGCGGCCTGTTTCAGGATGTAATTTATCTGGAAGGTACTGTAGTGCATGAGATACTGGCTGCAGATTTTATCGAAGGATGGAAATCCCATGGTACCGTGCAGCGGCAGTCAAAGGATAAATTTGATGAAATCAATGTAAAAATACGCCAGACAGTTGAGGCAAAAGGAGAAACTTATATCAGGGTGCCATACACAACAAGAATATGGATGGCACAGCTCAGATAGAAGGAGCAATATTTGCAGCACTGAAGGTATCTGAATGGTTATGGATAATCCCGGCAGGTTTTATTTTTTAACGCCTGTCTATTTACAAATACAGGAATAAGTGCTATGTTAGAATAAGCCGTGCTGTATCAGTAAAATAAACGTAACAGTGAAGGTATCTGAACTGTTACAAATAAACAAAAGAAAAGAGGGTATCGTTATGAGATTAATGGTTATGGATGCAATGACATTTGGATGGGGAATTTTGAAAATAGCATTAGCTGTAACAGCAGCATGGATTGCAGCTGACTTGCGTACAAATAAGAAAAAGCATTCCGTTTTTATTTCAGCTTAGGCAGGTATTATGGCTGAAGCTGGTACCTGTACTCAGCCATGAGTTACTGTGAAGACTTTTCTATACTGCTGCTGGCATGCCGGTGTGCTGGCATATCAGCAGCAGTATGCTTGAAGAAATTAAACAGCTTGCAGCAGCTGTTCTGGATTTAAATCGTTCAGCTGCATAATCTCAATATCAAGTGAATCTATTTTATTCTGTACATACTGATTGTCGTACCCGCCTGTTACCGTTTTGCTTTTTAACTCTGCAATATGGCGCAGCATCTGGACAATATCATAATTTTCATGTTCCATATACGCTTTGAGACAGATATTTACACCATACGAATACATTTGCAGCAGTTCATATTCTACAGCAGGCTGGATGGCATGATAATCTGGCAGGCTGCTGGTCTTTTTATAAATATGTGTCATTGCTTCGCATATATTATAATAATACTTATCAGCCTGTACAACTTTAGAAGCAGAATCAGGCTCATTCCGGTAAAAATACAGGATTTCCTTAACGGTGCCAATCGAACCGGCTGACGCATATAGATAGGTAATAAAATCAGCATCTTCCAGAATGACGTTTTCACGGAAACGCAGATTCGGGTCATCGAACAAAGACCTGCGGTACAATTTGCTGAATACATATCCGCCGCTGACAATCAGTTCCATCCGTTTTTTACTGTTTAAAATGCCGGTGCAGTCATCCGATGTATGCAGCAGTGCGGAATCATTGTCCTGCATATAATAGCCGCAGTCAATGATGTCATAGCCGCTTGCCGCAGCAGCGCGGTACAGCTTTTCGTACATGGTAACGTCTGCCAGGTCATCACTATCAACAAAACCGATATATTCACCATCGGCAGCTTTGATACCGAGATTTCTAGCGCCGCCCGGCCCATGATTTTTCGGGGAATCAATAATGCGCACAAGATCCGGAAACTGGGCCTGGCATTGCTTCATAACAGACAGGCTGTTGTCAGTGGAAGCATCATTGACAAGGATAAGTTCGATATTGTCCAGTGTCTGGTGTGTCAGGTTTCCAAGGCATTCTGACAAGATGTGTGCACGGTTATAAATTGGAACGATAATGCTTACAGTTTTTTTCATAGGAATGCATTCCTCAATCTGATTATTTTTATGTGAACTTCATATCAGCATCTGAACGAACGAAAAAATTGAAACCTGCGAATGGTTAGATGGCTTGCTTTCCCCATCCCATGCACCGCAGCATCTCCCCCAGCCGCAGCTCCAGGCTGTGAAACTCCTTCACCTTCCGAAACCCATTCTCCGCAATCTGCCTTCGTTCGTCCTCATGCGCCAGATAATAAGCACATTTCTCCAGCAGCTCATCCTCACTCGCATAAGTCTCCAAATCCGTACCGATTTCAAAATATTCGGGTATCTCACTCTGATAATTTGTCATCACGAAACCGCCGCACGCCAGGATATCCCAGATACGGAGCGGGAGAGCGGATTTAATGGACTTGGCGGTCATATTCAGGTTGATCCTGCTGAGACGGAAAATCTTCGGCATTTCCGAATAAGTGCGTGCAAGCCCCTTATTGCAGACCTTTGGCAGGCTGGACGTATCGCTTCCGGTATAAAGGTCTACGGCAAAATGCTCCGATAAGGAGCCAAGCAGCCGCAGCCGTTCCTGCTCCGTCACCTTTGTGCCAAGATACAGGTCCGCAACGACAGCACGTTCATTCTGCTCATACTTTTCCGGGAACTGGTAAAATCCTGGCAGGTATTTTTTAAATTCCGCAGCCAGCCCGTCTGTGACAAGTTCACGGATAAAATTATAGCCATAGACCTTCAGCTGGGATTCGATAATGCCTTCCAGATAACCGCGCAGATAGTCCGGCGGATTCTGCAATTTGTTATAAGGGCATTTTTCCGTATAAAGCGAAGCGACAAACGAAATGTCACTGCTGTAGCGGGACACATCCTCAGGGGAAATGCTGTCACAGACAGAAGACATCGAGGTCACGTCCGATGCCAGGGGAAGGTAGAAAATACAGTCTGGATTTTTCGGAGCAAACTCATGGTATAATTCACGGTCAAATAAAAAAATGCGGTTCCATGGACGGCAGACTGCATCCGAATACAATTCCAGCACCGGGCTGTCCACAATCCAGCAGGCATAGGGCGTTTTGAAAATATTGCAGACCTCAGACAGTACCGGGAAAAAATTAATGCTGAATACAAAATCATAACGCTGCTTTTGCAGCGGCCCGCTGGCCAGCAGCATCTGTTCTTTTGGAGTCAGGTTCTTATTTTCCATTTCTTCCGTAATTTCTGTGACCTGAAACCCGGCGGCTTTCCAGGCGGATATAATCGAAGATTCACAAATACTGTTATATCGGTAAAATAAAATGTTCATTTTATATTGTCCTTTGAAAGAAGTTTATCAGGAATGCCTGGCATTCCGTCAGCAGTCTGGGATTTGGGGACATGGATGTCCCCAAAAGATGCCGGTTATGTCCAGAAATTCTGCATCCTGCGTGCTTCATCCTGCATTTTCCGTTTCTGCATCATAAGAGAGTAAGTCTGCAGGGTCTGCTGTTTTTTCAGCTCTGTCGCGGATGTTCCATAATCCGTGTCAGAGATTCTGCTTCTTGCAGCAGTTGTGTTATAAGCAGCATAAGAATTAAAATTAATGGCATAATCCAGCCGGTTGGACTGTGCGCCGCCCTGGCTGCGGATGCTGCTGACTTTGTTCAGGGCATTGTCAATCGTGCTGATGTCAAAATTACCGGTTACATCAAAGTCCGCGATTCCCAAAGCCCTTAAGGTAGAATTCGAATCATTCTGAATCGAAATCGAGTTGCCGCTGCCATCCGATGCAATCTGGAAACCGCCGCTGCGGCTGCCGTCCAGCAGGTTCATCCGGTTGTACTGGGTCTGGGATGCAATATCTGCAATCCCCTGTTTCATCTGGCTGATTTCATCCTGAATGCCCTGCAGGTCATCATCCGAGAGCAGCGCGCTGTTCGAAGCCTGCAGCGAGAGGTCCCGGATTCTCTGTAAATAATCAGTTACACCGCTTAACGCTGCATCCGAAATATTTAACAGGTCTTTGCCGGATTTCAGATTGTTCGTGGCTGTGTTATAGCCCCGTATCTGCGCATTCTGCTTTTCGGAAATAGCAAGCTGTGCGGCGCCTTTGGATGCAGAAGTCAGCCGCTTGCCGCTGGCAAGCTGTCCATAAAGGGAATAGGACGACGCGCTGTTAATACCTGAGATACCGCCCATAAAATCACTCCTTTCTTTAATAAAAAAGACAATAAACTTCTATAAATAACATATCGTGAAAGCGGTAATTTGTCAAACAAAAATTGACTTTTCAGGAAGAAATTATTATCATATAAAAGACAGGGGATGACAGCTTTTGCCGCCATTGCCAGAATCGAATATACTCTAGAAAACACATGGGGAAGTAAAAATATGCGCTTTATATTGTTTCAGGGACTGATTGATACACTGGATTTGTATACAGGTGAATTTGTAAAAATATTAAAAGAACAGGATGCAGACTGCCTTGTGCTGGATGCCGGGCATATGGAGCGTGAAATGCTGCGCCTGAAAGCATTCCTGCTCCAGCCCGTTACGGCGGTTCTTTCATTTAATAACATAGGAATGCATCTGGAACTCGAAGACGGAAAAAATATCTGGGATGCATTCCAGATACCATTCTGGAATATCCTGATGGACCATCCGTTTCATTATAAAAAAGCACTGGACTGTGCACCGGAGCAGACCGTTTTATACTGCATGGACAAAAATCATGCAGCCTATGTAAAACGGTTCTTTCCGCATATTCAGAAAACGGAATTCCTGCCGCATGCAGGCATTCCGGTAAAGCAGGAAAAAGACCTGCTGCCGATTCATGAGCGGAAAATCGATGTGTTATATGCAGGGGCGCTTTCCCGCTGTTCCGCGGAAGGGCTTGTGCCGGACCTTGGGAAAATTACAGAATTTGACGCATTCGGCCTTGTAAAAGACGCATTGGAGCAGCTGATTCAAAATCCGGAGCAGACGACAGAGCAGGTAATTGAGCAGTGCCTGAAAGACCGGAAACAGATATTTGATGACAAAAAGCTGGGTGAAATCATTTCCGAGCTGCGCTTTGTGGATTCATTTGCCGTTTCCTTTTACCGCGAGCAGATGGTACGCGTCCTGGCGGAAAGCGGGATTACCGTAACCGTATTCGGGACAGGCTGGGACCGGTGCGAATGGGAGCATCCCAAACTGGTTTATGGCGGCGAGATACCGCCGCGCCAGATTCTGGAAATGATGAACCAGAGCAGGGTTGTCCTGAATACAATGACCTGGTTTAAGCGGGGCGCGCATGACCGGATATTTAACGGGATGCTGGCCGGGGCAGCCGTTGCCAGCGATACATCGGAATATATACAGGAGCATTTTCCAGATGGCCGGGAGCTCCAGGTGTTTTCTTTAAAAGAAATTTACCGTCTTCCGGAGATGGTAAAAGCGCTGCTGGACCATACAGACGACACCCAGCAGATGGCTGACTGCGGATATCGTGCGGCCGCAGAACATCATACGTGGAAAAACAGATTAAATAATATGTTAAATCATAAATAAATCATGGCAGGATATGTTGTTGAAAAAGAGGCATAAGTGTACAATATACAGCAATGCATGCAGAACATCATTTTGCAGCAGAAAGCCAGGAAGGAAACAATGTAAAAAGGCAGGAAGCCGGCATAGGGTACAATCAAATTGCCCCGTGCTGTATGGATAGATGCAGGAGGTTGAAAACATGAAATTTCAAAACAAGCAGATTTTAATATATAAATGGAAGGCATACAACTATCTGGATGTCTGCCAGGCTTTTCTCGCCATGGGTTTTGAGGTGGATATCGTGGAACAGCATCTGCCGTCCTATGATGAAGACGAAGCATTTTCGGCCCGGCTGTCAGAGCTTTTGCGGCAGAAAAGCTATGATTTTGTATTCACCATCAACTATTTTGGCGTAATTTCAGATACCTGTGAGCAGGCCGGCGTGCCTTATGTCTCATGGTCCTGTGACAGTCCGCTTATCAGCATGTATCACGAATCGGTATATAACGCCTGCAACTATATTTTCCTGTTTGATAAAAGCAGTTATCTGTTTTTTAAAGCGCTTGGAGCGGCAAATATATGGCATCTTCCGCTTGCCGTGGACACAGGGCGCATCAGCCACATTTTGGAGCATGCAGACGACCTGAAATTATATCAGAATGAAATATCACTCGTTGGAAGCCTTTATGAGCGCAATACATATGACCGGATAATTCCTACATTGCCGCAGTACTTAAAAGGGTATTTTGACTGTGCCATCGAAGCCCAGATGAATATCAGCGGCGGAAACCTGATTGAACAGTTATTGACAGACGAAATTTTGCAGGAGCTGGAACAGTATTATCATCTCGAAAAAACGGAACGTTCTTTTTCCGACCTTCGTCTTATTTTTGCAACAACCGTGCTCGGGCTGAAGGTGGCAAAGGAACAGCGGCGCAGCTGCCTTTTGGAGCTGGCCAAAAAGCATCAGGTTTCGATTTATACAAACAGCAACACGCAGGACCTGCTGCGGGTGGATTACCGCGGCTCGGTGGATTACTGGACGCAGATGCCGAAAGTATTTTATGGAAGCCGGATTAACCTGAACCTTACCATTCCGAATATTAAGACCGGCATTCCCCTGAGAGTCTGGGACGTGCTCGGTGCCGGGGGATTTTTAATGACAAATTACCAGCCGGAGCTGGAGCTTTATTTTGACCTGGACAAAGACCTTGCTGTATTTGAAAATAAGCGTGAGCTGGAACGAAAAGCTGCTTATTATCTGGAGCATGAGAAGGAACGGCTGGAAATTGCGCGAAACGGGCATGAAAAGGTAAAACAGTTCCACAGCTATGAAAAACGGATGGCACAGATGATGGAAATTCTCGAACAGGAAGAATTTCCAGGCCGCGGTGCCTGAATACTGGCAATCGCTGAAAGCATGGATTTACCAGGCCATTGCATTTTTCATCCTATTGTCTATCATGCATGCGCTGGACATCTGTTTTGGATGCCGTTTCGTATCAGGAATACATGCTGCTGTCGGGCTTATCCTGCCTGTGCATGATAAAGTGAACAGGGCCGGAGTTTACCTGAATGGAGGCCGGAAGGCCTAAAGGCAGGCTTTTAAACCAGCCCTGGCAGCTTCGAAAGGCCTGTGTAATAGCATGCAGTGCCGTTTTTTCGGTAAGATGTTCTGCTTCAAACACATATACCGCTGCGGGCGTATTTGTTCCGCCTGTGGTTTCCGGCCAGCCGGGATTTCTGCCGTCAGCGGTAACACGCATTGTGTATGGGACATTTTTTATGCGGAATGTTTCAGCCGCCCCCGCCAGGCTTTTCTGTTTCAGCTGCATATGGCTGAGAGCTTCCAGCACAGAAAGGGCCCGTTCCTGCATCACATCATTTCTCAGCCGCTCTGCAAATGCCGGATTGGCAAAAAGCTCATGGCACAGGCTGCAGGCAGACTGGGTCTGGCGGCTGACTTCTATCCGGTATTCTCCTGCTTTTTGAAGCAGCCATGCAAAGTCATGCCGGGTCAGCTCGGCGAACAGGCTGAGATACTGATACCGTTTCATAATATCTTTTAAAGACATATCATGGATATTCCCTTCACATAACCGGCTGTTGTACACGGCCTGTGAACAGCATGGATAAACGCTGCCGTCATACAGGACAGAGAGCATCCGCTGGTTATGGCACGACCAGGCGGGATTCACATCTTTCATAAGGAACTGATCCAGATTTTCTGCCCGTCCCACAGGCATAAATGGATAAATTAAAATCTGGATTTCATATGCGTCCTCACCCAGCTCTTTCAAAAGCCGCATGGCGCTGTGTTCACCCGCACTGTCTCCGGCTGCCAGCAGAAAGCGGATATCGGTGTTTCGGACAGCATGAATGATGTTGCGGATGCAGGAGAGGGGAACATACTCCTGATGGTATTGGTCCATGCTGACTGTCAGGGAATCCAGACCGGCAGAGCAGAGATTTTCCAGCCGCAGCCTGGCTGCTTCGGCGGTGGCTGCCCAGAAGCCGTTGGTAGTCAGCGAAGCCTGCATGCCGTACTGCTTCGTCCTGCGGATACATGTAAGAAGCAGTTCTTCGCGCAGCATGGCTTCTCCGCCGGTAAATCCGATTTTTTTGATTTCCGGGATGCCGGCTGCTTCCTGAATCATGCGAAGGACAAGCTCCCCGTCCAGTTCTTCTGTCTGCTGCGGGGAGCACTCAAAACAGCACATCCGGCATCGTGCCGTGCATTTGCGGGTCAGTGCAATGCCCAGAAAATCAAAAAGCGGGGGCTGTGGCCGGGACTCAGCCGCGCCGTTTTCTGCGATGTCTTGTGTCTGTATGGATAAATAATATTTCATAAGGGGTCCTCGCCTTCGGGTGGGGCTGTCTTGAGATGGCAGGCAGCCCATTTGCCGGTTTTGTCGTTATCCGTGAACAGCGACATAAGAAGAATAAACGATAACGCTGCTGCCTTTTGCAAACGGGTCGCTTCTGGCCGCCCGTCCGCTTTGCAGAATCGCTCTGGTCAAATCATCAAAATTCAAATCATATCCATACTGCTGTGCAATCTCTGCCAGGGCAGTCATCACATCCATAACCGTTCCCTTCCGGGCAAAGCAGTCACGCAATTCGTCCACGGCTTTTTCATCCGATTTGATGATTTGAATAAACTCGCTTAAATCTGTCATGTTTACATCCTTTCTGTTAACATAATACGGCATTTTGTTTCGCTTCATCACGATAGCAGGGCTGGCAGAATCGTGCTTTTCAAAAGGGGATGATGGCAGGGGATAAGCATTTTTCAAACACGCGCTAACAGTAAAGACAGAAAGCAGGCTAGTGCTCCATCCGGGCAGAAATCAGAGTTTATGACAGCCTGATTCACGCCATTGCTTCGTTAAAATTTCTAGTCGATGACCACATCGCCGTTGAAATTTTGCCTTGCACTGACGCGAATCAGTCAGCACTAAACTCTGATTTCTGCCCGGATGGAGCACTAGGACAGAAGCTGTTTTAATATAAATGCCAGATAGGAGCTGCTGAGACAAATAAAAACAGAAAGACAGGTTCATGGAAAATGTCATTTTCTATGTCGGCAGCATGTACAGGCAATGGAAATAAAAACAGGAAGACAGGATAATGAATATGCATTTTCCATAACAACAGGTTTGTACAAACAAATAGAATGAAAAACGGGAAATGGAAGGATAAGACGGGTTGACAATGGAAACAAAATGCCGTATTTTGTTAGCCGTTACAGATGAGCCTTAAAGGCCCAGGCTGTTCATGCGCTTTCGTTTTTCCGCAGCGGTTGTGGCTGTATAAATCCGGGTCGTTTCCAGGCTGGAATGCCCCAGGATGTCAGCCAGCTCCGGCAGGTTTCCATAATGCTCCATATAAGTAACCGCAAATAAATGCCGGAAGCTGTGCGGATGGGCCTTTTCTTTCGGAACGCCCGCAGCTTCTGCAATCGAAAGAAACATTTTATAAACGCTGACCCGCGTAATCGGGAGTGCGGAATTGCCGCGGAAAATCACGCCTTCGGTAAGGTTTCTGCTGCCACAGTAATTGCGCAGCTCCTCAATCAGGCAGTCGGGGAGATAAATTTCACGCTGCTTTCCTTTGCTGAAAACATCAATTTTGTGCTGCCCCAGTATTTCCACCGTAAAATGCTGCAGCTCACTGATGCGGATTCCTGTCAGCGCAAGCGTGCGCATAATGCAGTAATATTTCTCACGTCCGCTGCGCCTGGCATAATCCAGCATTTTTTTGTATTCTGAAATGCTGATGATATTTTCCAGGCTCTGTCTTCTCTGGATTTTTTCTGTCCGGACAGTACTGCCCGGATATCCGGAATATTTTAAATACCTGTTTACGGATATAATGGCCAGGTTCAGGGTGCATACCGAACGCTCCCTGGACTTGAGCAGGTGCTTATACCGGATGGCATCATTTTTGGTAACCGGCTTTCTGCCATTCAGATACTGGATAAATTCAGCTGCATGCCGGGTGTAGATTTCAACTGTCCCGCTGGATAGTTCTTCTTCCTCTAAATAAGTCTGAAATTGCCTGATTTCTTTTTGAAAATCCATGCTCTGCTTCTCCTTTGTGATTTTTCAGCCATACAGTACCGTACCTTCCATATGGCTGGCAGGAAAAGCGGGCAAACCAGTGCAGGTAATTTTAAATGCTTTAGAGCAGTTTTAATATTTCTTCCTCACTCGTAGCTGTTACCCTTGCAATTGTAGCAGTTGGAATTCCGCAGGTATGGAGATTGCGTATTGTCTGGTCCATCTGCTTTTTCTGTCTGGCAATGGTATTCAGCAGTGCGCACAGATAATCTTCCATCGTAACCGAAGCCGGATAAATCTGTCCCATAACCCTGGAAGACATCGAAGAAGCACTTTCCGGTGCAGATTCTGAAAGCCCGAGCAGCGTGTCCGCTGAAACCTGCAGCATCTGGCAGAGCTTTTCAATCGAGTCTTCCGACAGCGGCACGCGCCCGGTCTCATATTTCGAGACAGCAGCCGGCTTAATGCCCAGTACTTCCGCAATATCAGCCTGAGAGATGCCGCGTTCCCTGCGTAATCTTTTTAATTGGTTCATAGTTGAGATTCCTTTCAAAAAGTATGCTTATTGAGGTTATAACATTTATTAATTGCTGATATAAAAAATATAAGTCGCAGATACGCTATCGCTGTATCAGATGAAAGCTGCCAGTCAGGAAATAAGGACAGGAAAAATGAAAACTGCGGCCCGGATTCCTGTCACATGATTTTTAGCAGAAGCTGCTGAATTAAGAGCGGAAAACAGGTAATTATATGCAGATTGTTTCCATATCCTGGCACGATAGAAATCCTATAAAGAAATAATATTACAACAAAACGAAATTGTAAAGACTCTTTTTGGGAGAAGAAATTTGCTCACTCCTGTGTGAACAGTAACAGCCGTTCAGCCCGGGACTCTGCACTTGCTGTAAAATCCTTGTCTGTTGCCGGAATTGTGCTATAATGGAACCATCAGGCTGGCCGGAGTTTACAGTATATAAAGGAGGAATTATGAACACCAAAACCAGACATATCATTTCGCTAAACGCCTTTCATATCAAACTGATTGCCTTAATCACTATGACACTGGACCATATCGGAGCCTATCAGACGTTCACATACAGCCGTTCAGTCAATGACGGACTGCGGATAATCGGCCGGATAGCCGCGCCGCTTTTCTTATTTATGGTAATAGAGGGAATGCGCCATACACATCACCAGGCGAAATATATTCTCCGCCTGTATACGGCAGGAGTTATCATAGAAATAATCAACCACATAATCGAAAACAACACCGGTACACCCGGCCTGGGCAATACCCTTCCGACGTTCTTTTATACAGCACTCTTTATATTCTGTATTGAACAAATCATAAAAAACCGCAATAATGCCAAGGCAGCTTGTGCAGCAGTCTGCGGCCTGGCAGTCCCGTTTTTGTTTTATGTGCTCAACGTTGTTCTGGCATGCCAGGGTTATGCTGCAGCATGGAGCATGATTTCTATATTCTGCCCATCTCCAATGGACATTGATTATTCAATTTTGTTTATACTAATTGGAATTGCCTGGTATTTTATTGATAACAGGGCTATCAATTGCGCTATCTTTGCACTGCTCTGCCTGATATGCAGAATCGTGCCAGTTTCCATCTTTTTTACAACACAATGCATCTGGTTTTGCCCGGTAGTTTTCGACATATTTCAGCTGTTCACAGAAAATCAGTGGCTAATGTGCCTCGCAATCCCATTTATGCTGCTATACAATGGAGAAAAAGGCCGCAGCCTGAAATACCTGTTTTACATATACTACCCGCTTCATGTATACATCCTTTATTTTATCCAGTTCCTGAAAAACACCTGAACATGAAACCCGTAAACCGTACATCTATAAAAGCATAAATCCATAAACTAAGAGAGACAGACACCAATATAAGCGGAAAGCCAGAAACCCGCAAAACTAAGTAAAATAAAAACGTGCATATTCTCAATAAGATAGTTCAGCCAGCCTGATATACAGCAAAAAAACACCGCCAGAATGCAGAAAAGAAAATATGACAGAAGCCAGATGCTATGAAAAACATAATTAAAAAACAAGAAGAAAACACCTACAGAAACAGAACAGCTTCAATAAATACTATCTCGCACATAAAAAATAACTACATATACAAATAATAGAAAAATAATAATAAATATCTGAAAAATAAAGACAAAAAATACCTGAAAAATTGGCCATATATTAAAATAAAATTTACTATCAGAACAATAGACTGGTAAATTAACATAAATATCATAATATATAATTAAGAAAAACAGCTCTA
>CAJTSV010000066.1 GCA_910579075.1 uncultured Eubacterium sp.
GCATCTCCCTCAGGCGTTCGCGCAGCCATCCAGCACATCCTGACCAATTCCAGACATCCCCTCAGGCGTTCGCGCAGCCACGCAGCACACCCTGACCAATTCCAGGCATCCCCCTCAGACGTTCGCCAGCCACGCATCTCCTCAGTCCCTCATCCAGCCACACTTCCAGTAATACACCGCCCCAACCGCATCCGCCAGCCCCCATCCAATCGGAACCGACCACCAGATGCCGCACACCCCAATCGCCGGAACCGCCGCCAGCGTATAGGCTAAAGCCACCCTTGTCCCAAGCGAAACAACCGTCAGCACAACAGACATGCCAGGCTTTCCAGCCGCCCGGTACAGCCCGTAAAACAAAAACAGACATCCAATCCCGCAGTAAAAAGGCCCGACAATATGCAGGTACTGCACGCCCCCGCTGATAATGCCTGTCTCTGCTTTTCCGGCAAAAACAGCCATCAGCGGCTCTGCCAGAAACCAGATAAGCAAAGATGCTGCCATGCAGTAGCATACAGATGTGCGCACCGCATAACGGATGCCCTGGCGCATCCGCTCTTTTTTTCCTGCTCCTGCATTCTGGGCAATAAAGGTCGAAAACGCATTGGCATATTCCTGTGCAGGCATATATGTAAAAGCTTCAATTTTTACCGCTGCCGCAAAAGCAGCCATGGCATCTGTCCCAAAGCTGTTCACAAGCCCCTGTATCATCAGAATGCCAAGGTTCATGACAGACTGCTGGAGGCATGTCAGGACAGAATAATTAGCAATTTCCTTTAATCTGGATTTTATTACCACAAAATGACACAGCGCATTTCTGGCTTCCTGCTGTTTCGCCAGGACATATGCCCCGATGCCGGCCCCGGACACATACTGGGAAATAACCGTTGCAGCCGCAGCGCCGGCTGTGCCCTGGTTCATCACGACGATAAACAAAACGTCCAGCACAATATTCAGCAACGTGGAAATCCCAAGAAAAACAAGCGGCATGACCGAGTTCCCGACTGCTTTTAAATAAGCACCGAAAAAATTGTACAGCGCAACAGCCGGAATTCCCCAGAAAATAATAACCAGATAATCCCTTGTAATGCCTGTAATTTCCGCCGGAACATTCATCCAGGCAATAATCCCGTCCGTGCAGAAAAGGGAACCGGCTGTCAGGGCAGCCGCAGCTGCAGCCGTTACAAGAAACGACGCACAGATGCTTTCCCGAAGCCCCTGTGCATCCTGGCGCCCAAAGCAGCGCGAAAACACGACCCCGCTCCCCATGCACAGCCCCAGCAGAACCGATGTCAGAAACGTCATCAGCGCAAACGCAGAGCCGACAGCAGCAAGCGCGCCTTTTCCAATAAAATTCCCGGCCAGCCACGTATCTGCAATATTATATCCCTGCTGGAGCAGATTGCCGAAAATCATCGGCAGTGCAAAAAACAGCATGGACTGCAGAACCGGCCCTTTTGTCAAATCCTTCTGGTTCATAAAACTCCTTTATCCCCTAAACCATATCTTCTAGGAAAGCGTATCTGCATATTTCCTTATCACGTTCCTTACCGGTGAAAGATAGGACACGCCAAACAGGTTTAAATGATTCAGCAGATGATACAGGTTATAAAAATCCCGCCGCCCGTCATAGCCCGGCTGCAATGGCAGCGCTTCCTGGTAAGCCCTGTAAAAAGCTTGCGGAAAGCCGCCGAACAGTTCCGTCATGGCCAGGTCTGCTTCTGCATGTCCGACATATGCAGCCGGGTCAATCAGCCACACCCGCCCGTCATTACCAGTCATCACATTTCCAGCCCAGAGGTCGCCATGCAGCAGCGACGGGAATTCCGGTTCTGTCAGGATGCTGTCCGTGTGTTCCAGCAGCATGGAAATCTTTTTAAGCTCTGCCTTCTCAAAATAGCGGGCAGCACTGCGCACCTGCGGCTCCAGCCGGCATTCCCGGAAAAAATCAATCCAGCTGCCGGATGACGTATTCACCTGCCGGTTCGCCCCGATATAATTATCCTGCAAAAAGCCATACAGGCCGCCGGACACAAACGCCCCGGTATCAGACCGGTGCATGTCGGCCAGCTGGCGCGCAAATACTTCCCAGTACCCGGAAACCTTTTTTCCGGCCTGTACCAGCTCCATCAAAAGGAACGAAAAACCGCCCCTGCCCTCATCTGTTCCCATGCCAAGCATCCGCGGCGTGCCTGCTGTCCCGGTTTTTGCAATCGCAGAAAGGCCGGCAGCTTCCGCCTGAAAAAAAGAAAGATTCTGCTTTGTGTTCGCCTTCATAAAAATACGCATGCCGTTATTCAGCAGCAGGCTGTATGCTTCATTGATATCCCCGCCCGAAACCCGGTCATGCCTTACAGCCTGAATGCCGTTTCCAAACAGCGCTGACAGCGCTTCCTGCAGCGATGTAAAATGCGGCAGCATGCCAGTCATCGTCATATCCCATTCCCCCTCCCATATGCTCTCCTGCATGAATTTCTTCCTTATTATAATTAGATTGCAAAATTATATTACAAATTATAACAGAGCTGAGAAAGGGTGTAAAGATTTACAGCAGCCTCTCCTGCTCCCTTTTTAAAAACAAAAGCATCCGGTCATCTGCCGTGTCTTTTGTATCTTCCAGAAAGCCAGTCTGCAAAATATAATCTCCGGATTTCAGCGCATACGGATTTCCCATCTGTTCCAGATAATCCTCTATCCGTCTTTCCACGCTCTTTTCCATATCGATTACAATATCCTTCGCGTCTGTCAGCTGTGCCCGGTCCAGCTCCATAATGTCCATATGGCGCAGCCTGTTTAACTGTTCTCCTGTCAGCTTCATTTATTTGACATTCCCTTCCCAGAACCGCGCTGCATCTGCCGCACACACGCCCCGGTATCTAAAATCGCTATCCCGACACCCCGCCCTGTATACCCAAGCCTGTGAAGCTGGTCACAGTTAATTAAACTTCGAACCCTGTCCATAAATACGCAATCCTGCATTTTTTATTATCATATGTCTTACCGCAGCAAAAAGTGAAAAAGCTGCCGGCATTTTCATGCAGCAGCTTTCCATAACCTTTATTTTGTCTTCGGCACATCCTTCATGCTGAAGCTGATGCGTCCCATCTTGTCCTTTCCAAGGCAGACAACCGTCACCATATCGCCGAGTGTCAGTACATCCTCGACATGGTTAATTCTTCCTTTTGTAATTTTGGAAATATGAACCATGCCCTCCTTGCCCGGTGCAAACTCAATAAATGCCCCGAATTCCTTGATGCTGATAACCTTGCCCTTGAAAATCTGGCCTTCTTCAAAGGTTGTCGTAATAATCTTTATCATTTCAGCAGCCTTGTCCATCATGGCCTTTTCCGTACCGCAGATGGAAACCATGCCGTCCTCGCTGATGTCAATTTTTACGCCTGTCCGTTCAATAATTTCATTGATGGTCTTGCCCCTCTGCCCGACGACGTCGCCAATCTTCATTGGGTCAATCTGCATCTGGATAATCTTTGGCGCAAGCGGCGCTACTTCCTTCCTTGGCTCTGCTATCGCCTTGGACATAACCTCATCCATAATGTAAAGCCTTGCTTCCCTCGTTCTTGCAATCGCTTCTTCCACAATTGGACGGGTCAGGCCGTGGATTTTAATATCCATCTGAATAGCCGTAATGCCGTCATGCGTTCCGGTCACCTTAAAATCCATGTCGCCAAAGAAATCTTCCAGTCCCTGGATATCGGTCAGCACAATATAATCATCATCGGTTTCGCCGGTTACAAGCCCGCAGGAAATGCCCGCCACCATTTTTTTAATCGGAACGCCTGCTGCCATCAGCGACATGCAGGATGCACAGGTCGATGCCATGGAAGTGGAACCGTTGGATTCAAACGTTTCCGATACCGCACGGATTGCATAAGGAAATTCTTCCACGGAAGGCAGCACCGGAATCAGCGCTTTTTCCGCCAATGCGCCATGTCCGATTTCACGGCGTCCCGGACCCCTGGACGGCTTGGTCTCGCCTACGGAATAGGACGGGAAATTATAGTGGTGCATGTACCGCTTCTGCACGATATTTTCGTCCAGCCCGTCCACCTTCTGCACTTCTGACATCGGTGCCAGCGTGACAATATCGCAAATCTGTGTCTGGCCCCTTGTAAACATGGCAGAACCATGCACGCGCGGAATCAGGTCTACCTCAGCTGCCAGCGGGCGTATCTGCTTCATGTCACGTCCGTCCGGTCGCTTATGGTCTTTTAAAATCATTTTGCGGACGGTTTTTTTCTGGTACTGGTAAACAGCTTCCCCAAGCACAGAGAGCCATTCTTCATTCTCCGCAAAAGCTTCTTCAAATTTTTCGGTAATCTTTCGGATATTTTCTTCACGAACCTGTTTTAAGTCTGTAAAAACAGCATCTTCCATTTCCTGCGGCGTTACAAGCTCCCGCATGGCTGCAAACATTTCTTCCGGAATCGCGCAGCTTGTATATGCATGCTTTTCCTTTCCGGATTCTGATGTCATCTGGCTGATAAAGGCATTGATTGTCTGGTTGATGTCATGAGCCATATAAATTGCTTCCAGCATCTTTTCTTCCGGTATCTCATTAGCTCCGGCTTCAATCATAATAACCTTTTCCATGGTAGACGCAACGGTCAGCTGCAAATCCCCGTCATCCCATTCTTTCTGAGACGGATTTACGATAAACTGCCCGTCCAGCATGCCAATCTGGGTCATTGCACAAGGGCCTGCAAACGGAATATCGGAAATGCTCGCAGCAATTGCAGCACCCAGCATTGCCGTAATTTCCGGGCGGCACTGCGGGTCTACGCTCATAACCATGTTGTTGAGCGTAACGTCATTGCGGTAATCCTTTGGGAACAGCGGGCGCATCGGACGGTCAATGACACGCGATGTCAGAATTGCATTTTCCGATGCTTTTCCCTCCCTTTTATTAAATCCGCCAGGAATCTTGCCAACGGCATACTGCTTTTCTTCATATTCCACACTTAACGGGAAAAAATCAATTCCATCCCTCGGTTTATCGGATGCGGTTGCGGTCGAAAGCACGGTTGTCTCGCCATACCGTATCAGTGCAGCACCGTTTGCCTGTGCACATACACGGCCGATTTCAACCGTCAGCGTTTTTCCGCCGATTTCCATAGAATAACTTTTATACATTTCTTCTCTCCTTTTCTATGCTCGCGAGCCTCATAACCTGCCAGGCTGTCCATATCCGAAACAGCCTGCGGCAGATATCCGCGAGCGCTGATAAATCCAAAACTTCCTGCCCGCAGGCATGACTGGCTTGGGTGTCAGAAGGAAAATGCCCCTGCAAATGGCAGCTTCCTTTTAACACCCCTGCCATCCTTCCTGTTATTTCCGGCTTTGCTGACTGCGTTCCAACAGCCTTAAAAAAGAGCGGAAAATATCCGCCCTTTCCATACAGAACTATTTTCTTAATCCAAGCCGCTTGATTAAAGTACGGTACCTCTCAATGTCACTCTTTTTCAGGTACGCTAAAAGGCCACGTCTCTGGCCGACCATTTTCAAAAGCCCCCTTCTGGAATGGTGGTCTTTCTGGTTCACCTTCAGGTGCTCTGTCAGCTCATTGATGCGCTGTGTCAGCAGTGCAACCTGTACTTCCGGCGAACCGGTATCGCCTGGCTTTTTGCCATACTCTTTGATGATTTCTTCTTTCTTTTCTTTTGATAACATTGTAATTCCTCCATCTATTTTTTAACCGCCCACAGCTGCATGATACTCAGTAAAAGGTCGGAGAATCCATTTACCGAATACGGGCTGGCTCATGCTTTTTCAATATACCATACCTGTATGGCCTTGTAAACTATTTTTTTACATTTCAGGCAAATTCCGTAACAGCCCAGTCAGACGCCGCTAAAACATGCGCCTGCAGCAGATTGGCGTGCGGTAAAATGCATTGGACACCTTAATGCCGTCACGGCTGTTGCTGGCATGTACAATCTGCCCGTTTCCAATATAAATCGCCACATGGCTGATAGAGCTGCCGCTGCCGTAAAAAATCAAATCACCCGGCTGCAGTTCGGAAGTGCTGACGCTTCTGCCGTACCCTGCCTGTCCCCTGGAAGAATGCGGCAAGGAAACGCCATACCTTGCCATAATCTGCATGGTAAACCCAGAGCAGTCCACGCCGTTTGTCAGGCTTGTCCCGCCCCAGACATAACGCCCGCCTACATAGCTTAACGCTGTCTGTACAAGGGAATATTTGGCATCCGAAACTCCCTCTTTTTTTTCTGCTTCTGTATATGGCATTGCTTTTTTCAGTTCTTCGGAAAGATTGACATACGGTGCACTGACAAAGCCGTTTTCATCATCCAGCTTGACCTCAATCCATTCATCCCCTTCTTCCACGACTTCCAGTTCCTCGTCTGCGGTAACAATAGTCAGAATCGTACAGTCGGTATTTGGTTTTTCACGTATGTATACGGTAAGGGTGTTGACCGTTGCAATCGTCTTTTTCAGCTTTTCTGCCAGGCTTTCTGCCTGCTCCCCTGTAATAATATAATCGCTTTTAACATATCCGCTGACCTTGCCGGAACGGATATGATGCCAGCCGTTTTCTGACTCAAGAATTTCACAGCCTGCATCGGCCGGAAGCTTGCCTACGATTTTGGCGTCCTCGCCCGGCTCCTGCCTGACATTCAGATAATTATCTACATTTGCGATACCCAGATTCTTATATCCGCAGATAGTCTTTTCTTCGGATGCGTTATCGTTCTGTTTCCCGATGCTCCTTATCTTTTTCTGTGCGCGTGTCTTTTTCACGGCCTTTGCTTCTTTCTGCGGCCCGCTGGACGCAGCCTTTGTGCTTTCATTCATATATTCTGTCAGCGCTGCACTGACACCTGCCTGAATCGTAACAGCCTGCGCCCGCACCGAATGGGAACCCAGTACCGCCATCATAGCTGCCATAAAGACTGCTCCTGTTTTTATGAACCTGAATTTCATAGAATCCTCCTGCTTTGAATTATTATCTGATGTTCTTTATCCTGATATGCATTTCCTGCCATGCCTTATTTTACACGTTCTGTTTCATCACAATTTTCCTGTTTCTGCAAGGCACTGCCTTAATTCCGTTCTATTATAGCAATCTCTTATTTCGGTGTCAACGATTTGTAATAATCTTGTAATAAAAATATTTGATGGTAACGGAAAGCCTGCAATAAAATAACATAACATAATAGAAAAAACAGAACGTGCCGCACGCATCAAGCCGGCATTTTTTCCGGAAGATTCAGAAGGATTCTTGCAGTAAATATCCCGTCATTCAGTGAAAAATCGGTTTCCCCGTCATAACGGCATACCGTTTTTAAAATGCTGGACACCCCGATGCCGCCGGAAGCGGACACCGGACGCCCGTTATGAAATTTCACTTCTCCGCTGCTGTTGCGGCAGCAGATGCTGATTTTTCCTCTTTTTAAAGCTATCTTAAGGCTGATTTCCTGTTCTGTCAGGCCTGATTTCATGCAGCCGTGAATGGCATTTTCAAACACATTGGCAAGAATCGCAATCCAGTCAATATCCCGTACCGGAAGTTCTTCCGGAATCCTGACATCCAGACTGACCTTGATGTTCTCATTTCGGGCCTTTGCAGCATAAGCAGACAGAATGCTGCTGACAGCATGGTTCAGGCATATTTTTTCCTGCTTTTCCTGTTCGATATCTTCCATATACTGGTCCAGGTAATCCATCAGGCTGTCCAGCCTGCCCTTTTTTGCATATTCTTTCATCAGCAGCGTATGATGGCGCACATCATGATGGATTCTTGCCACCTTCTGTTCGGATTCCCGCACCAGCTCCATCTGGCGGCGCAGGAGCTTTTCATTGATTTCCAGAAGCTCTTTTTCCCTGCGGTAAAGATGCTCCCGTCCCAGATGAATATACAAATGCAGGATTGTATACTGAAGCATGCCAGACAGAAACAGGATGGTAAATGCGCGCACCATGTTAAAAACAGAAAACCCCTGCAGGTTTGGCCAGTACGCAATAATCGCACCGTGAATGACTGATACAAAAAGCGTCAGCGCACTGAACGTGTCCATTTCTTCTATCAGAAAATCTATCCCGTTTAAAAACTGCCTGCGGAACTTGTTCCAGGTAAACCAAAGGACAGCTGACGTACATACAATACGCATTCCGATATCTGCCCATAAATTTCCCCCAAACCACCAGCGTGCTGCATCCACGCTGCAAAACACACAGACAGAAAACAGGTAAAATGCCAGTGCCATTTTATACAATGATACATAAAGCACTTCCCTGCTCATCAGGCTGCAGAAAACCCCGATTACCGGCAGCGAGGAAACTGGCGCAAAGCGGATAAAACTCGCACTTGCTGACTGATACCAGAAGCTGTATAACGAAATCAATAAAATGCCAAACGCCAGGTAGCTGTATAGTGTTGTTTTCATGGAAAATCTTGGACGGTCAAGCATGAGAAAAAAAGACATCATCAGCACTACGCTGATTGCATTCCGAAAAAAAGCAATCCAGAAAGAACCTCCGAGCATACTGCATTTTACCCCCCCCCTCACAAAAAACGCTGCATATAAGCATATAACAGATTATTTATAGCATTTCCATAAAAAGCATGCAAGGCTGCGGGATAATCTGCCGTTTAACCGGGACGAACTTCGCCTCTGCAATGCATTCATTCAAAATAATACGATAAATAAAGCTTTTTAAATTCCGCTGTCCGGCTTTTCGGCAGATAGACCAGCCTGCCATTATCCATCTGGATTTCTTCCTGCTTAATCGAAACAATATGGTTCATATTCAAGATAAAAGAACGCCCGCACCTGGCAAACTGGGATAAGGGCTTTAACATCCCCCAGATTCCTTCTGCCGTCATGCGGATTCTGCATTCTTCCTCTGCCAGATACACCATCTGGTAATTTTTCTGCGACTCGCAGTAAACAATATCATCCGGCTGCAGCCGGACAATCCCGTGTGCAGTCTTTAACACAAGCTGGCTTTCTTTTGCCTTTTGAATCAGCCCGAGCACCGTGTCCATCGCGTGAAAAAACGTTTCCTGGGCAAGCGGCTTTACCAGATACTGGACTGCATCTACGCCATAGGCATTCAGCGCATGCTCGGTTGAAGCCGTTAAAAATACAATCGGCACATCGCTGCCAAGGCTGCGTATTTCCTGTGCAGCCGCAATGCCGTTTTTGTCCGGCATGTAAATATCCAAAAATACCAGGTCCGGCTTTCCAGCCTGTTCCATGCTCCGGAGCAGGGCATGCGCATCCGCAAACCATTCCAGGCTGTAATCCAGCTGTCCTTTTGCCTCTCTGTATTTATCGAGCAGTTCCTTCACGCACGCGGGCTCTCTTTCATCATCATCGCATAATGCTATCCTGTACATGTCTTTCGTTCTCCTGATTCTACATATATTTTCTGTCTGGATGCAGCACTAGAGCGTGTCTTAATACCATTCCTGCAATCTGTACGCCCCGTTTCCCGGAAAATTCATCCCGATTTTAAACAGCACAGCCCGGCTGTGACTTATAAACTGGGGATAATTTCTCCACAAACTGAGTACATCTCATGGAAAGCATTTTCTCGACACGCTCTAGTATAAAATTATTTTCAGAAAAAATCAATTGGAAAATAAAATACATTTACTGCGGACAGGCATTTGCACATATTTCCGGTGCACTTACATGGCAATGCTGCAGAATCCGCCCGGCGGGCTGTCCGGCAGCGTTTTCATTGCCTCGCACGCTTTTTTATAATCCCGCCTTGTCACATAAAACGCATAATACATCCGGTAACTGTCCGGCTTATTAATATAATTGCGCAGATAAACAAGGTTTGCTTCATCCGGATCCATGAAAACCCGGTAATCAATGCCAGCCTCATCCAAAAGCCTGCATTTTTTCTGGTACACGTCGTCAAACATCGTAGAATAAACATTGTGCCATACTTCCTGCGGCACACTGCTTTTTCTTTTTTTCATTTTCATCCGAATCCTGCAGCAGATATCCTGGAATAATAAATTCAGCATCCCGGCACCTCCCTTTTCTTTTTACCCTAAATGTTTTGTGTAAATCATTATACATGTAGGCGACTACTTTGTTAATTTGCATTATAACATTTATTGTATTATTGTCAAGTGTTTTAGGACACTATTAGTGCTGCTTTTGAATATTTATTTTGAATTATAATATAAAAAACATTTTCACGCTCTCAAAGACATCCAAAACACCATCGGAGGAAATAGGAATGCCACTGGATTACAAGCTAATTGGAACGAATATCAAGACGCGCAGAAAAGAACTGCAGATTACACAGGAGCAAATGGCAGATGAACTGTTTTTATCTCTCAGCCTTATCAGCAAGCTGGAGCGGGGTGTAAAAGCTGTCAGCATGGACACCTTTTACTCTATCGCAGAATACCTGCATACAAGCATTGCTTCCCTGATTTCTGACCCGAATGACCCTGGCGTGCAGCATAACCAGATGATACAGGAAATCGATGTCATGCTGGAAGACCTGGATAACAGGCACCTTCGTATTGTAAACCAGCTGATGAAAACTTACGTGGCACAGCTGCGGGAAATCTATCCGGCTGAAAATGCCGCTGACCGGAATTCGTTTAAACCATAACGCCTCTTTCTCTTTCAAAAAATGGGGCTGTCGCATTCAGAAAACGATACAAGATATAGCTGGTTCACGTTGTTCTTTTGTACTATATCTTGTATATGTTTTGCTTAGTGCGACAGCCCTGTTTTTTCTGTTTTTTACTGCGGCTGGTAAGTATAGCTTACCTGTTTCACCGGGCTGCAGTTTCCGTCTGCGTCGGCAACGATGACCGACAGCTGTGAATTTCCTTCTGGCATTGTAATCCCGCCTGTATACAGAGTCCCGTTCTGCGGCGTCAGCTCTGCGCCGGACATCCAGCTGTAATATGCCTGATATCCAATCGGAACGTCAATGGTAATGCGCTGCTGGTCCGTATAAGTGCCGCTGTCCGGGTAAACAGCCGGTTCGCCAATCTGCGTGACGGAAATATTCGGGTCTGCATCAATTCCAATCTGATAATCCCCGGAAGCTTCTTCCCCGTATGCGCCGTTTTCATTTTTACATACGGCCCTGACGGAATAAAAGCGGTCCTGCTGCAGGGCGAACGGTGCTGTATACAGGACGCCGTTTTCCTGCGGCGGGGAGCCATCCAGCGTATAATAAATGCTCGTACCTTTTTCGCTTGAAATAGCAAGCGTCTGGCTGGAATCGTAAAGGCCCGGCGTCAGCTCAAGATACGGCGTCTCGATTAAATATTCATCCAGCATGGCGGCAATGGCAGAATTCGGCGCGCCTTCCGACAGCTTTACAATCGCATCCTGATTTTTATTTTTTACATAAATCTGCAAAAGCCTTTCGTATGCCTGGTAATTATCCTTATCTGCTTTGATAATTTTTTTCAGTACTTTTACCTGCTTTTTCGTATCGCCGCTGTTTTCACAAATCGTGTTTTTTAAAGCCAGATAGGCCAGGCTGTCGGATTCCTGCTCCAGCAGAAGGTCAATCGATGCGGCAGCGCCTTCGTAATCCCCCTCTGCCATCAGCGTCAGGCAGTGGTTATACTCTGTCTCTGTCTTTCCATAATGATACGTGTCCGGCAGCGTCCGCAGGTAAAAAGCTGCGCCGGCAAAAACAGCCGCACCGGTCAAAAGTGCCACAGCCAGCTTAAACGGCTGCTTTTTCACTTCTTCCATGTCTTCGTTTTCTTCTGTTTCGTACATATGATTCATCTCTTTCATCCCTGATTGGTACTGCATTTTTGGTACACTCTGCCGGTACAGGGCAGTACCGCCGGAAATACCCGGAATGGCTTCCTCCTCCCATACGGTATGGAGCAGCTCCTTTTCCATGTTCTTGTAATTAAATTCCCTGGACACAGCCGTCCCGCAGCGGCTGCAGGACCTGCTTGCAGGGGAAAGCACTTCCCCGCAGTTTGAACACCTCATATTTCCTGCACGCCTCCCTGCTGCTTTAACGCTTCCACACAATTATGCATCAGCATTGCAATTGTCATCGGGCCGACGCCGCCCGGTACCGGCGTTACTGCCCGCACAAGCGGCAGGACGCTGTCATAATCAACATCCCCGCAAAGCTTGTTTTCCGCATTGCGGTGAATTCCGACATCAATAATAACGGCACCTTCTTTTATATAGGAAGCATCTATCATTTTCGGCCTGCCGGCAGCCACTATCAGAATATCCGCCTGCTGGCAGACACTTCGCAGATTTTCCGTTTTGGAATGGGCAATGGTAACGGTTGCATTTTCACGAAGCATCAAAACCGCCATCGGTTTGCCGACAATGTTGCTCCGCCCGACGACAACACAGCTCTTTCCGGCAATCTCAATGCCGGAACGCTTCAATAGCTGGATTACCCCTGCCGGAGTACACGAAACAAATCCCGCAAGCCCGCTGAGCAGTGCCCCGACATTGTGCGGATGAAAGCCGTCCACATCTTTTTGGGGTGAAATTGCCTGGATAATTTTATTTTCGTCAATCTGCGGCGGTACCGGAAGCTGTACGAGAATGCCTGTCACCGTTTCATCTGCATTCAGCTGGCTGATTAATGCCAGCAGCTCATCTTCTGTCGTTTCCTCCGGAAGCTCGAACGAACGCGATTCGATTCCGATATATTCGCAGGCACGTTTTTTATTCCGGACATACACGCTGGAAGCCGGGTCTGCGCCTGCCTGAATCACGGCCAGGCATCCGGATATTCCCTGTTCCTTCAGTTTTGCTGTCTGTTCCCTCAGCTCGTCTTTGATTTCCTGTGAAATGCGTTTTCCATCAATAATATGTGCCACTTGCCCTCTCTCCTTTATTCTTTATACTGTACCGTTTCTGTCAGAATCATTCCTGCTGCAGCAAATCTGCCAGACTTCCTGCAAAGCTTTTTCATTTCTGTTACAGTACTTCTTCTTCATACTGTGCAAACTGTTCCGGGCTCATCAGTATTTTGCGCGGCTTTGTGCCTTCCTCCGGCCCTACAACGCCTGCTTCTTCCAGCTGGTCCATAATACGCGCCGCACGGTTAAATCCAATTTTAAAATACCGCTGCAGCATGCTGACAGATGCCTTTTCCTTTTCCATCAGCAGTCTTGCCGCATCCGCAAAATAGACGTCCCTGTCATCCCCGGACGCTGCATCCGAAGAAGCAGAACCGGCTGCGGATGCTGCGCTTGCCACTTTCTGCTCAATTTCGCTGCTATACTGCGCTGCCCCGCTTTGGGATGTTAAAAATTCCACGACATCCGAAACTTCCGAATCCGACACAAATGCCCCCTGGACACGTACCGGTTTCTGGAGCCCCTGCGGATAAAACAGCATATCCCCTTTTCCAAGCAGCTTTTCTGCACCGTTCATATCCAGAATCGTCCTGGAATCAATGCCGGACGTTACCGAAAATGCGATTCTGGACGGCATGTTTGCCTTAATCAGCCCGGTAATGACATTTACGGACGGCCGCTGTGTCGCAATAATCAGGTGAATGCCCGCCGCCCTTGCTAACTGTGCCAGACGGCAGATTGCGTCTTCCACATCTCCCGGCGCTGCCATCATAAGGTCTGCAAGCTCGTCAACAATAATGACAATATACGGCATTTTCTGCGGCTTCGACTCGTCCGGAATATCTGCTATCTTTTTCACCTTTGCATTATAGCCCTTCATATCCCGGACGCCATAATCAGCAAATTTCTGGTAGCGGTCCATCATTTCCGAAACCGCCCAGTGCAGGGCGCCTGCTGCCTTCTTCGGGTCTGTCACGACCGGCAGCAGCAGGTGCGGAATGCCGTTGTACACGCTTAATTCCACAACCTTCGGGTCTATCATAATCAGCTTGACGTCATCCGGGTCTGCTTTATAAAGAATGCTCATAATAATCGTATTAATACATACCGATTTTCCAGAGCCTGTCGCTCCTGCTATCAGCAGATGCGGCATTTTGCAGATATCCGTCACAACCACCTGTCCCGCAATGTCCTTGCCGGCTGCAAATGCACACGGCGAGGACTGCTTTTGAAATGCTTCTGACTCAATCAGCTCGCGGAACATAACCGGAACGGTTTCCTTATTCGGTACCTCAATGCCAATGGCTGCTTTTCCCGGAATCGGCGCTTCGATACGGATATCGGCTGCGGCCAGATTCAGTTTGATATCATCCGCAAGGTTTACAATCTTGCTTACCTTGACGCCCATTTCCGGCTGGATTTCATACCGGGTTACGGACGGACCGCAGCTGACATTGAGTATTGTCACATTCACGCCGAAATTTTTCAGCGTCTGCTGCAGTTTCAGCGCTGTCTCCTGCAGATGCTCCCTGGAATCCCCGGTCTGGTTTGGGCTTGCATTCTTTAACAGGCTGACCGAAGGCAGTACATGCTCTTTTTTAAACACAGGCTGCGGCCTGTGCATCTGGACACTGATATCAGCTGTATTCGAAGCAATTTCAGCCTGTGACTGTTTTGGATTGCGGTGCAGCGGTGCGGCTGTCCCTGACGGATTTGCGGCTGGCTGCCTTTGTGCCGCAGACGGTGCTGCCGCTTTTACCGGAGCTGTTTTCACCTGCTGCAGCTGCTGGTCCATTAATTCTTCTGCGGTCATGGCCGGCAGGCTGATATCGTCCTGCGACAAATCATCATCCAGGATGGATTCCAGCTGGCTGCTTCCTTCCCTGCCTGCCATTGCCTGCATCCCCGCGGCTTCATCCAGCGTGAATTTTGGCTGGCTGCCTGCTGCACTATCTGCTGTTTCATACACACTGGATTCCGGCTGCGGATGCTGCCCGGGTGCCTGCTCAAAATCTACGCCGAAGAAATCCATGCTTTCAAAGTCAATGACTTCCGCGGATGCCGTATCATTCCCGGATGCTGCATCGCCATGCATTTCAAATCCGGCATCCGGCGCAGCATGATAAGCGTCCGGATGCTGCAAATCTTCCAAATCCGTGCCGGCACTGTCATTTGAAACATCCCCGTACAGGTTTTGCGGCACTGCGGATTCATCTGCCGCATCAAAATCCGGTTCCGGCACAGCATGTCCATCTGCTGCACCCGCATTTCCGGTTTCCGGCATGCTTGGCTTAAGCGCCACTTTGCGGTTTTTAATCGGAACAATATTATCCGGCGGCATCTTTGGCTTCGGTTCTTTTTCCATATCCGGCGGAAACAGCATCACATCCGAATATTCCATGCCCGCTGCCTGTGTCTTTGGAATTCCTGCATATGCAGAATCCGGTTCCCGTTCCTTCACGGCCTTTGGCGGCTGGTTCATCATATGGATTGGAAAATCTGCCGTAAACGCCGGGTCCGGCCGGATTTCATTCAGGTTATCCGATGCTTTCTGCTTTCCTGCAGCTTTAATGCTTGTATCGGACGATACCCCGGTTACTTTGTTATCTATCCGCCGCTGCCTGCGCTGCGTATACTGTTCCCGCTGGCGTATTGTTTCATTTCTGGCGGATGCATACATTTTGCGGCCGCCAGACTGGATTGGCTTCCATAAGGAACGCTGTGTCATCAGCACCATACTCATCATAATAATATCAATCACATATGCGCTGATGGTTCCAAGATTCGACTGAATCAGCCATGTCAGTAACCCGCCAATCAGCCCGCCGCCATATTTATGTTCCACCGCCCACAGGTAAGATTCCACCGGCGTGCCCGCCTTGCTGCCAATCAGTTCTAAAAACATGCAGACAAAAATGAAAAATCCAGCAGCAGCGGTTTCCTTAATGACTGCCACCGTATTATCCCTGTTTGCAATTGCAAATGCCGTTCCGCCAAATAACAGAAACGGAAATATGTACGCCGTAAAGCCAAACAGGCCAAAAAAGATACTGCTGATAAAATTCCCTGCTTTTCCGGCAATTCCAAAGTTGCTGATAAACAATATAATCGATAACGCAAGAACTGCCCAGAGAATTACTTCATATTTAAAAGAAGTCCCGGGACTGCTGTTCTTATCAGCCATAGCAGGTGTTGAACGTTTCTTCGCCATTTCTTTCTCCGTTTCTCAAAAATTCAAAAGCCTTCCATGCAAATATTCCCCTCGCGCTGTACGGTTCATTTTATGCTATCCCAGAATGAAATATGCACCGATGGAAACAGCGCCGACTATCAGGCAGTAAATGGAAAAAATGGTATATTTTTTCTGCCTTACCACATACAGCATGACTTTAATGCACACGTACCCGACAACAGCTGCTACAAGCGTTCCGGCAAGATAATTCATCCATTCCGCAGGGCTGACCGCGGACAGCTCTTTTAAATCAAACAGCTGTAACACAAGCGAGCCTAAAATGGCCGGAATGGACATAATAAAAGAATACTTGACCGCAAATTTCCGGTCAAAGCCGCTTAACAGGCATGCCGTAATCGTCGTCCCGGAACGGGAAATTCCAGGCAGCGTTGCAAAGCCCTGGCAGATACCGATAATAAACGCATTGGTATAGCTGACGTGCTTTGGCGTCTTCGTGCCCTCCTTACACCGGTCTGCAATAAATAACAGGATTGACGTCACAATCAGGCAGATGCCAGGCACTATCAGGATTGTTGAAGCAAGCTCAATCAAATCCTTTGCTGCTATCCCGATAATTCCGGTCGGTATGGTCGATACAATGACAAGCATGACAAACTTGCGGTAACCATTGCAGATAATCTTGCGGTATTTTTTTTCCTTGTGTCCCATAAGCTTTGACACAGCGGTGCCGGCATTGATAAAAAAATCTCCGATAATGCCAAAGCCTTCGCAAATCATTTTCCAGATATCACGGAAATACACTGCAAATACGGCAATCAGCGTGCCAAAATGCAGCAGGCAGTCAAATAACAGGCCTGTTTTCTCCAAATCAAATGCAATCTCAAACAGGGCAAGATGCCCTGAACTGCTGACCGGCAGAAATTCTGTGATACCCTGAATGAGTCCCATGATAATCGCTTCCAATAATGACATAATATGCCTCCCTGCTGACAGCAAAAAACGAAAACGCGCTGTTTCCGTTTCTGCTGTAAATAATCATATGAAAGTATATTACCATAAGTTGGAGCAAATGTCATTCTCTTTCAGAAAATTTTATAATATCAATAATATGTCATTTAACAAGGTAATCATTCAATGCATTGAATATGCTCTTGAAAATATTGATACAAACTTTGAAAAAAATAGAGAATAATTCATACATGTCTGCAAAGACGCCTGCTGCCCGGATGACGGAATATGCTGCATATTTTATGCGTCATCTGGAAAAGACATTCAAGACAGCAGAATTGTCTTTGAAACCAGGTAAAAGAAATGGTCAGTAACCAGCGGCTTTGAAATAATCAGATACAAGCTGTACGGCAATCTCCCTTGCCGCTGCACTTGAAACATCCATGCCATCGGTTCTCCCAAGATAAACACAGAAATATATGGTACGGCCCTCCTGTTGTGCAAATCCGCTAAACCATGCATCAACGGTAACACCATGCTCCACTCCCATGCCTGTTTTACCATATATTGGAATCCCTGTCTGGTTTTGTTCTTCTGCCAGCAGCATTACTTCCCGCAATACATCCAGCGATGCCTTGGAATAGGAAGATGCGTTTCCAAATATGCGCTCCATCACTTCCGTCTGTTCTATCGGTGAAATTTTCAGGGAAGATTCAATCCAGAATCCCGTCAGCGCCGGGCTGCTGTTATTTGTATTCAGCCTTCCTTCCCAGTCAGAAATATCACGGTTTCCATACGACAGCTTATCAACCGCTTCCTTCATTGCCTGCGGCCCAATCTCATCAGTCACTTCCCGGAAATACCAGACACAGGAATCCCGGAAAGCACTCTGAAAATCCTTGTCACGGTTCCAGTTTTCATTCCAGAAAACTTCCCCGCTCCAGGAACGCAGCGAATGCTCCGGATTGATTATGCCAAGCTCCAAAGCTGTCAGGGATGAAATAATTTTAAAGGTCGAACACGGCGAACGCCTGGTCATGGCAGTCTTTTTGCAGAATACGGCCTGCTGCATTCTGGAAGCATCATAAATAACGGCTGCACCGTTCATGCCATGAAAATATTCTGACCAGTCCGTTTCCACAAGTTCCGGCTCTGTTTTCCCGGCATCTTCACCCGATAAACCCTCACCTGTTTTTTGTTTCGCATTCACATCCTGCTGCCCTGGCTGTTCATCTTCCAGCTGCTTCTGCCTTTGTGTTTTTTCGTCTTTCGAACCCTGCCCGCTTCCAGTTTTGTTCTGAACAGCCTGTCCGTTTTCCCTGCCCTGGCTGCCGGAGCATCCGCCTAAAAACAGCATGCACATCACTGCCATATATATCCCCGTTATCCGCAAAACTTTTTTTCTCATAGAATCCTCCTTTTGTTCCATCCTGCTTATCAGGCATTCCTGTTTTCACATGTCCGTATTCATGCATATCTTACGAAAAGCATTTTTCAAACACGCCCTAATCCGTACTGGCATTAAATACCTGTGACGCTTCTCCTGTCAGGATATTTTCCCGGCTTTCCAGCCCGAAATAAAAATTCAGGATGCTTTTTCCGGCCGCCGTGGCATTCGATGACCCATATCCATTTGCAATCCGCACTGCCAGCGCTATTTCCGGCTGCTTTGCCGGCGCATATCCGATAAACAGCGCGTGGTCCGGCCTTGTCCTGGATTCCTGTGGCGTTCCGGTCTTTCCTGCAACCGGAATCCCCATATCCTTTAGCAGCGCGTTATTCCTGGCAAACTGAAGCATTCCCTGATGCACGGCATTCCATACAGCATCCGGCAGCTGTATTTTATCTTCCAGCACAGGCTCCTTTTCTTCCAGCACGCCATTTTTACCGGCTATCCCTTGTACCAGGGAAAGCGAAAAAATATCCCCGCCAGAAGCAAGCGTACCGGCATACCTTGCCAGCTGGACAGCCGCATAGTTGTGCGTGCCCTGGCCGATTGCAGAAGGAATTCCATAGGCATCGGTAACATGCGGTTCGGACTCTGTAATTTCAATCCCGGACTTTTTATCCAGATGAAACAGCCTGGCATATTTTTGCAGGTACGCCAGTGAAACACGGTCTGTATATTCCATGCCATGTCTGGAACCAAGCCGGTATGCCGTTTCACACAGATAATCATTGCAGGAAAACTGCAGGGCAGACGATGCATCTGCTACTTCTCCATGCCCTGTATGCTTCCAGCATTTCAAATGCGGTTCTACCTTATCAAATACGCCATCGCAGAACACCGGTGAATCCGTGGAAATAACCCCTTCCTGAAGCCCGGCAATAATAGTAACCGGCTTTAGTACAGAGCCAGGTGCTGTCAGCTGCTGCGTGGCCCTGTTGTATAACGGCAGCGACCTATCCTGTAAAAGCTGGCTGTAATAGTCTGTGTCCATCTGGTTCGCCAGGCGGCTGTTATCATACCCGGGATAAGAAACTAATGCCAGCACCTTACCGGTACCGGGATGCACGACGACAGCCGATGCCGAACAGGGGTCCAGTGCCAGCTGTGCAGGCGTGATTTCCAGATGCTCGATTTTGCTTTTTAAGAAAGAAAACGCATCCAGCTCGCCCGATTGCAGCTTTTCCAGCTCACCCTGCGTATTTTTAAGGACTTTCTGTTTAAATAAAAGCATGCAGATTTCCCTGCCTGTAATTTTATCTGCAAGCACAAGCCTTCGAAACAGCAGCTTCCGGAATCCGTCATCGTCTGCCAGTTTGGTTCCGGCTGTCTCCGCAAGCAGTTCATACATTTCTTCTGACGTGAAATATTCCTGTTCTTCCTGTTCCAGAAAGCTGTCTGCAATCCAGCCGTTTTCCGCAGCATAGACAAAAAATTCCCTGGCACTGATTCCGGCTTTCTTTTTCCATTTCTGATACACCTTATCATCCATGCCCGTTTTGTTTATGGCTGCTTCGTCCAGGATGCCTGTCTCATCTGCAATATAAGAAAGATATTCCTGCATTTCTTCTGTCAGGTTCTCATAGCTGGTACTGCCTTCAAGCAGTTCAGCCCTTACTGCCTTCCAGGCTTTTTCCTGCTGTTCATCCAAAAGGCGTGCCATCTGCTGCTCCAGCTGCGATGCATTCCTGCGGTACAGCTTCTCAAGGCTTATGATATTGTTTTCCGCCAGTGCCAGATACACGTCGTAAATCGGAATGCGTATCTGGGAAGCATCGGCTATCTGTGTTTTGTCAAATGTTTTTGCCGCTATCAGGTTCGCTGCCAGTATACCGGCCAGATTCTGTTCCAGAATCGAATAAACCGCAGTCTGCAGGTTTTTATCAATGGAAAGATATACGTCCCTGCCGCTTTGTGCTTCCCGGATAACCCCTGCTTCCCCAGTCATCTTTCCGGTATTGCTGACGGTAATCTGCCGCTCCCCGTCCACGCCCTGCAGCTGCTTTTCAAAGTACTGCTCAATCCCTGCCTTGCCGACAACCGAATCAGCTGTATAATCACCGCCGGATGTCTTCATCTGTTCCAGCTCCTTTTCCGAAATTTTCCCCGTATAGCCAAGAATATGCGACAGTGCTTCCCCGCCCTCATATACGCGGTTCCAGTCTTCCCCGATAGCAATCCCCGGCAGGGACAGGCGGTTTTCAATTACATAGGCTGCGGTTTTTTCGGACACGTCACTGGCCAGCGTTACCGGAATATATTTACGGTATGCATGAAAAGACAGCTGATAGCGGATTCCGGCAACTGCCAGCAGTTCTTCACTGGAATAAGCTGCGGGCAGCCCGTGCTCTTTGCGTTCTTTATCCGAATAAGCACTTTTTCCTTCTTCAAACAGGGCAAATTTTTCTTTTGAAAGCAGAAACCGGATAAGCTCCCCGGCAGGCATATTCCGCTGCTGCGGTGTCATGTCATCCGGGTCTGCTTCGCCAAAAATATCCGCTTTAAATCTTGCAAGAGCCGTGCCTGATACCGTGTACCGAAAGCTCCCGTCCCGAGCCGTTTTGATGTGAAGGCCGTGCTGAATCTGCTCCCCGTGTTCTATCAGCATTTTTACGGTACGGTATATCACGCCGTTTAGTGACAGATGGCGCTCCCGGCTGGATGCATAAACCCCCTCGTCTGTCATTGTGACGGTATAAACCAGCTGATTGGATGCCAGCACTTCCCCGTTGCAGTCATAAATAATGCCCCTTGTATTTTTGTCCCTGACAGTCTTCGTAATTTTCAGTTCATAGGCATCTGCATAGTCCTGTCCGTTTATTACCTGCAGATTCCACAGGCGATAAAGCAGTACTGCAGGCAGCAGGCTGAATATAGCAAGCAGCACCAGCGGCCTTTTATCCTGTTTTGCCCCATCCGGTGTGCCTTTCGCATGAAATGCCTGATATTTGGTTCGTGTGTGCCTGGATTGCAGCATTTATCTGTCCTTTCTATCCGTATGTGTCTGGATTGCAGCATTTCGCTGTCTTTTCTGTTTGTAATGTTTGCAATGTCTGTTATGTTTGTGATATAAATTTTTCGCAGGCATGTATTCTCCTGTCCGCCTGATACAGCGCCGAAATATTACATAAGTAAGACTTGAAACCAAAAATAAAATCCCGCCCGGAACTGATTTAAATCTTACACGAGTAAGATTTAAAAGTCAAGTACTTTTTGCATTTTTCCAAAATCCATGGATTTACAAATAAAAAAGTGTCTTCGACACATCAACTCCCCTAGCCCCTCATTCATGAGGGGAAT
>CAJTSV010000067.1 GCA_910579075.1 uncultured Eubacterium sp.
AAATCCATTGAAAATCGCTTCGCGATGGGATTTTTGCACTCCTGAATCATGTTCTCACGGTCTTTGTATCAGGGTACAAAGACCTGCCTGAACTTACGTTACCGTTCATTTCTGAATCACTTTCTTATGGACTTTTCTTCCATTTTCAGGACAGGTGTGGTAAAATATATCAGATGTGTAAAAACATGTAACTATTTGATGAAGTGTTCGTACAGATGAAAAGGAAAAAGAACATATGGAAGGATTCACACTCGTCCTGTCGCTGTTAAGCGGGGTAGCCCTGTTTCTGTTTGGCATGTCCCTGATGGGTGACGGGCTGAAGAAGGCGGCGGGCAATAAGCTGGAGCTGATTTTATACAGGCTGACCAATACCCCGCTGAAAGGCATTCTGCTTGGAACTGCGGTAACGGCGATTATCCAGTCGTCATCGGCGACTACAGTTATGGTTGTGGGCTTTGTAAATGCCGGCATGATGAAGGTATCGCAGGCGATTGGCATTATCATGGGGGCCAATATCGGAACGAGCATTACGGGCTGGATTCTCTGCCTGTCCTATATCGAGGGCACCGGGGGGATTGCACAGCTTTTGTCCACGGCTACGATATCGGCAGTTGTGGCAATTATCGGTATTGTGTTTAAAATGTTTTTAAAAAAGGCTTCGTATCATAATATCGGGGACATTATGCTTGGCTTTTCGATTCTGATGGTCGGAATGCAGACAATGAGCGGTGCAGTAGCGCCGTTAAAGAGCAACGAGCATTTTGTCAATGCGCTGACGATGTTTTCCAATCCGGTTATGGGCATTCTGGTCGGGATTCTTTTCACGGCCGTTTTGCAGAGCGCATCGGCTTCCGTCGGTATTATGCAGGCGCTGTCGGTTACAGGCGGGATTACGTTTGCATCCGCGCTTCCGATTACGATGGGTATCGGCGTCGGCGCAGCGTGCCCGGTACTGCTGTCTTCCATCGGGACAAATAAAAACGGCCGCAGAACGGCGCTGATTTATCTGGTCAATGATTTGTTCGGCATGCTGTTCTGGTCTGTGGTTTTTTATTCCGTGCATGCATTTGTGAATTTCGGGTTTATGGATATGGTTATGAATCCGGTGCGGATTGCGCTGCTGAACACGGTATTCCGCATGGCTACGATACTGGTGCTCAGCCCGTTTATCAAAGGCATTGAGAAATTTGTATTTCTCCTCGTGCGGGACAGTGAGGAAGATAAGGAAGACCAGGCGGACTTTGACCTGCTGGAAGAACGCTTCCTGGCTTATCCGCCGTTAGCCATTGCGCAGAGCCACCAGGCGATGAACGGCATGGCAAAAAAGGTACGGAAAAATATTGCGAGCTCCCTGCAGCTTCTGACGGAGTATTCCGAGGAGCAGTACCATAAGGTGCAGGAAAAGGAAAACCTGATTGACAAATATGAAGATAAGCTCGGTACATACCTGATGCAGCTGACCGGACGGGAAATGACGATTGCGCAAAACAGCGAGGTTTCCAAATTCCTGCATACGCTCAGTGATTTTGAGCGGCTGGGCGACCATGCCAGCAATATATCCAAAGTGGCGAATGAGTTATACGAGAAAAAGACCTCGTTTTCGAAGGAAGGCATGTATGAGCTCTGCGTGCTGGAATCGGCGGTGTCCGAAATCGTAGACCTGACCGTGGATGCCTTTATGGAAGACGACCAGCATACAGCATACCGGGTCGAGCCCCTGCGCGAGCTGATTGGAATATTGTGTGACGAATTAAAGCTTCGGCATATCAAGCGCCTGCAGCACGGGAAATGCGAGCTGAAGCAGGGCTTTGCGTTTAACGACCTGCTCGCGAACCTGGAGCGTATCGGCGCGCACTGCTCGAACGTGGCCGTTGCGATGATTGAGCTTGGCTATTCCGAATTTGATATTCACGGTTATGTCAAGAGCGTCCGGGAACGGAAAAATTCGGACTATGTCATGTACTTTGAGGAATACGAAGAAAAATATGATATTAACGGATATAAGAAAGTGAAAAAAGCAAAAAAAGAGGAAGAAGCAGCCAAAACAAAGAAGAACAAAGAGGATTCCAGAAAAAAAAAGAGGTGAGGAAAACATAAGAGGAGTTTGCAGACAAAGGAAGAATAAAAGAAAAATAACGATAACAATAAAAGAAAAAAGAACTGGATAATGGCGCAGTTTAGCCCGGGCCTTACAGACTGAATTGCAGATAGTTTGAATAGATAGAAGGTAGATAGAAGTGTATTTAATGTTAAAAGATACAGAGGTATTATATTTTGATTTGGATGAGTTTGTTGTTGAGGTTATCAGAAATGACCTGATGCCGTACTGTCTGAGGTCTAATATGAGGCCGCCTGCAAAGATGAAGGATATTTTACATAATATACAGGAGGTCAAGGCGTATTTAAGCAGCCGGGTGCTGTCGCTTTCGCGGGATAACGCAAAGCAGATATATGCGGCGTTCCAGATACCGCAGGTAGAATCGATTGAAAACAGGGTTAATATCTGTATCAAATGCAAAGGCGTTTCGATTGTAGACAGCTACTGGGTCAGGGGCGATAACGAAACGGTAAAATGGAATAATATCAATATCCGGCAGAATAAGCTGCGGGATATCCTGGATTTGTCCCTGAGCGGAATTACCCCGACGCTTACCACAAATGCAATCTGCCCGGAGCTGACGACGAAGGGGCTGTTCCGCAAGGGCTGGATTTATCTCGGGGACAGCCTGTACCTGTTAAAATCCGATAATACGCACGAGTATGTCAATACAAGAATGGAAGTGCTTGCTTCGGAAGTACTGGAATGTTTCGACAACCGGCTGGACAGCATTGTGTATCTGAGCGATATTAAAGAGACGGCACGCGGAACGGCGTATGTCTCTATCTGCCAGAATTTTGTAAAAGAGGACCAGTCTTTTGTAGAAGCATGGGAGGTTATCGAATACTGCAAGCGGGAAGGGATTGATTTCCGCTCGTTCTGCCTGGAAAAGTGGGGGAACGAGTTTGCCTGCATACCGGTTCTGGATTATATTATTATTAATACGGACAGGCATACACAGAATTACGGTTTTATGATGAACAACGATACAGGAAGGCTGGAAGCAGTTGCCCCGATGTTTGATTTAAACTGCGCGCTGGTTGCGGATTATTTTAAACGTGATGCCGCAGATACACTGAGCCAGATGTTCAATACAAAAGAAACGATTCAAAAGCTGGCGTATGATTATGTGGAGCATACAGACCTCAGATTTAATGAAAAAGCGTTTATCACTCTGGCACAGAATCATGTGTATAAAGAACTGCGGCATATTTTTGAACGGGTATATGGCCGGGTTCAGGAAATGGGGCTGGCATAAAGCGTTTATCCGGGCAGTCAGGCAAGCCGGATCAGGGATTCCAGTGTCAGCTGAAAAATTTTTTTACGTGCTGACAAATTCGTAAACCAGCCGCGGTCTTCGTAGTTTTCTGAACCGGTCAGAATATCCCCGCTGTACAGAAGCTGGCCGAATATTTTGTGGCGGAACGTGGCAACGGCGGCCATAGCGGAGCACTCCATTTCAACAGCCTGGCAGCCCTGTCCGATGCGGTGGCTGACCATTTCTTTCGTTTCGCGGTAAAAGGCATCTGTGGATTATGTGGTGCATTTCCGGTATGGGATGTCATGTTCTTCAAGTACCTGCCGGAATATCTGCACGGGTTTTTTATGTAAATCAATATACCGTTCCGGCGGCAGATATTTGCAGGAAGCACCCTCATCCCGCAATGCCCGGACCGGGACAATGACATCCCCGGCTGGAATGTCAGCAAGCACGCCGCAGCTGCCGCAGCATAGCAGGATTTCCACACCCTTTGCAAACAGCCAGTCGCTCATCATTGCAATAGAAGCAGAACCGACGACTGCCTGAGGGATTAATAATGGCACGGTCTTCGGTGCTGTATTCCAGAATCGGGTAATCATGTTCTGCAATCATGGAATTCTCCTTTCGCATGGATATACAATACGGGTATCTGTTTTCATTCTGCCATAAATCGGGCGGAATGTATAGCATAAAAATTTCAGTTCTTTCTGCTTTCACCAAATGTTATGGATTTGAAAAATTGTATAGATTTGAAATACAGATGTTATTTTGGCAGGACTGTGGTATCATAATAAAGAAGCAGTGCCGGGGCTGTCTGCAACGCGGACGGCCCTGTAAAAAATATGCAGGGAGGCATGCTGTATGGGGATTTATTTAAACCCGGATAATGAGGGGTTTCAAAGGGCAGTCCGGTCTGAGATTTATGTGGATAAGACCGGGCTGATTGCATATACAAACCAGTGCCTGAATACCGAACAGCAGTATCTGTGTGTCAGCAGGCCGCGCCGTTTCGGAAAGTCTGTGACCCTGAAAATGCTGGCGGCTTATTACAGCTGCGGCTGTGATTCGAGGGAGCTGTTTGCAGGACGGGATATTGAAAAGTCTGCGTCTTATCAGAAGCACCGGAATCAGTATGATGTGATTTACCTGAATATGCAGCAGTTTTATATAGAAGCAAAACAGCGGGACATAACAGATTATCTCGAACAGGAAGTACTGGACGAGCTTTTGGAAGAATATGGCGGCCTGATAAATGGGCGGAATACCGGGCTTGCCGGCGCGCTGCGCAGAATTTATGCCCGAACAAAGAAAAAGTTTATTTTTCTGATTGACGAATGGGACTGCGTTATGCGTGAAAACAAAAACTGTGAAGAACAGCAGAAGCAGTATCTGGATTTTTTAAGAAATCTTTTGAAAGACCAGGACTATGCGGCACTTGCTTATATGACAGGCATCCTTCCGGTAAAAAAATATGGGGAGCATTCTGCCCTTAATATGTTCTGGGAATACTCGATGACTGATCAGAAAGCGCTGGAACAGTTTACGGGGTTTACAGAGGATGAAGTGAAAGCGCTGTGCGTGCGGTTTGGCATGGACACGGCTGAAACGGCCAGCTGGTATGACGGCTACCGGCTTGCACAATTTCAGCATGTGTATAATCCGCAGTCAGTCGTACAGGCGATGTGCTGCCGCAGGTTTTCCAATTACTGGGCGTCTACGGAGATATATGACGCATTGAAAATATATATGGAGATGGATTTTGACGGGCTGCGTGCGGACATCCTGCGGCTGCTTGGCGGCGGGCGCATCCAGATTAATACACGCAGTTTTCGCAATGACATGTACAATTTCCGGGTGAAGGATGATGTGCTGACGCTGCTTGTGCATTTAGGATATCTTGCTTATGACTGCGAAACGCAGGAAACATTTATTCCGAACCGGGAAATTATTGAGGAGTTTGAAAATGCCATGAGCACTGGCGGCTGGCAGGAAGTGACGCGCGTGCTGAAAGCTTCGGATAAGCTGCTCGAAGATACGCTGGCAGGAAACGCCCGGGCTGTTGCACAAGGATTGGACAGGGCGCATATGGAAGCCGCTTCCATACTTGCATATAATAATGAAAATTCACTCAGCTGTGCAGTCGGGCTTGCATATTACAGCGCCAGGAAATATTACACGGTAATCCGGGAACTGCCGGCAGGGCGGGGATATGTCGATATTGTATTTCTGCCGCTCCCGCATGCAGGAAAGCCCGTACTTGTGATAGAGCTGAAATATAAGAAATCTGCCCAGGCAGCGATACAGCAGATAAAGGACAGAAAATATGTGCAGGCACTGGAAGGGTACCGCGGGGAAATCCTGCTTGTGGGGATTGGTTACGACAAAGAATGCGTGGAGAAGCCTCACAGCTGCGTAATTGAACGGGCCCAAAAGACGGCTGGATAATATAAATCGGAACAGCCCTTTATAGAGAATCAGAAAAATTTTCATTTTATTATTGCAATTTTTTGGACATCATGGTATAATACCAGCTGAACGCTTTGGAATGAATCCTGAAAAAGAAGGAAAATGAGCAGATTTCGCCAGAAATCCATGCGTTATCCGGCGGCTTCAGGTGTAAGGAAAGGAGGATTTACGATGAAAGTAAGGTCATCAGTGAAACCAATCTGTGACAAGTGCAAAGTCATCAAGAGAAAAGGAAGCATTCGGATTATCTGTGAAAATCCGAAGCATAAACAGCGCCAGGGTTAATACCGGGCCTGTTCTGGCTCCGATGGGTTTGCAGAAAGTAATTATTATGTGCGGCTGTCAGCAGGCAGCTCCTGCTGATTCATAATAAACAGCGGGCACTGCTGTAACCGGCATTTCTTTTACCGAGGGGATGCTGGTAAAATGTGCCAGTCCTTTAACAGGCGTTTCAATATTATAATATTTCTGTTTTAAGAAAAGCAGGTGCATGCACACATTTCAGGCCGGCATGCCGGAGCTGTATGAGCCTGTATTCTTATGGAAAAATATCACAAATTATACGAATTTAAGAAATTATGGAGGTGCAGTACACATGGCACGTATCGCAGGTGTAGATTTACCAAGAGAGAAACGTGTGGAAATCGGTCTGACTTATATTTACGGCATTGGCCGTACAAGCTCAAACCGTATTCTTGCAGAAGCAAAAGTTAACCCGGACACCCGCTGCAGGGATTTGACAGATGAAGAAGTAAAAAGAATCAGCGCAGTCATTGACGAGACACAGACAGTAGAAGGCGACCTGCGCAGGGAAATTGCCCTGAACATCAAGAGGCTTCAGGAAATCGGCTGCTACCGCGGCATCCGCCACAGGAAAGGACTTCCGGTCCGCGGCCAGAAGACGAAGACAAATGCCAGAACAAGAAAAGGTCCTAAGAGAACAGTTGCGAATAAGAAGAAATAATATTCTAAGAAAGTAGGTTAGTTTAGAAATGGCTAAAAAAGTTGCAAAAAAAGTAACAAAAAAGCGTATTAAGAAAAACGTTGAACGTGGCCAGGCACATATTCAGTCATCTTTTAACAATACGATTGTTACAATCACAGATACTGAAGGAAATGCCTTATCCTGGGCAAGCGCAGGCGGCCTTGGATTTAGAGGTTCAAAGAAATCTACTCCGTATGCTGCACAGATGGCGGCAGAGACAGCTACAAAAGCAGCTCTTGTACACGGTTTGAAAACAGTTGATGTAATGGTAAAAGGCCCGGGTTCCGGCAGGGAAGCAGCAATCCGTGCACTTTCTGCATGCGGTCTTGAAGTGACATCCATCAGGGACGTGACACCAGTGCCTCACAATGGATGCCGTCCGCCAAAACGCAGACGAGTTTAATTAGGAGGGATAGACGAAAATGGCAGTAAATAGAGTACCTGTACTGAAAAGATGCAGAGCGCTTGGTCTGGAACCAAGCTTTTTAGGATATGATAAAAAGTCCAGAAGAAATCCGCAGCGTTCAAACAAAAAAATGTCTGAATATGCGCTGCAGCTTCGGGAAAAACAGAAAGCAAAATTTATCTACGGCGTATTGGAAAAACCTTTCCATAACTATTATGAAAAGGCAGACCGCATGAAAGGCATGACCGGTGCAAACCTGATGACCATGCTTGAATCCAGGCTGGATAATGTCGTATACCGCATGGGTTTTGCAAGGACACGCAGGGAAGCAAGGCAGATTGTCGGACACCAGTTCCTGCTGGTAAACGGAAAGCCGGTACAGATTCCGTCTTACCGTGTGAAAGCCGGAGACGTTGTAGAAGTAAAGGAAAGCAAAAAGAGCATTCAGAGAATGAAGGATATCACAGAGGTTACAGCTGGAAGGCTGGTACCGGAATGGATTGACGTAAATCTGGATAGCCTGCAGGGAACAGTCAAAGAGCTGCCTTCCCGCGAAATGATTGATGTGCCGGTTAACGAGATGCTCATCGTCGAGTTATATTCGAAATAATTAATGTAATGCACACTTGATCCGAAAAGGAGGGACTTGGTAGTGTTCGATTTTGAAAGACCCAATATTGAAATTGCAGAAATTTCCGAAGACAAAAAGTACGGCCGTTTCGTAGTGGAACCTTTGGAAAGGGGCTATGGTACGACGCTCGGTAATTCTCTTAGGCGGATTATGCTGTCATCCCTTCCGGGAGTAGCCGTAAGTCAGGTGAAAATCGATGGTGTTTTGCATGAATTCAGTTCTATTCCGGGCGTGAAGGAAGATGTGTCTGAAATCATTATGAACATTAAGAATCTGGCATTGAAAAATACCAGCAGTACAAACGAGTCTAAAGTTGCTTACATTGAATTTGAAGGTGAAGGTGTAGTCACAGCCGCAGATATTCAGGTTGATTCTGATATTTCGATTTTAAATCCGGAGCTGGAAATCGCGCACTTAAACGGCGGGACAGATTCCAAGCTGTATATGGAGCTGACCATTACCAAGGGCCGCGGATATGTGAGTGCAGATAAAAACAAGAATCCGGAACTGCCGATTGGCGTAATCGCTGTAGATTCCATTTATACACCAGTAGAGCGTGTAAATCTGATTGTAGAGAATACACGTGTCGGCCAGATTACTGATTACGATAAGCTGACACTGCAGGTATTTACAAATGGAACTTTAGAGCCGGATGAGGCTGTCAGCCTCGCCGCAAAGGTATTAAGCGAGCATTTGAATCTTTTTATCGACCTGTCAGAAAATGCAAAAACTGCGGAAGTTATGGTTGAAAAAGAAGATAATGCAAAAGAAAAAGTACTTGAAATGAACATTGACGAGCTGGAACTGTCCGTGCGTTCTTACAACTGCCTGAAGCGTGCCGGCATCAACACAGTGGAAGAACTGACAAACAGGACGCCAGACGATATGATGAAAGTCCGCAATCTGGGACGCAAGTCTTTAGAGGAAGTACTGGCAAAGCTGAAGGAATTAGGGCTTCAGTTAAATCCAGGAGACGAATAATTTACATTTGGATAAAAAATGACAGTCAGGCTGGGCTGGTAAGTCCGTAAGAGTGCAGCCCGGTCATCCGGCAGGTTCAAGCCAGCCTTTCCGGAAATACAGCAAAAGCTGTATGAGAAGTGGCGAATTGACTTAAAAATCAGCATCTGGCAGGTAATTCCAACGAGTGCTGCCAAATGTACCACGAATTTGGAGGAACAAAGAAATGGCATATAGAAAACTGGGCAAGTCTTCTGCACAGAGAAAAGCTCTGCTGCGTAACCAGGTAACACAGTTACTGTATCATGGCAGAATTGTAACGACAGAAGCAAGGGCAAAGGAAATCCGCAAGATTGCAGAAAAGATTGTTGCAATGTCTGTCCGTGAAAAAGACAACTTTGAAGAAGTTACCGTAAAGCAGAAGGTTCCGCGCAAAAATGCAGACGGCAAGCGTGTAAAGGAAGTCGTAAACGGCAAGAGAAAGACTGTTTACGATGAAGTTGACAAGACGATTAAGAAAGATAAACCGTCACGTCTTCATGCAAGAAGGGAAATGCTGAAAATACTCTATCCTGTAACAAGCTCTGAAACAACGAGAAAAGATGGCAAGGTCGTTACTTCAAATAAGCGTAAGGATAAGAAAAAAATTGACATGCCAGCAAAGCTGTTTGATGAGATTGCACCAAAATACGTCGGCCGGAACGGTGGTTATACAAGAATTATTAAAATTGGCCCGCGCAGAGGTGATGGCGCAATGCAGGTAATTATTGAATTAGTATAATTTTGTGACAATATATCATCGGTAGAAAAACTGCCGGAAAAGCTGCGGTACGCGCTGCTTTTCCGGCAGTTTTTTATTCCTTTGTGACAGATAGCGTAAAGATAAACTCTGTCCCGACGCCTTCGGTACTGATGACATTGATATTCTCATCGTGTGCCTGTATGATTTCCCGGACAATCGCAAGTCCCAGCCCGGTGCCGCGCTTATCTTTTCCGCGGGAAACATCGGTTTTGTAAAACCGTTCCCAGATTTTTTTCAGGCTGTCATTCGGGATGCCGATGCCGGAATCTTTGACCGAAATAAATACCTTGTCATTTTTTTCGGTTGTTTCGATTGTAATCGAAGAATCCGGGTGGCTGAATTTAATCGCATTGTCGGTCAGGTTGTAAATGACCTGCTGGATCTTTTCCATATCGGCAGTTACAAACAGTGTCTTGCCCGAAAGAATCAGCTCAATGGAAATATGCTTTTCCCGGCAGATACCTTCAAACGTCAGCGCTGTCATGCGGATAATGTAGTTAATGTCAAAGCTTTTCATGTACAGGATAGTTTTGCCGTGCGAGCCGAATTTGTTCAGCTCCAGAAGGCTGTTTGTCAGCTTATTGAGCCGCTCGGTTTCGAATAAGATAATATTCAGGTATTTATCCTGCATTTCGTAGGGAATCGTGCCGTCCAGAATGGCTTCGATATAGCCTTTGATGGAAGTCAGCGGGGAGCGGAAATCATGCGACACATTCGAGACAAATTTGCGCTGGTCGTCTTCCAGCGTATTCAGCTCGTTTGCCATATAGTTAAAGGTATCTGCAAGACAGCCCAGCTCATCCTGTGTATGGATATTTATCTTCTGTGAAAAGTCGCCATCAAGATAAGCATCTGCCGCAGAAGTAATTTTGCGGATGGGGCGGTAGACCAGCAGCGAAAATATCAGCAGGATAATAAAGGAGAGGGCAAATATCAGCAGCAGGGTAATGTATACGATATTGAGCAGCTCATAGCTGTAATCGCTGATATCCCTGACCGGCTTGTGGATAAGCACATATCCGCGCACCCGGTAATTTGGCGTAATCGGCGCAAAAACCGTCAGGTACGGTTCGGAAAAGGTATCGTAAAAGCGGCTGACTGTATAATAGCGGGTGCCGAAATCGCTGATATTAAATCCGGCAATGGTTTTATCGGTACTGAATCCGCTGAGATCGCTGGAATCAATCATAATCCGCCCGGACACATCGGTCACTTTTATCTTTGTATTCATGTAGCGGCTGATGGTTTCCAGGTGGCTGTGCAGCTCGGACAGCTCCATGCTGCCGTCGTAATAATTGGCAGCATAGCTGGATGCGATTTCCGTGCATTCGGTATACAGGGTGCGTGCTTCGGAAACCAGCACCTGTTTTTGGAGCATGTAATTCGTCAGCGTAGATACGAGGATAAATCCGAGGATTCCCAAAATCAGGTAGCCGGTTAAAAATTTTAAATAAAGTGTACGTTTCATAGGCTCCTTTCAGAAATGGGGCAGCTATTTGGCTACAAATTTGTACCCGATGCCCCAGACCGTGGCGATTCCCCAGTGGTCGGTATCTTTGATTTTTTCACGGAGCCGCTTGACATGCACATCTACGGTACGTGTGTCGCCGATATATTCATAGCCCCAAATATTGTCCAGCAGCTGCTCGCGCGTAAATACCTGGTTTGGCGAGGATGCCAGGAAATAAAGCAGCTCGAGCTCCTTTGGCGGCATATCGAGCAGGCGTCCATTGTATTCCGCGCTGTAATTGGACAGATTTACCGTAAGGCCCGGATATTCCACCAGCTTCCGGGCCGGCTGCGTCTCTGCGGGCTTGACAGGCTGGAAACGCCGCAGCACGGCTTTGACGCGTGCCACCATTTCCTTTGAATCAAACGGCTTCATAATATAATCGTCCGCACCAAGCTCGAGTCCCAGCACTTTGTCAAAAATCTCGCCTTTTGCAGAGAGCATAATAATCGGGACATTGCTTTTGGCCCGGATTTCCCGGCAGACCTGATAGCCGTCAATGCCGGGCAGCATCAGGTCTAGCAGAATCAGGTTCGGGGAAAACTGCTGCCAGGCAGTCAGCGCTTCTTCCCCGTCGTTGACGATTTTCGTCTCAAAGCATTCCTTTGTGAGGTAAAGGGAAATCAGCTCGGCGATATTGACATCGTCATCTACAATTAATATTTTCTGTTTACTGGCCATAAATCCTCCTGGATAAACTTGCAAATCATTATTTAAACTCCACAATGGTAACGCCGGAATCGCCTTCGCCGAACTCGCCCAGATGGAAGGAGTCCACATATTTGATGCGGCGCAGGTGTGTGTGGACGGCGCTGCGCAGTGCCCCGGTGCCTTTGCCGTGTACGACGCGGACGGTGGACAGGTGCGAGAGGTAAGCGTCATCCAGGTATTTATCCAGCTCCATAATGGCTTCGTCCACGGTTTTGCCAATCAGCATGATTTCGGCGGAAATGCTGGCAGCTTTGGACATGCGGATTTTGCCGGCGCTTGTTTTGGCAGCTTTTTTCCGGCTGCCGGAACCGGCGGAATCGTCTTCAAGCAGTACCAGGTCTTTGATATTGACCTGGGTTCGCAGAATGCCCATCTGGACAAACAGGTCGCCTTTGGCATTTGGCAGCGTGGAAACCGTGCCGCGCTGGTTTAAGCTCAGTACCCGGACAGAATCGCCGAGGCGGAGTTTTTTGGGCACCTTGCTGTTTGCAGCAGGCTGTTTCTGCTTCTGGGCCAGGCGTGCTTCGGTTTCGTTCATTTTGCTGCGCAGCGCGGAGCGTTCCTTTTCCAGCTCGCTGGCAGTCGGATTTGTTGTGCCGAATTTGTTGAAATTGCGGATGCTGGCATCGGCTGCGTCTTTGGCTTCTTTCAAAATCGCGAGAGCCTGTTCGTTTGCTTCCTGCAGAATTTTGTCACGGCGGCTGTCCAGCTTTTCCTGGCGGCTTTCAGCCTGGGCATGGAGCTTTTCGATTTCTTTTTTGTACTGTTCGATTTCCAGGCGTTCTTTTTCAATCGTACTGCGGCTGTTTTCCAGGTCTGCAATCAAATCTTCAAAATTCTGTTCGTTTGCAGTAATCCGTCCTCTGGCATCGGTAATAATGTCTTCCGGCAGGCCCAGCTTGCCCGATATTGCAAACGCGTTGCTTTTCCCGGGAATCCCGATTAACAGGCGGTAGGTCGGGCTCAGTGTCTCCACGTCAAATTCACAGCAGGCATTCTGCACGCCGTCTGTCGAGAGGGCAAACACCTTCAGCTCACTGTAATGCGTCGTTGCCATGGTGCGCACGCCGCGCTGCAGCAGCCTGGAAAGAATGGAAATAGCCAGTGCCGCGCCTTCGGTCGGGTCGGTGCCGGAGCACAGCTCGTCGAACAGCACGAGACAGTCCGGGGTCACCTTTTTTAAAATCGTTACAATATTCGTCATATGCGAGGAAAAGGTACTCAGGCTCTGTTCGATGCTCTGCTCGTCCCCGATATCCGCATATACATTTTCAAATACCGCCAGCTGCGAACGGTCGCCGGCCGGGATATGCAGTCCGGCCTGTCCCATCAGCGTCAGCAGCCCGACGGTTTTCAGGGAAACGGTCTTGCCGCCCGTATTCGGGCCGGTCACAACGAGCAGGCGGAAATCTTCTCCGAGCGTGACATCAATCGGCACGACGGTTTTTTTATTTAACAGCGGGTGGCGGCCGCGCCGGATGCGGATGCGTCCTTCGGTATTAAATTCCGGTGCCGTGCCATTATGCTCCTGGGCGAGCGCGGCTTTTGCAAAAATAAAGTCAAGCGTTGTCAGCAGTTTGTAGTTATTTAACAGCTCTGAACTGTAAGATGCCACCTGGCTGCTCAGGGTGGCAATGATTTTGTCAATCTCATCCTGTTCTTTTAAAAACAGTTCCTTTAATTCGTTATTCAGGTTTACGACGCTGGCCGGCTCGATGAAAAAGGTCGAGCCGGAAGCGGACTGGTCGTGTATCATGCCGGAAATCTGGTTTTTGTATTCGGCGCGTACCGGAAGGCAGTAGCGGCCGTTGCGCATCGTTATGACGGCATCCTGCAGGTACGTCCTGGTTGTGGAATTGTTGAGGATTTTGTTCATCTGGGCGTGGATTTTTCCGTTCATGCCCTGGATGCTCCGCCGGATGGATTTCAGCTGCACGCTCGCATCATCTGCAATTTCATCTTCTGATAGAATGCAGCGGCGGATTTCCTCACATAACGGCGTCAGCGGCTCGATGGCCTGGAACATCGCGTCGAGCGTATCGCCCGGCAGGTCGTCACGGTCTTTGCGTCCGTAGTTTTTTACCCGTTTGGCGGCGTCCAGCAGCGAAGCCGTATGCAGCAGCTCCTCAATGCTTAAAACCCCGCCGGCTTCCAGGCGCTTTAAGGAAAGGCCGATTTTGTGTATGCCGCTGAACGAAACGCTTCCCTTGCGGAACATACGCGAAAGCGCTGCGGCAGTCTCGGTCTGTGCCTGCTCGATTTTGGCTTTGTCTGTCATCGGCTTTAAGTGCTGGCAGTGTTCCTTTGCCCAGTCAGAGGAAGCGTGGCTGGCCAGCTGTTCGGTAATTTTATAATATTCCAAAGTATAGAGAACTTTTTTATTCATAACAGATTCCTTTCTCAGTTCTTGCACTGCTTATATTTTACCCTATAATCCGCTGCGTGGAAAGTAATATTCCAAAGAAAAATCACTATTTTCTTGAAATAAATGCCATTTGCACGTATAATCTTTACATAAGGTATCGAAAAACAAAAATGTACAGGGTATGCAAAAAGGGTATGCAAAAGAGGAGGTTTTTCATGCCAGGCAGAAATGAGGGTCAGCATTTTATAAAAGAAAAGATAAAAGACAAGCCATTAAATAAAAAACAGGCAGTCCAGCGCGGATTTGCCGTGGCCGGATATGCGGTTTTGTTTGGGGTCGTCTCATGCTTTATTTTCTGTGCGCTGCGGCCTGTCATGGAGCCATGGTTTCAGAAGGAAGAAGAACAGTGGGTCGGCATTCCGAAAGATACCCTGACGGATGATGACAATACAGGGGATTCGCTGGCGGATAATGAGGAAACCAGAGCCGATGAGGAGCAAAAGCCGGAAGAAGACGATGAAGAACAAAAAACGGTGTATGTGACCGAACGGAAAGAGATGACGCTGGACGATTACCAGGTACTGCAGAACCAGCTGTACCAGATTGGAAACCGCGTCAATAAATCCATTGTAACGGTAACGGGTGTAAAGGAAGGCGTGGATATTTTTGACTCGCCTTATGAAGCGCCTGGCCAGGCATCCGGGCTGATTATCGGGAACAGCCGCAGGGAGCTGCTTATTCTGACCGAATACGAGGTTATCCGCGATGTAAAAGAAATCCGCGTGACCTTTATCAACAACGACACGCTGGACGCGGAACTGAAAAAATACGATGGCAATACCGGAATAGCCGTGCTGGGCGTTCCGGTGGAAAACATCGCAGCTGAAACAATGGATGAAATTGAGACAGCCGTGCTGGGCAATTCGCTGAATCTGCGGCAGGGAAAAATGGTTGTGGCGCTTGGAAGCCCTCTGGGCACCAATTATTCGATACTGACAGGAAATATTACTTCCGTAACCAATACCATTACAACGGAAGACCGCAATTACACGGTATTTACAACCAATATTGTTTCCAATACAAAAGGAAACGGCGTTTTGATAAATACAGACGGCGAGGTTATCGGACTGTTCTTAAAATCATCCAATATCCAGAAAGAACAGAATACGCTGACAGCCGTATCGATTTCGGAACTGAAAGACATTATCGAGTTTTTGTCCAACGGCCTGAATATTCCGTATCTGGGCATTAAGGGCAGCACGGTTACCGATGCGATTTCAAAGGAATACGATATTCCAAAAGGGGTATACATTAAAGAAGCAGTCGCAGACTCCCCTGCCATGACCGCAGGGCTGCAGACCGGGGATGTGATTGCTGCGGTAAACAAAAAAGAAATCCTGACCATGAAGGATTACCAGAAGGCACTGATGAAGCTGAAAAAGGGTGATGAGGCCAGGATAACGGTAAACCGGCAGAATGCGGATGGATATAAGAAATTTAACTGCACGCTGGAAGTCGGTGTGCTGCGGTAAGGAAGAATGACAAAATGGAGGCAGAAAGATGCGTTATATAGAAACTCTGCGCGAAGGGGAGCGCATAAATGAAATTTATCTGTGCAAAAATAAGCAGCCGTCTGTGACGAAGGCCGGAAAGCCGTTTGTGTCGCTGACGCTGCAGGATAAGACCGGGACACTGGATGCCAAAATATGGGACCCGGGCTCGAACGGCATCAACGATTTTGAAAAGCTGGATTATCTGAATGTAGTCGGCGATGTAACGAGCTTTCAGGGGGCTTTGCAGCTGAACGTAAAACGTGTCCGCAAGGCCCAGCCGGGTGAATATGACCCGAAGGAATACCTGCCGGTCAGCCGGTACAATACAGATAAGATGTATGCAGACCTGATGGAGCTGATTGGACGGACGGAAAATACATATTTAAAGCAGCTGTCAGAAGGCTTTTTCGGGGATGCGAAATTCCAGGAAGCGTTTAAATTCCACTCTGCCGCCAAGACGATGCATCATGGCTTTGTCGGCGGGCTTTTGCAGCATACGCTGGGCGTAGCCAGAATCTGCGAGGGCTTTGCAAAGCAGTATGATATTTTAAACCGCGACCTGCTTGTGACAGCTGCGATTTTTCATGATGTCGGCAAGCTGAAAGAGCTTTCGCGGTTTCCCGAAAATGATTACACGGATGAAGGCCAGCTGCTCGGGCATATTATTATCGGCTCACAGCTGCTCGCCGAACGGATTGCCGCAATCCCGGGATTTCCGAAGAAGCTGGAGCATGAGCTGATTCACTGCATCCTGGCGCACCATGGGGAGCTGGAATACGGCTCTCCGAAAAAACCGGCCATTGCAGAAGCAGTCGCACTGAGCTTTGCCGATAATATGGACGCTAAAATGGAAGCGATGGAAGAAGCGTTTGCCAATGTCCCGGAAGGGAATACGGACTGGCTGGGCTTTCACCGGTCGTTTGATTCCAATATACGCAAGACAAGCGTGGCAGAAAGCAGGCAGCTGTAACGGGGATGGAGTATCAGGGCGTGGCTGGGAAATGCTGCGTGTCATAAAATGTCTGCAAAGCAGCGGATATGAGGGTACAGATTGCGGGAATGATATTTCCAGCACGTTCTGGGAGTGTCCGTTTGGATATCTGTAAAATAGACTTTTTCGTGGGGCTGCCGCATTAAGAAAGATAATACAGGATATAGTCAGAGCGTATTTGAATTGTTCTTTCATACGATATCCTGTATATGATTTGCTTAGTGCGGCAGTCCCATTACTTTTGGAAAATAAAGATGTGAAAACAGGAGCGAGGATAGGAATTACGGAAGAGATATGGTTATTTGGTGCATGTATTTGGAAAATAAAGAGGTGAAGACAGGAATGTGGACAGGAATTACGGGAGTGATATAGTTATTTGGTGCATGTATTTGGAAAATAAGGATGTGAAGACAGGAATGTGGATAGGAATTACGGGAGTACGATAGTAAGCTGGCTCGTGCATTTTGGAAATAAAGATGTGAAAACAGGAGCGAGGATAGGAATTACGGAAGTGTTATAGTTATTTGGAGCATACATTTTGAAATAAAAGATGTGAAGACCGAAGTATACATAGGGATTATGAGAGTGTTATAATTATTGCTTAATGTTTTTTGATTATGCAGATACTATGTATATTTGGATTAGTGAGAAATTGTGGGAGGCTGGGCATGAAAAAGAATGATATTATAGAGCTGGCAATAGAGGATTTAAGTGTAGACGGGGCCGGGATTGGGAAGTATGCCGGGACAGGGGTGCCTGAGCCGGGGCAGTATAAAGAAGCAGCCGGGGAAAGGGCCATGGTCTTTTTTGTTAAAGATGCGCTGATTGGGGACAGAATCCGTGCAAAGGTCATGAAGCTGAAAAAAAATTATGGATTTGCCAGGCTGCTGGAAGTGCTCGAGCCGTCGCCAGACCGTGTGGAGCCGCCATGCGGGCTGCCCCGCCAATGCGGCGGCTGCCAGCTGCAGGCGCTTTCCTATGAAAAGCAGCTGGAATTTAAACAGAACAAGGTGCTCAGCAGCCTGGTGCGGATTGGGGGCTTTGATGCCGCAAAAATCCCGATGGAACCGGTAATTGGCATGAATGAACCATTTCACTACCGCAACAAGGCCCAGTTTCCGGTCGGGCGTGACAAAAACGGGAAGCTGGCAGCAGGTTTTTATGCAGCAAGAACGCATGACCTGATTCCGGTCAGCAGCTGCTGTCTCGGCGTGCCGCAGAATCAGGAAGTAATGGAACGTGTGCTGGCCTGGATGGAACAGTATGGAATTGAACCATATGACGAGAAGACAGGGACGGGCCTGGTACGGCATGTTCTCGTGCGGTACGGCTTCCGTTCCAGACAGCTGATGGCCTGTCTGGTCATAAATGGCAGAACGCTTCCAAAGGCTGCACAGCTGGCAGACAGTCTCTGCGAAATAGAAGGCATGACAAGCATTTCCATAAGCGTGAATGAGCGGCGCAGCAACGTGATTATGGGGGACTGCGTGCAGACGCTGTGGGGACAGGATTATATCGAAGACACAATCGGAGATGTGAAATTTCAGATTTCGCCGCTATCATTTTATCAGGTAAATCCGGTGCAGACAGAAGCGCTGTATGGCAGGGTGCTGGAATTTGCCGGGCTGTCCGGGAGCGAAACCGTCTGGGACCTGTACTGCGGGATAGGGACGATTTCCCTGTTTCTGGCGAAACAGGCGAAGAAGGTGTACGGAATCGAAATAGTGCCGCAGGCAGTCGAAGATGCCAGAAGAAATGCACAGATTAACGGCGTGGCGAACGCAGAGTTTCTGTGCGGTGAGGCTGAGGAAGCACTGGAAAGGCTTTGCGGCAGCAGCGGCAGCCTGGAACCTGACATGGCTGAAAGGCCGCAGGTGGCTGTAGTGGATCCGCCGCGAAAAGGATGCGCACAGAGGCTGCTGGATTCGATTGTGAAGGCTGCGCCGGACAGGATTGTGTATGTCAGCTGCGACCCGGCTACTCTGGCGCGGGATTTGAAGTATCTTTGCGGGAATGGGTATGAGCTGGAACGGGTGCAGGTGGTGGATCAGTTTTGTCAGACGGTGCATGTAGAGACAGTTGTTTTATTAACCCACGAAAAACCTACGTCATATATTGAGGTTACAATGGATTATGATATAATTGTGTCAGAATATAAGCCAAAAGTAAAAGTGACTTATAAAATGATTATAGATTATATAAAAGAGAATTATAATCTGAATGTGCATAGCACTACTATAGCAGAAGTTAAACGTTCCTTAGGGCTTAAAGTGGGAGATTATAATAAAAAGGGTGATACAGATTACCGAAAGGAGAAAATTACTCCTGAAAAAAGAAAAGCTGTAGAAGAAACATTGCGGTATTTCGAGATAATCCGATAAATAATTTAAACATTAGCATAAAGGCATTACTGATTGTAGAAATACAGTTGGTAATGCCTTTATTTTAGTGTTTAAGATAAAATTCATAAATTAACGTTCGCCAAAATTGGCAAACGTTAAAATACACTCAAACCAGAAAGGAACAAAACAGATGGCAAAAATTGACAACGCAGTACGCATAGTAGAATTTGAATCAGAAAATGATCTGTACTCGCAAATGGAAAATGATCTGAATACATATTTTAATGAAGAATATACAAAATGTTTCAAACTGAAAAATTTCCAGTTGATAGACAGGAATCATGCAATCCTTTATTTTGAGGAAGACCCGAATATAATCATGTCAAGATTCATTTACAATGGAGAAGTATTAGATGTAGAAGACATACCAGGAATTAACTTTTTCAGCTTACAGGAAATTTTACTCATAGACAGTCTTGGAGTCATTACCATAAGCGATACAGAATATGACATTGAAAAAATAGAATATACAGTTGATATCTATGGTTCAAGACATGCAGATATCTATTTGAGTTGATCAGCTAAAGATATTCACAAGAAAGCGAGGAATCATATAATATGACAGAAAATAAAACCAAACAGTATACAGACAATCAGTACAACAGGACACCCGATCATGAATTAGGATCAGGATTTTCAAACTATGACAGATTAATGGTTGAACTGAACAACCGCCAGTATTATCCAAAAGAAGTATATGAAAACTTCTTAAATGAGAATAGTCTGGATGCATATGAAACATTTGATAAGAATACAGATCATGCTAAATTGTTAGAAACTGTATATAGTATTTTACAGACGTTACTAAGCAATATTGACATGTATCGAAAAATTGAAACTGAATTTGTTACATCCGGAGAAGCTGCCACATCATTAAGGAACCGTTTAAAAGACCTAAGAGCAGAAATCAACAGAATCAAGGCAGAAATGCATTATGCTGACTCTGACTTTACATTTATGTATTACACACGTTAGGAGGGCATATCATGAGCATGAATCTGATGTATACGCCGCTTGAGACGATATTTGACGCTACAATGGAGCGTGAGGGCAGAAATATAACAGCTTATACGTCTGGAAATGAATTTCGGGCGTTTATGAGGCGTAATGATGATGGAAATAATTATGAAGACAGGATTACACTCTACTACTATACGAATGCGCCAGTTGTCCAGGGCAGTTTAATATCATACGGAAATAAGGTATATATTCTGGTCAATCGCGAAACAGAAGAGAACCATTGTTACTACAAATCCAGCGCATTAGCCTGTAATGGAATGATAACACTGAACAACAGGGAAGTGATAGGGATACCGTGTTATGCATCTGCAATGAAAGACGGATTAGCAGAAAGCAATAATATGTTATCTCTCATTAACGGGACAATGGAATTTATCACAGAATCAAATTCACTGAGCAGACAGATTAAGATTGATGATACTTTCAATGAGTTTGGACGGACATACAAAGTAAATAATATCTATTACAAAGACGGGATTCTGCATATTATAACAGAAGTTACCACAAATGAAAAACCAATAGAGTATTTGAAAATTGTCATTGATGGATTATCGAAAGATACTTATATGACTGGCGATACTGTACAGTTATCCGCGACACTATATATTAACAATGTAATTACAAACGGAACCATAACATGGGAAAGCACGGATACAAGTGTTGCTGTTATTGATGGAACAGGGAAAGCTATATTTCTTTCAGATGGATCAGTGTCATTCAAGGCATACTGGGTAGAAAAAGATATTTCTGAAACAAGTACTATTGTTATAGCTGGTAATCCAGATGTATCCTATACATATAAAATCATTGGAAAACCAGAACTGATATGTGGTATGCGAAGGAAATATACACTTAAAATTACAGATAATGCTGGAAATGAAGCTGATAACGTGGCTTTTACATGGAATGTTCTTGCTGATTTTGAGGTAGAACAGATTATAAATGGAAGTCAGATAACATTGTGTGTTGATGATGAAAAAATGGACGGGAATACATTTGTATTACAGGTTATTGTAGATAGCAGTGTTATGGAAGAAATGGAAATACTGGTAAGAGGTGAATTATAGATAATGAAAATACCCTTAAATGAATTTAGAGGTTTAGGGGTATGTTTTAAGGAAATAATTATTTAAAATATTATACAAATTCTCGCAAAATATGCTATAATATTCCATAGTCAGATTAGGACAGCGTAGGGATAGTCTGGTGGTTGTACTTTCCGGGAACGGAAAGGAGGTACATATGGATACGTTAGAAGTTTTGACGTTGCTGTTAGTTATATTCGCGGCTTTATCATATCTCGACAACCATCATAAAAAGTAAAACGGCTATCTCCTACGCCAATAGGGGATAGCCTGTAACAACTTAAATCAATACTATAAGTTTCCGGTGACAATCATCGGACATGCACAAATCCTATAACTGTCTCTAAACTGATTA
>CAJTSV010000068.1:0-2370 GCA_910579075.1 uncultured Eubacterium sp.
ATTTCAAATACCTGCCCGCGCTGGCAGTCCGGCCCGGTTTTTCACGGCGCTGCCTGTTTTTCTGGCGCAGCGCTTCCGGCGCTGCCTGTCCGGCCGTTTCAGAAACCCCTTCAGCCTGTCCCATAGCGCGCATGCCTGTCCCGGCCCCAGCATCCATATCCTGCCTGCCGGATGCCGGTGCTTCCACGCCATCCTGATGCAGTACCCCAATCCCGCCTTCTGATTGTGCAGGCAGTTCCGGCGCTGCTGTTTCACCGGCTTCCTCCCCTGTCCCAAGAACCAGTTCTTCTGCTGCTTCCAGAACAAATTCATCCGGAATCAGCCCGGCGGCTTCAAAAAGCCGTTCTCCCGCATTTTTTGTCATACTGATATTCCTTCCTTTTCCAAAAACGCTTTCAGCTTGTTCCTGCTGCGCATCAGCGAGGACTTTACCTTGCTCTCGCTCATGCTGTAACGGTCTGCAATCCGGGCCACGCTGTCCGCATACCAGTAGCGGCGCACAAAAATAACCCGGGCATCACGGGAAATCCCGCTCAGGAAACGGGCCAGCGCATCCGTAATCACGATGGCATCCGTCTGCCCGTCCGGTGTTTCGCGGCTGGCTATGCATTCTTCCAGCTCCTCATAAATGACATCCATGCATCCGGCTCCGCGTTTGGACGCCCGGCTCTTGCGGTAGCGGTCCAGAGACAGATTTCTCGTAATCTTTCCCAGAAATGCCTGGAAAAATTCCGGCCGCTTCGGCGGAATGACCAGCCAGGTCTTAAACCAGGTGTCATTTACGCATTCCTTGGAATCCTCTGCATTTTTTAAAATATTCTGTGCGATGCAGTAGCAGAAAGCCCCGTACTTTTCGTTCGTCTGCTTTAATGCTTCTTCATCCCGCTGCCAGTACAGCTCAATAATCTTTTCATCCTCCATTTATGTATGCTCCCCTGTCCTTCCTGCGCCCTGCCTGCCGTGCTTACAGCAGGAAATGGCAGACTCCTGCATAGATATCAACGCAGAACCGGTTCCTGCGGTTGCACCCGCAGCTAAAATTTCTGAAAAAAGAAAGCTGGAGCAAATCTGCCGTTTTCCCGCAGGTCTGCCCCAAATCCAGTATATCCTATGCCGTTTTGCCCGATACTACAGCCCCAGCGCTTCCATCAGCATCTCCACCGCATCCCCGTCCGGCATCATAATGACCCGCCCGACATCGCGTGTGCGCGCGCCGTCTTCTTCCAGCAGCTGGAACCTTGTTTCTACCCAGATAGCCCGGTCTGCGGAAACGGCGTCCTTTGCGGGCACAGCCCCGGTACTGCCGATGCCGGCCCACTCATTTCCGTCTGAAAGCCTGTATGGCGTTACAAATATCCGCATGCCGGTATATTTGCCGACTGCGTTCATATATGCCGCCGAAAGCATGTTCGCAAATTCGGCCAGTGCGGAAAACGCCAGTTCATCTGCATACAGCGCTTCGCCTTCCAGGCGCTGTCCCGTCATTTTTTCTACCACATCATAAACAAAGCCCCTTTTTAATACACACAGCACAGAGCCGCTTAACGGTTCTGCAAATTTCATCCAGATTCCGATGCTTTCCTGCCCGAGAGACGAAAGCAGCGACTGTTCCCCGGCTGGAATAACGCTCGGTGCTTCCAGCTCTACCCGTACTCCCAGAATCCTGCCAATCGTAATGCTGGCCATCCCTACCCCCACATTGCCAAGCTCGGACAGCGCATCCTCCACATCCGAATCCAGCCTTCCATCCTGGTCAAACAGATTCATATACCCCTCCCCTTCTATGCCGCCCCGGCAATCCCGCAGGACACGCAGATACCTGTCTGCTGAACACGCTTTTCAGACTCCCAGCGCTTTGTTGACCGTCTCCAAAAACTGTTTTTCCTCAAATGGCTTGATAATAAAATCTTTTGCTCCTGCCTTGACCGCATCCTTGATAATCAGCTCCTGCCCGATGGCCGAATTCATGACAATCGACGCCTTCGGATTGATTTCCAGCAGCTTTTTTAACAGCGTCAGGTCTGTATTGTCCGGCAGCGTTATATCCAAAAGCGTCAGGTCCGGCTGTCTTTCCTGGAATAATTCCAGCGCCTCTGCGGCTGTCTTTGCTTCTATAATGTTTTCATATCCGCCGTTTTGCAATGCCCGTTTTGCAACTACCCTGGCAAATTTGGCATCATCAACGACCAGAATCAGATTCTCCATGATATCTCTCCCTTTACCTTCCATGCTGTGCCCGCAGGCTTTTGTAAGCTTTGGCTGCGCGGTTATATGCCGCCGGCTGTCCGGCCGCCGAGCCCTGTTTCCTTCGGCTCATTCAGGCACCTTTCATATTCCGAAACCGGCATCGGCTTGTAAAAATAATATCCC
>CAJTSV010000068.1:2380-6915 GCA_910579075.1 uncultured Eubacterium sp.
TGTGCATTGCGGCAGCCGATGGACAGCAGAAATTCCGCCTGCTGCGTCGTCTCCACGCCCTCCACAATGACATCCAGCCCAAGACGCTTTGCCATTTCCACAATCGACTGCAGAATGACGTTTCCACGCGTATCATCCTGTGACGGCGGCAGGAATTTCAAATCTATTTTCAATACATCCACAGGTATTTCCCGCAGCGAATTTAACGAAGAATATCCGCTGCCAAAGTCGTCCATCAGCACGCGGAACTGGTTTTCCTGCAGCAGCCTTGCCAGATTATACAGCTGCATATTATCCGATACAAATGCGCTTTCTGTCAGCTCAAACTCTATCAAATCATGCGGCACCCCGTATTCATCCACGCATGCTTTAATCTGCTCAAGCAGGTCCGGGTTATATAAATCCGTCCTGGACACATTGACTGAAATCGGATGCAGCTGCACCCCTTCTTTTATCCAGCGCTGGATAATCTGGCAGCTGGAACGCAGCATATAATAATCCAGCTCGGAAATAAATCCGTTTTTTTCAAAGACCGGAATAAATTCCCCTGGCGAAATAATCCCCTGGGACGGATGAATCCAGCGCACAAGCGCTTCCGAGCCGATAATCCTTCCGGTGTCCATCTCGCACTTTGGCTGCAGGTAAACCTGGAACTGGTCTGTTTCCAGCGCCTTTTTCATTTCCGATACGATAATCTGCTCTGCCACTTCCCGTTTGCGAATCATATTGTCATAATACGCAACATGATTGACATAGCTGTTTTTCACTGTCCGCTGCGCGGACACGGCCCGGTCCATCAGCGTCGATACCGGCACATGCTCCGCACGGTCTGCCTCACAGGTAATATATACCCCGAACGACATGACCATTTCAAACTTAATCGGATAAGCACGCAGCGATGCCTGGATAAAATCGATAATTTCCTGAATATTGCCGGCGTTTGCAGGCATGCAGACACAGAACATATCCGAGGAAATCCTGCCATAGGTGCTGTCGTTTTCCTCGTCTTCCAGCGGCCCGACCCATTCCTGGATTTTTACCCCGATATAGCGCAGGATATTGTCTCCTTCCTTCGTGCCGTACATCTGGTTAATCATGCGGAATTTGTCAATATCCATGCGGATAACGGCATAGCTCTGGTCTGGATTTGCCTGAATCAGGTTTTCCGTCATCTGCATAAAGCTGTCCAGATTCGGCATATGTGTCAGCGGGTCCCTTGCCAGCAGGAATTTCAGCTTCTGCACCGTTTCCAGCTCCTGCTCTGCATTTGTAAATGTAATCAGCATCCGCTCAATATCCCCGTCCTGCTCGCCGTAGCAGATCAGGCTGACCCGGAACCACTCATAGGTGTGCGGCTTTACATAAAGGCGCACGGCAGCGCTTTTCGAATCCCCCGCCTTTAATCCGTCGAAGTCAAACAAAGCCTGCAGCTTCGGGATATCCTCTTTCAGCGCAATCCGGCTGTAATCCCTTCTTTTATCCTTTGCCCAGCCGGCCCAGTCCCCGTACACATGCCGTTTCTGCGCCGGGTCTATGTAGCATTGCTTTGTCTTAAAATTATATTCCACGATAAACGAATGTGTATGCTCCAAAATCCTGCTGTCCCTTAGCAGCTCCGCTTCATCCCAGCGCTCCTGTTTCAATTCCTGCATGCTTCCAGGGCTTTCCTGACCAATGTTCATGCTTCTCCTCCCATGGCTTCCCAGAGCGTGTCTTAAAAATCATTCCTGCAGAAAGTATTTTCAGGACACGCTCTGATACGTGTTTATGCATAATGCATTATTCGGCTGTCTGAATTGGAATGATATTCAGTAATTGCATATAATAAATTTTAGCATCTCGGGGCAGCATTGTCAATAAAAGCACTCATATAAATCCCCGCGGGAAATTATATGAGTGCTTTTTTTTAATCATGCAGGCAAAGCTGCAATGCTCTTTATTCCGAATACTTCTTTACGATGTCCTGCATTTCCTGCCACTTGCGTTCCATATCCCAGACCAGCTTAAACTGCGTCCTGCAGCGGTCCAGATTCTGTCCCGGCCTGTGGATTTTAAAATAAGTATCTCCCTGCAGGTAATCTGCCAGGAAACGCATGCCGCATTCAAACGTCATGACCTTCGCTCCCATTGGAAGCAGCTGCATTTCTCTTTTGGTCAGCCTGCCGCCGCAGCCTTCGATAAATCCTTTTGTATAGGCCTCAAATAACTGCATGTCACACCAGACCTTATCCAGGTCCTGCTCATCCTCCAGGGCCGTGCTTGCCCCAAAGCGGATGGAATCCCCGAAATCATTCATCGCCAGTCCCGGCATCACCGTGTCTAAGTCAATCACGCAGATTCCCCTGCGGGTTTTATCATCCATCATAATATTATTCAGCTTTGTGTCGTTGTGCGTAACACGCAGGGGAATTTCTTTTCTGGCCAGTAAATCACCGAACACCCCCGTGATGTCCTCTCTTTCCAGCACAAATGCGATTTCTTTTGTTACATCGCAGGCCCTGCCGCAGGCATCCTCTGCCACGGTCTTTTTGAATGCCGCAAACCTGGCTTTCGTATCATGAAAGCCGGGAATCGTTTCATGCAGCGTGGCCGCCGGATAATCCGCCAGATTTCTCTGGAAGCTGCCAAATGCCACGGCACTTTCATAAAAATCCTCCGGCGTTTCAGCCTGCTCAAGGCTGCGTGCATGCTCAATGTATCGGAATGCCCGCCAGTATTCCCCCTGGCTGTCCACATAGTACGCTTTTCCATCCTTTGCAGGAATCAGGTTTAACGTTTCGCGCTCCGGGTCTCCGCCATTTGCAGCAATGATTTTTCTCAGATAAGACGTCACTCCTTCGATATTTTCCATCAGCTCCACCGGCTTTTGAAAAATTTCCTTGTTCATGCGCTGCAGGATATACCGTTTCGTTTCCTGCTCCGCCGTCCGGCAGGACACCCGGAACGTATCGTTAATATGGCCGTTTCCAAACGGTTCCATCGCCTGATACGTCCCTTCGAAGCAAAAACTGGCGGCAGCGTCCAGCTTTTGTTCTTCCAAAATGCTTCTCATGATTCATCACCCCATAGTTTTTGCGGATAAAGCCCGGACTCACAGAAGGCGCGGACTGCCTGCTCCACAACAGGCTTATCTTCCTTATAAGTCACGCCATACCATTTATCTTCCGTTGTCAGTACCGCTACTGTGGCCTTTTCCTGCGCAAGCAGCCTGCTGACAACTGCCGGAAGAAAATACTCGCATTTGAGCGGATTTTCGCGCAGGCCCTGTTCCAGAAACGCCGCAAACCCCTGCTCGATTTCTTTCAGGAATCCGGCTGTAAATCCCCACAGGTTCATCGATACGACCGTGTCTGCAGGCAGCTGCGTCCAGGAAGCCCCGTCATCCTCGGTATAAGCCGGCCCCTGCTCTTTTTGTTCGATTCTCGTGCGTTCCGTCACGCTGGCCAGCCCGCCTTCGTCATCGATTTCGCAGATGCCGCGGGCAACATGCCCGTTTTCCGTCAGCGTATTGCCCAGGCGGTAGCCTGCCATTGCATAGCGGTATTTGTCATCATCCTCATGGCTCATTAAGTAATCATAGATTTTCTGAAACGCTTCCCTGCCGTAGTAATCATCGGCATTGATAACGACAAACGGCCCGTCAATCTCATGCCTGGCACTCAGCACGGCATGTGCCGTCCCCCATGGTTTCACGCGCTGCGGCGGCACCGCAAACCCGTCCGGGATATCAGAAAGGTCCTGATAGGCATAGGCCACATCCATAGCGCCTTCGATGCGCCTGCCGATGGCTTCCCTGAAATCCTTTTCGTTTTCTTTTTTAATAATAAAGACGACCTTTTCAAAGCCTGCCCTTTTTGCATCGTATATCGAAAAATCCATAATGATATGCCCCTGTCCGTCTACAGGGTCAATCTGCTTTAATCCGCCATACCGGCTGCCCATGCCGGCCGCCATAATGACCAGTACTGGTTTTTTCATGCTCTCATTCCTTTCTGTTCCACATATCTTATGCCGCCTTACACCGTATACCACCGGATTTCATTTGCATCCAGGTGCAGCGGAAAGCTGCTCTGGTCGCCGCGGTAAATCACAGTGTCCTGCGGCTCATAAGTATTATTGACCACACAGTATTTTCCATTTCTGACATATGCATGTACTTCCACATTAAAATTCGTGCTGAACCATTCGCACAGCTTATCCTCGCCATGGGCGCTCCACAGAATGCTCCGGTACAGGATTCTGCTGTTTTCAAAGCTGTATGGCAGGCCGCTGATATAAACGGCGCGCCCGTTTCCAAATTCATTGACAGCCATCTGCACTTCTTTTTCGCGCTGCACCAGAATACGGGTGTTTTCATAGGCAAAGATGTTTTTCTTCCCTTCGCCGAAATCGACCGGCTTTGTAGTATCTGCAAGGATAAAATGCCCCGGGTGCTCCTCCCAGTTATATTTATCATAATTCAGCGTAAATCCGGTCTCCTTTTCCACGCCAAGCACATTTGCAAGCTGCAGGTAATGCCCCTGGTACTGGTGCCC
>CAJTSV010000068.1:6940-21536 GCA_910579075.1 uncultured Eubacterium sp.
GGCCGCCGCCATTGTATACAAAGGCACGCACCGTGGCAGAAACCTTCGGGTTTTCCCAGATATCCCCGCCCGTATGCGCGGTATCTCCATCCCCGACATTGATAATGACATCCACATCGTTTAAGACATCCGCATCCTGCAAGATATCGTCAAACGAAAGAAACCGCACATCAAAAGGCGCTCCGCTCAGTGCCTCAATAATCCCTGCATAGCTGTAGTTCTGTTTCTGGTACAGGGCATGGTGCACCATATGGCAGCCCCAGCTGCGGATTTTTCCCCAGCTGTTAAGCACCGCTACGGTTTTTACGCAGTGCGGCGTCGTTCCCTTTGCATTCTCATAAAGCTCCCGGAATTCGTCGCAGACATGCCCGACATAATCAATAAATTCCGGAAATTCCAGTGCCAGCTTTAAATAGCCGCCATAACCGATACGGTCAATCGGCTTGCGCAGGATAGCCCTTCTTGCCGTCACCCAGTTTTCCTTTGCTTCTTTAACCGGATTGCCGCCCTCATGGAAGGTGTCCGGGAAGAAATACGGTAAAAACCTGCCTTCTGTATAGTTCACGCCAGGAATATCCGATATCAGGCGCAGCGTGCTTCCGTTTCCCACGCTCCCGACTACCGCATCCAGGCCAATCTGTGCAAACTCCGGCATAAAAGGCTCTGTTCCAATCCAGTGGTCGCCTAAAAACATCATGGCTTCTTTGCCGCATTCATGTGTAATATCCACCATTTCCTTTGCAAGCTTTGCCACCTCACGGCGCTGGAAGGCCTGGAAATCCTTAAATTCCTTACGCGGCACCCGGTACTGGTTGTTGTAATAGCCCTGGTCAATAATGTATTCCGGGCGGAACGGATAGCCTGCTTCTTTTTCAAACTGTTCTAAAATATACGGGCTGACCGATGCGGAATAGCCATACCAGTCCACATATTTTTCCCGTTTCAGCTCATCAAACATCAGGGTAAACTGGTGGAAAAAGGTCGTATAGCGGATGACATTTACATAAGGATGCTTCTGGCAGAACCTGCGCAGGCGCTCCATCGAATACTGATGCGTCTTTGGCTGCCTGACATCGAAAGTAATCTGGTGCTCAAAATCCTTCCAGCCATTGGTCACGGCATTGTACATATGTACCGGGTCCCAGATAAGGTATGCCAGAAAGCTGACAGTATATTCATGAAAAAGCTCTGCTTCATGAATCACAACACAGCCGGAAGCTTTCTGGTATTCCCACCGGCTGGCCGGCAGGACTTCCCCGCAGGAACGGTCGATGACTTCCCACCAGCGTGTGATATCATCCCGGGTATTGACCTGCATCAGTTCATCCGATATGCCCTTCATCAGGGGAATCGAAAGCTCTTTTTCCACCGCAGTATAAAATCCGGTCATAATGTAGCACTGCTGTACCTCATCAGGGTTCGCCTTCGCCCATTCGTTGTCCTTGCGGGTTGTATAATATGTCGTATATATTTTTGCTCCGGCCCCGGTCAGCTCCTTTGGAAATTCCGTGCCGTCACAGTCGCGGATTGCATCGGCACCCCAGCGGCCTAATAGTTCAAGTGTCTCTGGAACGACATCCAGATTGGTTGGAATGGTAACACGCCCCTTGCGCTTTTTGTCTATTTCACCCATTGTCTGCTCCTCTATGTTTTCTTTTTATGCGGTCTCTCAAAAGGTTTGTTGTATATCCAAAGTGCAGCAACCAAAAGACCTGTTCCTGCCACCATAATGCCAAGCCCTTCCAGCCTGCCGGTCATGCGCCAGCCGCCAATAACAGCCGCAAGCCCTGCGGCAAATAAAACGGCAATCAAAATCATTCTTAATACGGTATGTTCTTTCCAAAATTCCATTTCCCAAGCTCCTTTCCCATACTAGCCCTTCAGGCCGCCTGCAGCCATGCCCTGTGTCAGCTTGCTCTGCACACAGATATACAGAATCAGGGTCGGCAGCATGACCACGACAAGGCCCGCATACATAATGCCATACTGTGCTTTGGACTGCTGCGCCTGCATCAGGTTCAAAAGTCCTACCGGCAGTGTCTTCGGCCCCTTGGCAGAGCTCATCAGCGTCATGGAAATAATATATTCATTCCAGAAAGACAGGAAATTAAATAAAATCACGGTAATAATCGAAGGCTTTGCCATCGGAAAAATAATTTTCCACATCGCTGTCGTATAGCCCGCGCCGTCGATATAGGCCGCTTCTTCATAATCGTGCGCCAGCGTCTGGAAATACCCGGATAACAGGTAAATCGTAAACGGCAGTGCCGTTGATGCATAGACTACTGCCAGCACCACGATATTATTCAGCAGAAAGCCGGACCCGAATGCTTTTTTCAGCCACACATCGCCGTCCCGCAGCATCAGGAAAATAGGCACCACAATATAGTTCACATTTATAAACAGCCCCGCCATAAATAAGGTGTTTAAAAATTTACTGCCGCGGAACCGGAACCTGGCCAGGCAGTAGGCCGCCGGCAGAGCCACGAGCAGCAAAAGCCCTAGCGCCAGTGCCGTAACGATGACAGAATTTAACATATAATCGCCCATTTTGGCCGTATTCCAGGCATCCACAAAGTTCTGCCAGTAAAGCCCCTTTGGCAGTGTCCATGGATTGCCGTAAAATTCACTGTTTTCTTTTACCGATGCTAAAAATACCCATGCAACCGGCACAAGAATCGTAATTGTGAGCATGATTAATACAAAGTATATAAAAAACTTATATAAACGCTCCGCAGAATCTGCATGCTTTTCTGTTCTCATAATCCGTCCTCCTAAAACTCCAGCGGTTCACGGTCTGTAACCTGATTGACCAGTGCGGAAAGCGCAAAGGAGAATAAAAAGATTACGACGCCGATTGCCATGCTGTAACCGTACAGTCCTGCATCCTTCTGGCTGTACATATAGCTGAGTGCCACTTCCGACGCGCCGTTCGGGCCGCCAGAGGTCATTGCTTTTACAAAAAGGAACGTCATGTTGATGGTTGAAATAATAAAAAATGTCAGTGTCGTGCGGATATTTGTCCAGATAAGCGGAATGGTAATCTGGAAAAACTGCGTCAGCCTGCCAGCGCCGTCCAGATTGGAGCTTTCATAAAGACTTTCCGGCACGCTGGACATGGAAGCCATATACATCACCATATAATACCCGATTGCCTGCCATACCATCGCAATGATAAGGCTGACCATGACCAGGGATTCGCTTTTCCACAAAATCGGATCCTTCATATCGCGAAACAGGCCGATAATGCTGTTGAGCATGCCGTTTTCCGGTTTATAAATCGCAGAAAAGATGCCTGCAATGACAACGATAGACAAAATATTCGGAATATAGAATACTATCCGGAAGAAATTCTGCCCTTTAATCTTTTCCCTTGTCAGAATGCCTGCAAATACCAGGGCAAATGCAAAGGTTATCATCGTAACTACTACAATCAGTAAAATCATATTCTGCATGGAGCGGATAAAATTGCTGTCATTCATCAGCACCTGAAAGTTTTTGAGTCCCACAAATGTCTCGGTCGGCGAATACGCGCCTTTTTCATACAGGGACATGCGGAATACATTCAGCGTCGGCAGTATCATAAAAACAAAGAACAGGATAAGTGCCGGTGCAATGCATGCAGCTAAAAATCCATTTCGTCTTTTCGAACTTTTCATGCTTCTTTTTCCTTTCCCAGATAAAAGCAGGGGCTGCTGCATAAAGAAATTTTCATACAAGATACGCATATCCTGCGTCTGAAATCCTTCATGTAACAGCCCCTTCCTAAGAATACCCTCTATATCATTTCCAGAAATAACATTACGTGTAAATCCTGTTGTTTCTGAATTCTGTTATTTCAAAATCCTGTTATTTCAAATTTTCGCGCATCTGGTCGCTTGCAGAGATTACGCTCTTAATCCAGTCATCCTCTGTCATATCGCCGGAAACCAGGGAGTTTACCGGGTCTAAGAATACACTGCGGACTTCTACGCCAGGTATTGCATCAAATGCTGCAAAATTACCCATCGCCGGTTTTACACCGTTTTCATAAATGGAATAGAACATCACATTGTCGCCTTCGAGCTTATCCGCAATATTTGCTACCGGCTGAACAGCGCTGCTCTTTGCAAAAATTTCACATGCCTTATCGCTGTATAAGTATGAAACAAATAATTTTGCTGCGTCCTGATTCTCTGCACCGGACGGAATCCATGCCTGCTCGAACCATGTGTAGCTGTAGCTGTCTCCGCCGCTTTTCACTGCCGGAAGTGCAGTCATGCCCCATTTAAAGTTGTCTTCACGCGGAGCGTCTGCCATTTCGCCGACAATCCAGGTACCATTCGGCATGAAAATCGCTTTGTTGTCAAGCACCAGCTGCTGGTTCTGTGTGAAATCCTGGTCATTTGCCTGTGCCGGTGTAACCGGGTTCGTATAAGACGCTAATTTTGCAATAATATCAAAACAGGTCTTTGCTTCCGGTGTTTCCCAGATTCCTTCCTCATAACGCGTCGCCTTGTCAAAGAATTCCGGGCCGCCCACAGAATACATCAGTGCATAGAAAAATGTATCAAAATAGCCTGCGGTCGGATATGTAAATAAGTAAATATCTTCTTCTTTTGCCTTGTCGCCGAGCGCCCACATTTCATCCCAGGTAGATGGCACTTCCCAGCCTTTTTCTTCTAACAGCCCTGCATTGTAGAACAGCCCGCACGGAGAATAGAACATCGGTGCCAGGAATGTCTTGCCGTCGCCATAAGGATTGGTCAGCGAAGTATCGGTAAATCCTTCGGAAATCTTGTCAGATACCTTTGCGGTCTCACCCGGTACGGTCATAGACAGCACATCTGTGATTTCCAAAATCATGTTATCTTTGATAAACTGCTCGGTCAGCCCTGCTTCACGTCCGGTTGCCAGATGGATAACATCCGGATATTCGCCGCCCTGCATGGATGGCCCGATTACATCTTCCAGGTTTTTATCTGTCGTAAGCTCGACTTCCACGCCGGTTTCAGCGGTAAATGCATCTGCCACTTCCTGCCACATCTGGGAACCATATGCTGTCTCAATTGCAGCTACGCTGATTGTCGTTCCTGCGTATGCTTCATAAGGATTGCCGGATGCGTCTTCCCCGCCGGATGCTGTATCGTCCGGTGCATCTGCATCGTCCGGCGTATTATCATCTGCCGATGTTCCTTCATCCGCAGCATCCTTGCCGTTATCCGGTGCCGCAGGCTCTGAGCCGCATCCTGCAAGCAGAGAAGCCATCATGCTGATACTCATCATCGTGCACAAAATTTTCTTTTTCATGTTTGAACCCTCCCATTTCATTTTTCGTGATTTCGACTATAAATACAGGTGTCCATCTCTTTGTATTTATTATTATAGCTGCTTTTTTTCATTTTTTTACTCAGATATTGCTGATAATATTATATATCTTGCTTTTTTTTATAAAATCTTGCAAAACGCCCGGTTTTTTTATATACTTATACTACAGCATGGCCAAAAAACAGGCATATTTGTACAATATGCCAAAAATTTTAAAAAAACGTGCAGCACATATTCTGCTGCCATGCTGCCTGGAAAAGAAAAAGGAGATATATGAGCAATCGAAAATTAAATCTGGAAAACAAAGACCTGCCGGAGCTTTCTTTCCGGCTGCTGTCCATATCTTCCTCAAAATATGAAAATGACTGGACCAGCTTCCCGCACAGCCACCAGTTTACGGAGATTTTTTTTATCAAAAGCGGTTCCGGGTATATGCAGATTGAAAATGAGACAGTTCCTGTTGAAGCAGACAGCCTTGTCCTGATTGGGGCACAGGTTCTGCATACCGAATTTTCCAATTCCTCCGACCCGTTAGACTACTATGTCCTGGGCGTGGAAGGATTGAAAATCAGCACAGACCGGCCTGCGGAATACAGCATTATCCGTTCCTGCGCCAGTGCAGCCTCTATCCGCCTGTGCTTTGAAAGCATTCTGCGCGAAATGCACAACCGCAAAAAATGCTATGAAGAAATCTGCCAGCATTACCTGGCTATCCTTATCCTGATGATATACCGCAAAGACCATATTTCCTGCGAGCTTGCAGGCCCGTGCAGCAGCCGCGAATGCTACAAGGCCAGACGCTATATCGAGGAAAATTACCAGCATAAAATCACGCTGGACTCTCTTGCCGGCAGCTGCAATATTACCAAATACTATCTGAGCCACCAGTTCCGCGCGCTCTATGGAACATCCCCCATCGCGTACCTGACACAGGTACGGATTTCGGCTGCCAGGGACCTTCTGACCACGACCAGCTACAGCATTGAGGAAATTGCGGGCACCACCGGTTTTTCGTCCAGCAGCTACTTTTCCCAGACATTCCAGCGCATCTGCCATATGTCCCCGCAGCAGTACCGCAGGACGCATGCGGTACTGCAGGCTGACGGATATGTTTTGCATGATGCAGAAGAATAAACAAACTGCCGGGATGTCCAGGCAGCACAGGAGCGTGCCTGAAAACATTTTCAAACACGCTCTAGACCAGCCGCCGGATATATGCGCCGTCTTCCGGGACAAAATTCATTTTATGGATGTATGCTTTATGTGTCTCAGACAATTCCTGAGCAAATCTTAATGTATGGATTTTCTGGTCTGGAAGCTTTGCGTACAGACAGGCTCCAACCGAACAGTCACGGTATGCCGGTGCTGAATAGTCTATCATAATATCCAAAATCCCATCCTCTGCCTGTCCTAACAGCACGCCGGCCGGATTGCCGCCGCAGCATACCAGATACGCCTGCCCTGCAGCTGCGCCTGGCTGATACCCAGGAAAATATTTCCGGATATCATCCGCATAGCGCTGCAGGAAGTATGTGACAAAGGCATCATCCGGACTGGCCGGCACCATATCATATACCTGCCTGGATTTCAGTAATTTTATCAGGCTGAAAATATTAATGACTATCAGGCAGGCGTTCATCAATACCAGCGGAAACGCTCCGCAGATAACCGCATAAACTGCCGAAATCGTACTGCCAATGGTATTGATAATCCGCAGCCTGACAATGGACGACATCAGCATGGAAATTACGACTAACCCAGAACCAATATAGCCAAAAATTTCTATCATCACTGCTGTATTCATAAATCAGTACCCTGCGCCGGTATCTGTGTTTTTCATGATTTTTACCAGCCTGCTTGTGCCAAGCCTGTCTGCTCCAAGGCTCATAAATTTTTCTGCATCATCAAAAGAAGAAATCCCGCCGGCAGCCTTTACCTTTACGCCTGCCCCGATATGCTTTTTCATCAGCTCCACATCGGCAAAAACTGCTCCGGCCGTGGAAAATCCGGTAGATGTTTTAATGTATTCCGCTCCGGCTTTTGTCACAATTTCGCACATTTTTATTTTTTCTTCTTCAGTAAGCAGGCAGGTTTCGATAATGACCTTTAAAATCCTGCCATCACATGCTTCATGAACCGCACGGATTTCGTCTTCAATCTGCTGATACCGTTTGTTTTTCAGGGCACCGATATGAATCACCATATCAATTTCCTGCGCGCCGTTTGCAACCGCATCCTTTGCTTCGAATACCTTGGCAGCCGTTGTGTGATAGCCGTTCGGAAAACCGATAACGGTACAGATTGCCAGCCTGCCCTTTACATATTCCGCAGCTTCTTTCACATAGGCCGGCGGAATGCACGCGGATGCGCATCCATATGCAATGCCATCGTCAAGTATCTCCCTGATATCTTCCCATTCCGCTGCCACGCCAAGCAGGGTGTGGTCTACAATGCTTAACACTTCTTTCTGATTCATGATTTATCCTCGCTTTCTTAAAATCTTTCATAATCTTTCAGATAACCTGCATTAACATTCTGTATTAAAATAATGAAACAATGCTTACTAACAATGCGCTGTTGATGCTTACAAATACGCCTGAAACCGTCGCTTTTACGATAAGCTTTGAAATGATTCCCCTCTTTTTTGGACAGAGCACGCCAATGCCGCCGATACACATGCCCATCGAGGATATATTCGCAAAGCCGCACAGTGAAATGGTTGCCACCAGAGCTGTTCTTGGCGATAAGGACTCCAGAAGCGGTGCTAAATTCCCAAATGCAATAAATTCGTTTAAAATCAGCTTCTGTCCCAGCAGGGTGCCCGCCGTCATAATGTCCGCACCTTCAAATCCAAATAAAAATCCAAATGGAGCAAATACATATCCGAAAATCTGCGACATGCTCAGTCCGGCTATTCCGAGAATCATATCGAAAATAGCCATGACTCCCATAAACCCGACAATCGAAGCGCCGATGGAAATCACCATCTGGATGCCGGTATTGCACCCTTCCGACAACGCATCAATCACATTGGTATTATTCCCTTTATTGTCCATTTTTACTTCCGAAATTTCTTCAATTTGTTCGGTCTGCGGGCACACGATTTTTGATACCATAATACTGCCGATAGGCACAAGCGCACTGGCAATCAAAAGCGTGCTCATAGGAATGCCCAGTGCCGAATATCCGCCAAGGATAGACGCTGACATACTCCCCATTCCCGATACAAGAATGACAAAAATCTCGCTTTCTGTTAACCGCGGCAGATATTTTGCAACTAAAATCGGACTGTCTGTATGTCCGAGAAACATATTTGCAACCGCCACAAAGGTCTCAACCTCGGATGTCCTTGTCACCTTGCCAATCGCTTTCCCAATCCATTTAATGACAACGCCCAGCACGCCAAGATAATATAAGGCGCTTACGAGGGAAGATACAAAAATAATATTGCCCAGGCTCTGGACGATAAACACATAGAGATTGGCCGAGCCGCCGGTAAACAGGTCGCCAAATACAAATTCCAGCCCCTCATTGCCGCAGCTGATAACGGCGGTAATGCCATCCGATAAAACGGTAATTAATTTCTGCCCGACCGGCACTTTTACAATCACAAATGCAATGACAAATTCAACGGCAAGCATGATTCCGATGCTTTTCCATTTAATGGCCTTCCGGTTATAGGAAAATGCCCAGCAAATCGCAAAAACGAGCGCGATTCCCAAAATATTCAGTAATATTTTCATTACACTCCCCTTTTCTTGTTAAATTAACTGTTCATACAGCGAGCTTCCAATCGTTCCTTCCGGCATCGGGACTCCAAAGTTTTGTGCAATGGTTGCCCCGGTTGTGGCAAACGAATCCATATTTTCCAGCCTGCCGCAGCCTTTCATGGAAGGAGAATATGCGACAAACGGCACCCGTTCCCTTGTATGGTCCGTTCCCGCATGCGTCGGGTCGGTTCCATGGTCAGCCGTAATAATCAAAAGGTCGTCATCCCGAAGAAGGCCGAGCAGCTCTCCTAATTTTTCATCAAATTTTTCAAGCTCTCCTGCATAGCCTTTTACATCCCGGCGGTGTCCCCACAGGGCATCGAAATCCACAAGGTTGACATAACACAGCCCCCTGAAATCCCTTTTTGCGATTTCAATCGTCTGTTCCATGCCATGGACGGAGCTCTTGGACTTATTGGATTCGGTAAGGCCTTCCCCGTCAAAAATATCAAATATCTTGCCTACGGAAATCACGTCATATCCTGCCGCTTTCAGTGCATCCAGCGCTGTTTTTCCATATGGCTTTAATGCATAATCATGGCGGTTGGCTGTTCTTTTGAACTCTCCTTTTTTCTTTCCGACATACGGCCTGGCAATGACACGGCCCACCTTCCATTCGTCTTTCATGGTAATTTCGCGCGCAATTTCGCAGCAGCGGTATAATTCTTCCAGTCCAAAGGTTTCTTCATTTCCGCAAATCTGCAGGACAGAATCCGCTGATGTATATACAATCATATGGCCTTTTGCAATTTCTTCTTCCGCAAGCTCATCCAGAATTTCGGTACCGCTGGCGCTCTTGTTGCCTATAATAACCCTTCCTGTCCGCCTGGACAGCTCATCCAGCAGTTCTTTTGGAAAGCCGGTTTCTGTAAAGGTCTGAAACGGCACGGTAATATGAAGCCCCATCATCTCCCAGTGTCCGGTCATGGTATCTTTTCCGGCACTTGCTTCATAAAGATATGTATAGTACCCCAATGGACGCTCCACCGCTTCCACCTGCTTTAACGGATGCAGGTTCGCTATCCCCAGCTTCTGGAAGTTCGGAATCCGGAATTCATCGACCTGCTGTGAAATATGTCCCAGCGTGTCTGCACCTGCATCTCCATATTTTTCCGCATCCGGCATGGCTCCTGCGCCAAGCGAATCAACTACTATTGCAAAAATACGTTTATATCTTCCCATGCTTTTTCTTTCCTTTCTTTCATTCTTTCTCTTTATTCCTGTTTCATTACTCTTTGATTCTTTCTTTTTTCTGTCTTGCTTCTTTCCTAATCTGATTCTTTCTTTTTATTCTTGTTTCTTTGTTCATTGATTCGTTATTCTATTGCTGCTTTATCCTCTGATGCTTTTATCTGCTATTCTTTTTTCGCTCGTTCTTTGCTTCTTCCATCAGCTGTAAATACTGCTCATGGGAAAGCATCATTTTTCGGTTTACAATCGATACCAGATTATCACTTTCCAGGGACGCTATGGCTCTCTGCACGCTTCTGATATTCGCGCCGACTTTTTCTGCCAGTTCTGCCTGCGTCAGCGCAACTTTTACCTGCTTCGATTCACAAGCCCTGTTTTTCTCATAATACCGCACCAGATAATTGATAAGCCTTCCCTTGCAGCCCAGATGCAGGAAATTCCGGTCCATCCGCCTTTCGCTGGTCAGGATTCCCAATATATTATTCAGCCTTAACAGCAGTGCATTTTCGTCATGCTTCATCCAGCTGTGGTAGCAGGCGGCAGAAACCTTCAGCAGCCTGCAGTCCAAAGCCGCGTACAGGGTAATGATATAATCCGGCGTATAAGAAAATCCTTCAAAATCCCCCAGTATATACATCTTGGAAAAATCCATAAAAGAGTAAGCGCTGCCTGTCAGATGATAGTCAATCCCTTTGATATCCCCTTCCAAAACGATGTATACATATTCGCATGGCTGTCCTTCGATAATAATGCTCTGGCCTTTTTTTACTTCTATATATTGAAAGCTTTCCACAACTGCGTCCGGGATAAATTCAAAAAATTGAACCAGATACTGGCGTCTTTCCCGCTCGCATGCGGCTGCGAGCTTCATTAACTGCTCTTTTGATTCCACACAATCCCCCGATTCTTTACCCCGTGATTATAAAATCCTTCTGCCACTTACAAATTTCGCCGAAATATGCCGGTTTTCTGCCAGATACATCAAGCGCTCCAGACGCTGCTTCACGCTTAATTCATACGGACTGCGAATCGAAGCATCATCCAGCACAACCGCGTCGAATTCATAGCCCGCCTCAAAGCTGCCTGCCCTGCCAAAAAATTCCCCGCCGCCTTTTGTGGCCAGATAAAAGGCTTCTTCCATCGTAAGCGGTTCCTCTGACTGGTCGTATAACCGCCAGCGCAGCTTGGAGCACTGTACAGCCATCGCCATTGCCTTAAATAAAGATAACGAAGACCCTGCCGCAATATCGCTTCCCAGTCCGGCTTTCATGCCTTTTTTGAGGTATAATTTTACAGGCGCCACGCCGGATGACAGATTCGCATTGGATTCCGGACAGTGTGCAGCGAATACATTCTGCTTTTTCATCAGCTCGATTTCTTCCTCGCTGCTGTGCACGCAGTGCGCCATAACCACAGGACAGTCTGTTCCAAACAGGCCATACCGGTCATAGGATTCCCCGTAACTGTTTACCCCCGGGCAAAGCTCTTTCACCCATTCGATTTCACTCAGGTTTTCCGATAAATGGGACTGAACCGGAACCTGATGCTTTTTCTACAGGGCGGATAATTTTTCAAACAGCTCATCGCTGCAGCATGGCGTAAATCTTGGTGTCAGAATCGGTTTTACATGTTCGTATTTCGCAGCAGACATTAACCAGCGTTCCGTTTCCCCGGCTGCTTTTTCTGCGCTTTCCTCGCATAAGTATTCCGGGCAGTTGCGGTCCATGTTTACTTTTCCGACATAAGCTTTGATTCCGCTTTTTTCTAACTTATCCATCAGCAGAAGCGTCGCATCGGTATGGATGGTTCCAAAAATACACGCTCTTGCTGTTGCGCTTTCCTTTAAATCCTGCACAAAAATTTCATACGCTTTTTCTGCATATTCCAGATTCTGATACTTTGCTTCTTCCGCAAAGGTATAGGTATTCAGCCAGTCAATCAGCTGCAGGTCCATTGCGAGTCCGCGGAACGCATACTGCGGTGCATGTACATGCAAATCTGTCAGTCCGGGTATCACAATTTTGCCGCTGTAATCATATAATGGCAATTTTTCATACATCTCCGGCAGCTCTTGATAAACCCCGGAGCATCTGTTTTCCTCGCAGACCGCATATCCATTTTCGGTAATGCTGATTTCACTGCCTGATATGCTGTAGCAGATATTTCCTTTTATGACATAATTTCTCACGTTTTTCACCTCTATCCTGCTTCGTTTTTCCAAACATGCTCCAGACTCCATCCAGCCTCCTGTTTCAATTTTGGGCCGGATGGAGACTGGTTATTCTGTTATCCGGTTACATATTTACAATTACTTTTGCTACCAGTTTTTTGAAATCATCTGCTACCTTGTCAGCGGTTTCCTGTACTTCCTTATGATTGAGCTGTACTTTGGAAATTCCGGCAGCCATGTTTGTAATGCACGAAATACCGCATACTTCCATGCCCATATGATTTGCAGCCATTGCTTCCACTGCCGTGCTCATGCCTACCGCGTCTGCGCCCCAGCTGCGCGCAAGCCTGACTTCTGCCGGCGTCTCGTAATTCGGCCCGGTAAACTGTACATAAACCCCTTTGCGCATCTCAATGCCGCATTCGTCTGCACAGACTTTCATCACTTCCTGAAGGCGCCTGCTGTATACCTCGCTCATATCCGGAAATCTCGTTCCCAGTTCTTCTATATTTTTCCCAATCAGCGGGCTTGGCACCCCGGTTGTAATATGGTCAGAAATAATCATCAAATCCCCTGGCTTGAATTCCGGATTGCATCCGCCTGCTGCATTGGTCAGAAGAATTTTTTTCGCTCCCATCATACCCATCAGGCGGGTCGGAAGGACTACATCAGACATTTCATATCCTTCATAGTAGTGCACGCGCCCCTGCATAATCACAACCGGTGTTTCTTCCACATACCCGAACACAAATTTTCCAGCGTGGCCTTTGACCGTTGAAACCGGAAATCCTTCGATATCGGTATAGCTGATGGTATCTGCAATCCGGATTTCATTTGCAAAATCTCCCAGTCCAGAACCTAATACCACCGCTATCTCCGGCTGAAAATCAATTTTTTCCCTGATACTTGCCAGACATCCCATTATTTTGTTATACATAGTTCTCCATCCTTTCTTTTTTGCACGGTTATACATGTTTCACAATTATTTTGTTTCTGTTCCAATCGATATATCTGTATTCTACAAAGGTCTCCCTTTTTATGATACGTCACCTGACGTAATTTTTAAACATTTTATACAAAAAAATTACACAATTTTGCAAAATATTTTTTAGCAGTTTTTCACAATTTACGTCTGCTTTCTTTTTTGATAGTCTATAGTCTTACACAGATGGTTCTCCCCGCACTCAGGATAACCCGGTATCGAACCGTAAAAACCGTATCTTTTCATGGAGGAATTTTTATGATAACATGCAGAACCCCTTTAACCAGACGAACCATCCGGGCGTTAGCAGCTTTTCACGCAAAAAAGAGCCCGAAAAGCATTCTGATTTCTGTCACCGGGGGCTTTTTATTTCTTTTAAGCCTGATAAATGCATATGGCTTATGGATGAAATATTACGGGAACGCATCCCTGCTGTTTATTTTTTCCAAATCTGCGGTTCTGATTCTGTTAAGCCTGGTTCTCCTGTATACCGGCATCCGCGGAAAAACGCAGAAATTATACCTGGAGCTAAAGGGCTATTTTTCTGAAACGAAGTCAGAATACATCGATTATATTATTTCCGATACCGGCATAACGATGATTCTGAACGGGAACCAGTCCTTCTATCCATGGGACACGGTGGAATCCATGGAATCCGACAGCCGCTATTTTTATTTTACCTGCAGCGGCCGGCACAGCCTGATTGATAAAAGCAGCTTCTCACAGGAGGATGAGCCCATCCTGAAACGCTATGCCAAAGACAGCTGCACCCCTTAGAACGTGTTTGAAAAATTATTTCCGCAATCTGCGAAACATAGCATGCCCCTTAGGGTACATCACACGAAAAGCATTTTTCAGACACGTTCCAGCGCTCCATCAGGGCAGAAATCAGGCTGTAATAAACTCTGATTTCTGCCCTGAACAAATTTTTTAAATTTTTTAAAATTCCCTATTGACATTTTCAGGATATTCGTTTATAGTATCTATTGTGTTCGGGAGAACAAAAGAAACAAGCAATGCGATAGTGGCGTAGTTGGTAACGCGCGACCTTGCCAAGGTCGAGACCGCGGGTTCGAGCCCCGTCTATCGCTCTCAGATTTCGCTTCTTTGTTTTGGAACATATGCGATAGTGGCGTAGTTGGTAACGCGCGACCTTGCCAAGGTCGAGACCGCGGG
>CAJTSV010000069.1:0-957 GCA_910579075.1 uncultured Eubacterium sp.
CCTTCCAGAATATCGTGTCCGAGCCGGATAAAAATCCGCCTGCTGATTTTATTTTCATTGTCCGAAACCGGGACAGACATTTTTGTGACAGTATCTGTCTGCGGGTCAAACAGGTAACTCTCCCTGCACTCTGGCAGTACCGGGCATTGTTCCCATTCTCCTGTTTGCGGGTTCCTTCTCTTATCTGCACGCAGCGGCGGCAGCTTTTTGCGCAGCTTATCGGCGTCCGATGCTATTTGATCCAGGTCTGGCCGGGCATACATGCATTCCTTTTTCAGCTTTTCCAGTCTCAGGCCCGGCTCTATGCTGCCCGGTACCAAAAGGGCACCCGTAACGGATCTGCCCCTGGCTGCATTCCGGGTACCGGACGGCACAGCAGCTTTGGGAATCATCCCCCAAATGGCTGTAATATCACAAGTTTCCATTCTGCATCTCTCCTTTTGCTATGCTGTACAGACGCTCAATCCGGATGAATTCAATCCGCAGTACTTCAAGGCCGGTTTCGGTAATCTGGTAAATTTTGCGCTTATTCTCCTCACGGATAAACCGTATCAGATTGTCCTTTTCCATTTTCGAGAGACTGCCATACATCGTTCCGGGTGCAAGCCGGATGGCTCCGCCTGTCATCTGTTCCACCTTCTGGACAATTCCATAGCCATGATTGGGAGTCTTTAAGCATAACAGGATATAAAACGCAGTTTCTGTCATCGGAACATAAACTTTTTTTATATGCTGGCTTAAAATCATAATTTTCTCCTTTTTTTGCATCTGTATTGCGATATATCGTACTGCTGTCTATTATAACGCACTGCGATATATTTGTCAAGAATGGACTTATTTTTCATGACGCATCAGCTGGTTTCCATAGGAAAGGAAAACAGCCATCAGGGCCAGGGCAGCCAGTGCTGCTGCAAAAAGGCGGATGCCTTCCTGGTTCAGAAAATCCAGCCAGTCCGT
>CAJTSV010000069.1:1010-21376 GCA_910579075.1 uncultured Eubacterium sp.
GGCCGCCGCAATCAGGCTTCCCGTCCGTTCCACAATATGCGCAAGCAGCAGTCCGAGCACGGCTGCATAGCACAGCTGCACCAGATTAAAATGCAGCGCCCCAAACAGCAGGGCTGACAATACCGCAGCCTGCGTGCTGCCACACTTTGCGCGGAGTCCCTGGTACACCAGCCCCCGGTACACAATTTCTTCGGCCAGCGGCGCAAGAATGCACAGCGTCACGATTTCCACCGCCAGGCTGTTGTTATAAAAAATCTCCGTTACATGCGCATAGCCCGGAGAAATATCCTGAAACCTGGTAAGAATCACGGTAAAAATATAATTGTTTGCAATCCCGCACATCACGACTGCCATGGCATAACAGAATGCTGCCGGATAACGGTAAATGCCTGTTTTATGGCTGCAAAATGAAACCTGCTGCCTTTTTGCATGCCAGACAGCCAGAATCAGGCAGACAGCCACTGACACCGCCTGGCGCATGATATCCGAACGTACCAGCCCGCTGGATGCAAGCAGGGCATAAACCAGATTGGTCAGCAGTGTATAAATCAGGGCCGGTGCCACCGCCTGCACAGCATCCCTGCTACGCATCTTCGTTCACCAGTTTGTCATGCAGCTGCTGCACGGTCTGGTGAAGAACCGGGTGCTGGTACCACGGGGCAATTTCACACAGCGGCTCTAGCACAAACTGGCGCCTGTGCAGGTCTGCATGCGGGATTGTAAGCTGCGGGGTATTGAGCATGATATGGTCATAAAATAAGATATCCATATCCAGCGTGCGCGGCCCCCAGTGCACTTCCCGCTTCCTTCCCGCATGTGCTTCTATTTCATGCAGCGCGTCTAAAAGCTGCTGCGGATTTAGAATGGTTTCTGCATGCAGCACACAGTTTAAAAAATAATCCTGGTCTGTATTTCCATATGGCTTTGTTTCAATAATCCGGGACTGACCGCATACCCTGCAGGAAGCAAGCGCATCCAGCTCCTTTATTCCCTTTTTCAGATACGCTTCACGGTCACCCAGATTGGAGCCAAGCGAAAGATAAACATTGTGGCGGGTTCTGTCCACGGAAACACTTACGTTTTTAATCGGAAGCCCGATAGGTGCCCACGGCTTTTTTACTTTGATTCGGATTTTTTTCACCTGCGTGTATTTCATCATCAGTTCTTCCGCCAGATGCTCGGCCGCAGACTCAATCAGACGGTACGTGTGCTCCTGCATGTATTTTGTCACAAAATGACAGACTGTGCCATAGTCAATCGTATGTTCCAGACAGTCTGTCTGTCCGGCCTTTGACAAATCCAGGTCCATATATACAGACACTAAAAACTGCTGTCCTAAAATATTCTCCTCCATATACACGCCGTGCTTTGCATAGATGCTCAGGTCTTGAATCATAATCTGGTCCATTGAAAATTCCCCCTTGTACGCGCTTGTAAATATTTATCTCACACAAAAGAGGATAATAGTCTTACGAACTATTACCCCCGGTGAAAACATATAACTCACTGCAAAAATAAAACGATAAAACTATCCTGATTATACCCTATTTTGGACAAATGTCAATCTGTTTTCCATATAAAACCGCTTCTGCCATGCGCACAGCCCTTGCATTTTCCTTTACATCATGCACCCGGACGAACGAGCAGTGCTTCAGCACTGCAAATACGGTTGTCACAAGCGTTCCTTCCACACGCTCCCCGGCCGGCAGATTCAGCGTAAGCCCGATAACCGACTTGCGCGAGGTTCCAAGCAGCAGCGGGTAACCGAGTCCGGCAGGCTGCTCCAGGCAGCGGATGGCTTCCAGATTGTTTTCGTATGTTTTTCCAAATCCAATGCCCGGGTCAAGAATTATCTTATCATCCGCTATCCCGGCATTTTGGGCAAGGGCAATCGATTGCTGCAGATCTGACGCCATATCCTTCATAAAATCCACATAAGGATTCTGTTCCAGGCAGCGGTTATGCATCAGGCAGCAGGCTGCGCCTGCCTGTGCAATGACCCCGGCCATTTGTGTGTCATGTTTCAATCCCCAGATATCATTTACCATATCTGCGCCCGCAGCAAGGCATGCTTTTGCCGTGCCGCTCTTATAAGTATCAATCGATAACGGAATGTCAAAATTCCTGCGAATCTGCTCTATGACAGGAACCGTGCGTTCGATTTCTTCTTCCTGCGAAACCGGCGTATATCCCGGCCTGGTAGATTCCCCGCCAAGGTCAAGGATGTCTGCGCCTTCTTTTATCATCTGCTCTGCGCGGCTTAGGGCCGCATCCATGCGGTTCCATTTTCCGCCGTCCGAAAATGAATCCGGTGTCAGATTCAGGATTCCCATAATGTAAGTCCGGTTTTCTGTGTGAAATTCTTTTGTGCCTATTTTCATGTCAGTCTGCTCCTTTTGTTTTTCCATATAGTATTTTAACGCACACAATCAGAATTTCAAGCAAAAGAATTTCAGGTTCTGGAAAAAAGGTTACTGTTCACTTCGTGACCAGTAACCTGTAATATAAAAGACTTTCCGTCTGCAAAATCGAACGCCATTACACCGGATTCATGTATCAAAATGCTGACAGATACAGACTGGCAAACACAGGAATTTCTGCATCCTTCCTGATACCCTGCTCAGTCCCGCTGCATCATCTGGAAAAACCGGTTCTGGAGCATATCATTATGTTCAAACTCTCCCCGGGCTGCATACGTCACTGTCCGGCTGCCCGGTTTTTTAATGCCGCGCATCGTCATGCACAGGTGTTCTGCTTCCACCATTACCATCGCACCCTTCGGCTTTAAATACTCCATGACTGCATCTGCTGTCTGTGCCGTCATCTGTTCCTGCAGCTGGAGCCTTCTTGCAAATACCTCCACGGTGCGCGCAAGCTTGCTCAGTCCGGCTACTTTTCCGTCCGGGATATAGGCAATATGCGCTTTTCCGTAAAACGGCAGCATATGGTGCTCGCACATGGAATAAAACGTAATATCCTTTTCCAGCACGATATCTGTCCTGTCAGAATGAAAGGTCTTTGCCAGGGGCTCCTTTGCACTCTGTCCCATTCCGGCAAATACTTCCTGATACATCCGGGCAATCCGCAGGGGCGTTTCCACAAGCCCTTCCCGGGACGGGTCTTCCCCGATGCCTTCTAAAATCAGCCGGATGCCTTCCATTATTTTGTTCTCATCCATTGTCCATCACCGCCTGTTTTAAATCTCCAAGATAGAAAAACGAGCCGAACGCCAGCACCGCGCCGCCGGTACCGGCCGCCCTGCGTGCCAGTGCCGCCGCATCGCAGATATCCGGCACATACGCCGCATCCGCACAAAGCTGCGCTGCCTTTTCTGCCAGAAGCTTTCCATCCAGCGCCCTTGGATTATCCGGTGTCACTGTAAACACCCGGGACGCCAGCGGCAGCATCACCCGCAGCACCTTTTCATATTCCTTATCTGCAAGCATTCCAATAATATATACAAGCCTGCGGCCTGCCAGGCAGCCCTGCACCGTTTCGCGCAAAAGCAGTGCCGCCCCCTCATTATGCGCGCCATCGATATAAAAATCCGGGCCAGTGCCGATTTTTTCAAACCGCCCCGCAAGGCATGCTCCCGCCAGGCCCTTCAATACGGCATCTGCCGTAATCCGGATTCCTTTTTCCCGCAAAAGCGAAACCGCCGCCAGCACACAGGCCAGATTCTGCTTCTGGCATGCCCCTGCCAGCGCCAGCGTCCCCTGCAGGCCGCACAAATCCGGCGGCAGCAGCCCGCCTGCTTGCTGGCTGCTGCTTTTTCCTGTTTCAAACGCACTTCCCTGTGCGCTGTAAGAAAACCGGCTTAAAAAAAGCGGGACATCAGCGATGCGCAGCATGCTTCCTTTTTCTGCCGCCGCTTTTTGAAGCACTTCCATTACTTCGGACGGCTGCACGGCTGTCACGCACGGACAGCCCGGCTTGATAATGCCGGCCTTTGCCGCTGCGATTTCCTGCAACGTATCACCGAGAATGGCCATATGGTCCCTGCTGATGGAAGTCAGGATGCTGCAGATGGGATGTTCTGTCACATTTGTGGCATCCAGCTCCCCGCCCAGCCCGGTTTCCAGCACCACAAAATCACACGCTTCGCGCTGGAAACAGCAAAAAGCAATGGCTGTCTCGATTTCAAAAGCAGTCGGATGCGCCAGCCCTTCCTGCGTCATCTGCGCACAGGCTGCCCTGACATCCCCTGCTGCCTGTGCAAACTGTTCTTTTGAAACCGCAGCTCCATTGATTTTTATGATTTCCAGCGGGTGGAATACTGCCGGGGATGCATACTGCCCGGTTTTATAGCCCTGTGCTGCCAGAATCTGCGCAAGCATCGTGCATACAGAGCCCTTGCCGTTTGTCCCCGCAGCATGCAGGATAGAAAGCTGCCTGTGAACATTTCCAAGGCGGGACATCAGGCTTTTGATGCTGTCCAGCCCGTAAATGCTGCCATTTTTTCCCGCTTCTTTCACAAATTCCCTGGCCTGCTGATAATTCATCGGCTATGCCTCCCAGACAGGCTCGTCATTTTCTGCCTTTTTGTCCCTTGTCATCAGCTCATAGACAGCATCCTTTGCCGGCTTGTTTTCAAATAAAACGGCATTCACCTGTTCGATAATCGGAAGTGAAGTATTGTATTTTTGGGCCAGCCCGATGGCTGCCCTGGCAGAATACACGCCTTCTACGACCATTTTTACTTCATCCATAGCCTGCTGCATGGTATAGCCCTGTCCAATCAGCATGCCCGCCCTGCGGTTGCGGCTGTGCCTGCTCGCACACGTGACAATCAGGTCCCCGATTCCGGTCAGCCCGCTAATGGTTTCGAATTTTGCACCCATCGCAAGCGCCAGCCTGCCAATTTCATTAATGCCCCTGGTAATCAGCGCTGCTTTTGTATTATCGCCATATCCAAGGCCGTCTGCCATGCCCGCTGCAAGTGCAATGACATTTTTAAGAGACGCCCCGACTTCCATGCCGGTTACATCCGGGCTTGTGTAGACGCGGAATGCTTCATTCATAAAATAATGCTGTACGCGCTCGGCTGTTTCCCTGCTTTTCGCCCCGGCTACGACAGCGGTCGGCATCCCACACCCTGCTTCTTCTGCATGGGACGGGCCGGATAATACCGCCGTAACCGACTGCGGAATTTCCTGGCTGATAACCTGTGATAAGGTCATCAGCGTTTCTTCTTCAATGCCTTTGGCCACGCTGATAATCAGCTGCCCTTTTTCCACATGCGGGGCCATGCTTTTTGCCGTGCTTCTGGCATACATCGACGGTACCGCCAGTACAAGCGCTTCCATGCCGCATACCGCCTGACGGATATCGGATGTAAACCGGATGGATTCTGCCAGCTTTACCCCCGGCAGCTTTTCCACATGCTCCCTGTGTTCCTGCAGCATTGCAATCTCCGAAGGAAGCGCAGACCATACCGTTACTGCATGCCCGTTTTTTTCCAGCACTACCGCCAGCGCTGTTCCCCAGCTTCCCGCACCAATCATTCCTATTTCTGCCATTTCTGTCCCTTCCTGTTTTTCCTGTTTTTCTACCCTCATGCATTCCTGCATGCATTTCCGTTTTCTGTCCGCATGTATGCTGCGGTTTCCAGACAATCCGTTTTACCCTGCGGCTTATTTCTGCACGCCGACCTTGTTTTCCGTCCCGTTTAACAGCCTTCTGATATTGGACTGATGCCGGATTAATCCCAAAAGGCAGACGGCTCCGACGACGAGGTAAATTTCAAAGCATGCCTGCTGCGGCGCTCCCAGCACCCCGTTTAGCCCGAATATCAGGGTCTGGATAAAAAATCCGATACAGACAAGCAGCGACCCGACCGATACATATTTTTTCACAAATATGCTGAGTACAAATAAAAGCAGGCAGACCGGGACAGCCTGCGGGCAGAACGCCAGCATCATTCCGGCTGTCGTGGCAATGCCCTTGCCGCCTTTGAATTTCAGATGCACCGGAAAATTGTGTCCGAGCACTGCCCCAAGCCCTGCATACGCTTCCAGTATTTTTACCCCGTCCGGATAACGGCCACGGAAGATAAGCCATACAAGCAGCACGGCAAATACTCCCTTAAACCCGTCGCCAAGAAACACAAGCACGCCTGCCTTTTTTCCAAGCGTGCGGAACGTGTTTGTCGTCCCGATATTGCCGCTGCCCATCTGGCGGATATCTACATTTACATGCCTTGCATAAAAATAGCCTGTCGTAAACAGCCCGAACAGATAGCCGATAACGATGGAAAGGATGCGTGCTGCTGTCATTTTCTGTTCTCCTTTCGTTCACGGATAATGAATTTTAACGCTGTTCCCCGGAATCCAAAAGCATCCCGGATCCGGTTTTCAATATATCTTGTGTACGAAAAATGCATCAGCTCCCGGTCATTTACAAATATGACAAACGTTGGCGGTTTCACCGATACCTGCGTGATATAATACAGCCTGAGCCGCTTGCCCTTGTCATAAGGCGGCTGCTGCATGGCCACTGCCTCGGTCATAATTTCGTTCAGCACACCGGTTGACACACGCATGCTGTTATTCTGGATAACCATGTCAATCATGCCGAATATCTTGTGCAGCCGCTGTCCTGTTTTTGCAGAAATAAACATAATCTCGGCATACGGCATAAAACTCAGTACCTGGCGGATGCGCTCGGTATACCGGTAAATCGTTTTGTCGTCCTTTTCGACAATGTCCCATTTATTGACCGCTATAATAATGCCTTTTCCACGGTCATGGGCAATGCCTGCGATTTTGGCATCCTGCTCGGACACGCCTTCTGCGCCGTCAATCAGTATCATGACCACGTCCGCGCGTTCGACCGCTGTCACGGCACGGATAATGCTGTAGCGCTCGATTTCTTCCTTGATTTTATTTTTGCGCCGGATGCCTGCCGTATCAATCAGCACATACTCCTGGCCGTTATATACGACCTCGGTATCGATGGCATCGCGTGTCGTTCCTGCAATATCCGATACAATCACGCGGTCTTTTCCGCAGAGCTTATTAACCAGGGAAGATTTTCCGGTATTCGGCTTTCCGACAATGGCAATTTTCGGGCGTTCGTCTTCGGCTTCTTCCTCGTTCCTTTCCGGGAAATACCCGATGACCTCGTCAAGCATGTCGCCAAGCCCGAGCCTGGAAGCGGCTGAAACAGGCACTGGCTCCCCAAGTCCGAGATTGTAAAATTCGTATACATCCATCATGTATTTTTCAAAGCTGTCGACTTTATTGACGGCCAATATCACCGGCTTGTGGGATCGGCGCAGCATATCTGCAACTTTTGCATCCGCATCCACCAGCCCCTGGCGCACATCCGTCATCATAATAATCACATCTGCCGTATCGATGGCAATCTGTGCCTGCTCGCGCATCTGTGATAAAATAATGTCCTTACTGTCCGGTTCAATTCCCCCGGTATCAATCATCGTAAAATCATGGCCTGTCCAGGAAACATCCGCATAAATGCGGTCCCTGGTAACACCCGGCGTGTCCTGCACAATCGAAATGCGCGAGCCTGCCAGCGCATTAAACAGCGTCGACTTTCCGACGTTCGGCCGCCCTACTATCGCTACAATTGGTCTGCTCATAATTATCTCCTATTCTTCCTGCGTCCTTTTCCTGAAACGGATTTACAAATGCATCGTACAAATCCTGACCGTTAGAGTTTACAATAACTATTTCAACTTGTAAAGCCTTTTTCAGTCCGCTGACTGTCATATCATCCAAAAATACTTCTTCCCCGCTGCGCAGAAGGCTGCACGGCAAAAGCAGGCAGCTGCCAAGCTGCTTTTTCTGCAGCTGCTTTAAGATATCCTGCCCGGTTAAAAGCCCCGCAACCGTAATCTGCTCACCGAAAAAATCATTGCGCACAGCAACGACCTCTATTTGCGTCTGCGGATGGCGCTGCATAAACGCTTTTGCCAGCTGCCGGATAAAGGGAGCTGCCAGCATGCCGGTCGCAGCAGTTATCTTTTTTGCCGGCAGTTCATCCATATCTTGTTCTGCATCCAGCGCCTGGTAAAATTCGTCCAGCAGCAGGCGCAGCATGCCGACGCCGTTTTCCAGCTGGACATAGCCGTCATAGCTTTCCTGCGGCGGCAGCGGCATGCCTGCCAGCAGGTACCACTCGTCCCCTGCATGGACAAAATGCGTGCCCCATTTCCGGAAACAGGCATCCTGCCAGCGGTGAATCTGTTCTAACACCCCGCGTGCTTCCTGCTTTGTAAACGGCTTAAGCGGATAAAGCCCTTCCCGGTATCTGGTAAGGCCCGCCGGGACAACGGACACGCTGCGCATCTGCGGGATATATTCCGTCAGCTCCCGGATGCTGCGCTCTAATTCTTCCCCGTCGTTGATGCCCCTGCACAGTACAATCTGCGCATTCATTTCGATGCCTGCCCCGCACAGGCGGCGGATTTTCAAAAGGGCATCCCCGGCAAAGCGGTTATTCAGCATTTTGCAGCGCAGTGCGGGATTCATCGCCTGAATGGAGATATTTATCGGTGCCAGCTTATACAGGATAATCCGTTCGATATCTTCTTCTTTCATATTTGTGAGCGTAATGTAATTGCCCTGCAAAAAAGAAAGCCTGGAATCGTCATCCTTAAAGTACAGCGTCTTTCGCATCCCCGGCGGCATCTGGTCAATAAAACAGAAAATGCATTTGTTGCAGCAGCTGCGGTAATCGTCCATCAGGCCGTTTTCAAATTCCATGCCAAGGTCATCCGCGTAGTCTTTTTCAATTTCATATTCCCATTCTTCCCCATCGGGCTTTCGTATCAGCACGGTCAGGTATTCTTCATTCAGCTGGTAATGGTAATCGAACACATCCTTCACAGGCATATCGTTCACAGAAACCAGCACGTCACCCGGGCTGATTTCCAGCTCATCGGCAATGCTGCCCGGGAGCACGGATATGATTTTGTGTTCCTTCGGGCCCTTGCTGTCCAGCCCGGCCTGGTGCTGGATGGCTTGTCCGTCTCCTGCCGGTTCTGGCTGTTGTATTTGATTTTTTTGTTGTATTTGATTTTTTTGTTCTGACTGATTTATTTGTTTCATGCTTTGTCCTTTTTTCAATATTTCATTCTGTTTGTTTCATGCTCTTTCCTTTATTTTTCAATATTCTGCTCTGTCTGTTTCCATGCTTTTTCTTTTATTTTTTCAATATTTCATTCTGTGCTTTGTCTTTTATTTTTTCAATATTTCATTCTGTGCTTTTTCTTTTATTTTTCAATATTTTATTCCGTTTGTTTTATGGTTTGTCTTTTGTTTTTATTATTTATTCTTTCTGCTTCCATGCTTTGTCATTTATTTTTCCAGATTTTTGTTTTCTTATTATAATAGAGTTTCCTGTGATATTCAAGGATTTGTTTGAGATTCCCGCAGAGAAAGTTCAAATCCGGTTACTGTTCACACAGGACTTTGCAGGGTCTGCCCCAGGGGCATTCACTGCAAAGTCCGTCGGTTTGTCGTTTTTTGTCGGAATTTGTCGATTACTTTTGCTTGTTTATTGTCATCTTTTGACATATACTGATAAACATAAACCGACTACATATATTTATTCCGCACATTTCAATTAAAGGAGGTTTTCAGCCTATGTCAAAAAGCAAAAAACGCGTGCTGACTGTTACCGGCATTCTTGTCCTCATTGCAGCAACTGTACTTGTCTGCTATATCCTGTTCCGGCAGAAGGACGACCCCGGAATTTTGTACGACAACAATGCTTCCACCGGCATACTGCCCGGCATCGATATCGATGAACGGCGCAGGCAGCTGCAGGAAATGCTCGACCGCAGCATGATTGCATTTTCCATCAACACTTCCCCGGTCTTTCTCAACGGAACCTCGGAAGGCAACCTTCTGATTGAAAACCCTGGAAACAATGCAAAGCTGCTGCAGGTGCGCATCGTCATCAACGATACCGGCGAAGAAGTCTATGCTTCCAAATACATCAAGCCTGGCACATATATTGAATCTGCAAAGCTGGATAAAGTACTCGAAAAAGGCACCTATGACGCAACCGCCTATTTTTCAGCCTTCGAAGAAGAATCCGCTGCCTATATCGGCCAGACCGGCGCACAGATTGCGATTACCGTACAGAACTGACCCGTCGGCTTATTTTCAGACATAAACATACGGTAACAGATGCAGACAGGAGGTACTTATGAAGAAAAAAGCTCTCTTTTTACAAATTTTACTGGCTGCATCGCTGCTGTTTACCACAGCCGCTTATGCCGCTGAAATTTCTTCCACGAGAGATATTGCGATTGGCAGTTCCGGACAGATGGAAATGATTGGCACGATTGAGCCGAACATTCTTTCCGTTACCATGCCGACGTTTGTACCTTTCAGCATCAGCAACAGCATTCCTTCCCAGAATAAGGTTGTTTCTCCAAGAATCCATATGAAAAACAACTCCTATGTTCCGGTGGAAATCAATGTTGTTTATACAGATGTAAACATCAGCAAGTTACAGAACACACAGTGGAGCGACACGGGAAACGTCGGGCCAAACCAGATTGCAATCGGGTTAAAAAAGGGAACCGCAGCCGATAAAATGCCGGAAGATTTATCACAGGCACACTGGCTCAAGGCGAACAGGCCGCAGAACCTGAACGTTTTAAACCTGGATGCAAACGAAACAGGCGCACTCTACGTTGTAGGCACGCTCGGACAGAATGTTTCCGAAAATGCTGCTTTTAACGTAACACCGACTTTTGTTGTAAGGAATGCTTCACAGAACTAATGATTTGAGTTATTCCACAGAACCATTCATATGAGGAAAGGCATCTGTTACAGTATGTTTATATAAATCAAAATATGAATCACAAGAAAGGAATCACGGGATATGGCTGTCTACTATCTGCTCCTTATCTCACTGGCCGGGCTGGGATTTTTCCTGACCGGAAACCGGAAAACACAAAAAAAGACGGCAGCCTATCTGGCTGTCTGCCTCTTTGTCCTGACGGTATTTGCCACGCTGCGCTATGCCATCGGCTTTGATTACTTCTCCTACCGCAGCCTGTTTGACAGAAACGCATCCATGACCGCAAAGGAAATTTTACAGGCTTATCCGTATGAGCCGCTGTTTCATCTGGCATGCAGGGCCATTTATCTGTGCGGGCTTGGCTATCAGGCACTGATTGGAGCTGTCAGCCTGTTTGTGCTGTCTGCCGGCATGTGGTTTCTTTACCGCCATGCAGCACTTCCATGGATGGGTGTCTATCTTTATATTACCCTGCAGTTTCTCGCCTATGATATGAACCTGATGCGCCAGGCCATCGCTGTGTCCTTTTTCCTGCTGGCATACCCGTATCTGCTGGGCCAAAAGCCTGTGCCGTTTTTCCTGCTTGTGGCTGTGGGCGGGCTGTTCCACAACTCGTTATGGTTTGCATCTGTCCTGTATTTCCTGCTGCCCAAAAAGCATTCCCTGAAATGGAACGGCTGCCTTGTTGTGGCTGCGCTGGCTGCTTATCTGAATTTTGACCGGATGTTTGCCTGTGCAAAGCCGCTGCTGCCGGATAAATATGCTGCTTATGAATACTCCTATTTCTGGAACGCCAGCACGTTTTCCTATGTCGTTCCTGCCGGGCTTTACATGGTTCTGATTTTCCTGTTCCGCAGGCGGATTGCGTCAGAAACACGCCGGACAATCTATTGCAGCAGCGCGCTTTATCATTTCTTAATCAGCCTGTTTATTACAAAGCATTTTATTCTGGAACGGTTTGCGGTGTACCCGTTTATCTTTTCGCTTGCAGCCATTCCCGAAATCATTGCTTCTTATCAAAATGATTTTTATCAGGACGCTTCTTGTCAGGATAAAAACAGCAGCTCCTGCAAGACGGCTGGAAAACGCGCTTATTATCTGGTGATGCTGCTGTTTGTGCTATATGGCGGCGCTTATTTTCTGTTTGCGGCTTCCAAAGGGTTTCATCATGTATACCCTTACACCAGCCTGTTTGATAAAAGCATCTCTGTCCCGGCTGCTGCATCATAAGATTCCAATGCCGGATGATTGGTCAGTGCTTTTATCATATTCCACCCGTCCCGGCTGCTGGCAGCATTCTGCGGCACCGGGACAAATCCAAGGTCGAGGTAAATCCTGCAGGCAACCCAGGTGGTCGTCTGTGTCGGTATTTTTACATGCGTATAGCCAAGCTTTCGCATTATCCCGAGCACATGCGTTATCAGCGGCTTTGACAGGCCCCTGCCCTGATACTCCCTGTCCGCAGCCACCCAGTGCAGCCATGCATCCCCGGACTGGTCACGTCCTGAAATGTCATAATACGCGGTCGCAGTCGCAATTTTTTTCCCTTCTGCATTTTCTGCAAATACCATCCGGTCCAGTAACGTATGCTCCCTGCCGCCATAATAGCGGTTCCATGCGTCCAGTCCCTGTTCATAGGACGAAAATTCCTTTGCAGACTGTTCTATCCGAATCCAGCTGTCGCGGTCACCCTGTCTGTAAAATACAAACCGGTACCCGGGCGGCAGTGCATATTCCGGGATATTGTCCAGGCTGCGTTCCAGCATCAGCTCATAATACCGGATGCGGCTGTCAGGATTATCAAACTGCAGCTTTTTGTTTTTCATAAAACACCTCCCATATGTATGCCGTACAGGCTATAGTTTAAAATGGCTTGTCTCGCGCTGCAGGCTTTCGCTCAGCTGCGCAAGAACCGCTGTTTCCTGGCGGCAGTCTTCTACCGTTTCGGATAAGGCCTGCATGCCCGCACTTGTCGACTGGGCAGAGGATGCGTTCTGGCCGGATATATCCGCAAGCTGTTCCACAACGCCGCTGATAGATTCCTTCTGCTGCGTCAGGCGGCTGGTCTGTTCGTAAATATTGCCAGAAACACTGTATACAGAATCCGCTTCTGCTTTCAGCTCCAAAAATGCCGTCCTGGTTTCATTGAGCATCTGCTTCTGGCTGTCCGAATCGAGCCGGACTTCTTCCATTTTCCGCACACTGATACTGGAATTTTCCAATAGCTCGCGGATAACAGTTTCTATTTCATGGGCGCTGCCTGAGGAGCTTTCTGCAAGCTGGCGGATTTCTTCTGCCACGACTGCAAATCCCCTGCCGGCCTCACCGGCATGTGCTGCTTCAATGGACGCATTCAATGACAGCAGGTTGGTCTGTTCCGCAATATTTTGAATCATCTGTATCGCATCCTGAATTTTTTCTGCTGAAACATTGGTCGCAGCTGTCTGACCGGAAACGGTCACAATATTTTCCGCTGTTTTTTCATTCATTTCAATCAGCCTGTCCAGTATCTCGTTTGCCTGTCCGGACAGCTCCGTCATCCGGGCTACCGCATGCTCCAGGCTCATGCTGTTTTCAGAACCCTGTTCAATCACATCTGCCATATCACAAATCTGCCCGCGCGCAGCAGCCGTTTCCTGTGCCTGGGTGCTGCTTCCAGACGCTATGGCTTCCACGGATGCACTCATGGTCCCTACACTGCCCGCGATATGGGAAAATTTTTCCGAAAATTCGTTATTGCTCGCATTTAGCTGTATCGTCTGCTCACTGATTGCGGAAACAATCTGCTTTAAATGCATATGCAGGGTTGATACCGCATCTGCGATTACATCCACTTCATCCTTATGTCCCTGCTTTTCCTGCGGAATTTCCCCGCTGAGGTCTCCCGATGCAAGCACTTCAATCCGTTCGGACGCCCGCCGGATGCGTTTAGTAATCGAGTTTGACAAAAGCACCGATATTGCTGAACATATCAGGTAAGCCGCCGCGCCGACGGCAATCAGAATCATAATAATAATTCTTTTAAATTCCTGTATATGCGCCCTTGGCTTTCCGGCAAAGAGCATGCCGCCTTCTGCCGGCATATAATAGCCATAATATGCAATACCGTTAATATCAATATCAGAAGTAAAATAGGACTGCTTTTTATTTAAAACCAGGTCTATGACTTCCTGGTCTGCTTTCGTCCCGACAGCCCCCTCTATCGAACTTTCAATCCTTGTGTCGCCCTCAAATACCGTAATGTCAATTTCTTCGCCCTCATTCCTTAAATATGACGTATCTCCCTCAAAACCGGCAACCGCTACCCGCAGGGTTTCTTCAATCCTGATATCTACTTCACCAAAGGCAGTCCACAGGCTGCATATAATCAAAATAACGCTCAGGGCCAGAAGCGACAGCATTTCGAGGGAAATCAGTTTAAATTTGATATTCATGCTTTCTTATCCTCCCTAATCATTCCATACATTCCATTATAATAGCAGGAACGGCAAAAAACAACCATAACATTTTTCTTTTCAATGTAATTTTTTCAGACTCGCGGGCTTTACGTCCGATGCAGAATTTACAGCCTTAAAAACTGGCTGCTTGTTAATACAGATATCCAATGCAGCTGCCAGAGGCAGGCTTTGGGAAATCAACCGTTACTTTATCATAAAAAGCAAAACCTATGACTGTTGCCCAAACGCAAAAGAGCAGGGAAGCCGTCAAAAGCTTCCCTGCTCTTTTGCTCTTTTGCTCTTTTCACAAACGGCAAGACGGCAGCTGTTTAATAGCAGTGCACCTTCCCGTTATTGTGAATGGTTCCATGATACGAGCAGTATCTGGAGCAGCTTGTTTTGCTGCTGTGGTTTTTGTGATGGTACGTGCAGTACGTTCTGCTGCTGTGATGTCTGCTGCCATGATGTCCGTGTGCCATGACCGGCATGGTAAAACTGCCTGTAAGCATCAGTGCTGCCATTCCTGCTGCGGCTGCTTTTTTCCAGCTGTTGAAAAGTTTCATGATGATTTTCCTCCTTCATCCGGTTGAATGCTTGATTTTGTATTGTTCTTATACCTTATATACGATTCAGCAGCCGGATTCCTTGCAGGAATCTGAAAAAAATTTATTTTTTTACAGCCAGCAGCCGGTTATTCCCGCACGCCCTCGATTTCTTCCTCAATCCGCAGCAGCCGGTTATATTTTGCCACACGCTCGCTGCGGCAGGGCGCACCGGTCTTGATATACCCGGTATGCATTCCGACTGCAAGGTCTGCGATAAACGTATCTTCCGTTTCCCCGGAGCGGTGCGACATAATTGTTCGGTAGCCGTGTTCTTTTGCTGTGCGGATGGCCAGCATGGTTTCGGTCAGGCTGCCTATCTGGTTTGGCTTAATCAGGATGGCATTTGCACAGCCATTGTTAATGCCGCGCAGAAGCCGGGTTACATTTGTCACAAACAAATCATCCCCGACCAGCATAATCCGTTTTCCAAGCCGTTCGGTTATTTTTTTCCAGCCGTCCCAGTCTTCTTCGTCCAGCGGGTCTTCGATTGATACAATCGGATATTTGTCCACAAGCTTTTCATAGTAATCAATCATTTCATCCGAAGAACGCATAATCATCTGCCCGTCCGTGTCCGGTGTCAGGCAGTTGCAGTCCGGCTCACAGATGCAGCCGTCCTTTACTTCCTCCGTTACAACGGTCGTGCCCTCGCAGCAGCACTCGCTTTCCTGCGTGTTGTTCTGCTCAATGGCTTTTGCATTTTTGCGGATTAAGGATTTCGTTTCTCCCGGGAAATAATACATGGCGGCATCTTCCTGGAACAGCTCGCTCGCAGCTGCGTCCATGGCAAATGAAATGTCCTTTCCCGGCTCAAAGCCTGCATTACGCACAGCCTTCATCAGGTAATCCAGCACTTCAAAGGTGTCTTTTAAATCCGGTGCAAAACCGCCCTCATCGCCGACGCCTGTGCTGCGGCCGTCTTGGTCGAGCAGTTTTTTTAATTCCTGATAGACTTCCGCACACCACTGCAGGCCCTGGCGGATGCCCTTTGCGCCAGCCGGCATAATCATGAATTCCTGAAAATCGATGCAGTTTTTGGAATGGGCACCCCCATTCAGAATATTCATCATCGGCACCGGAACCGTCCCTTTTCCGCAGCCGCCCAGATACCGGTAAAGCGGGATTTTCAGCGCATCGGCACTGGCCCTTGCACAGGCCATCGACACACCGAGAATGGCATTGGCCCCAAGCGAGGATTTATTTTTCGTGCCGTCCAAATCTATCAGCAGCTCATCAATCCGGTTCTGCATCAGGGCATCTTTTCCGGCAAGCTGTCCCGCAATCCGCCCGTTGACATTCGAAACAGCCTTATGCACGCCTTTTCCATGATATGCCTTATCGCCGTCCCGAAGCTCCACTGCTTCAAACTGCCCGGTACTGGCACCGGAAGGCACATCGGCCCTTGCACGGACAATTTCCCCGTTCTGCATATTTTCTACCGTGACTTCGGCTTCTACGGTCGGATTCCCGCGCGAATCCATAATTTCCCTTGCATACACATCTATAATTTCCAACCTTGCTGACATAAAAAGCCTCCTTTTTGCTTTGAAATACACTCCTTACTATTTCCAAAAAGAAGGCCTGCCATGCATATTTCCAATGATTTTCAGATAACCCTGGTCCATGCAGGGGCTTACAGGTTTCCAAGCACGGCTGCCGCGTTTTCTTTTATCACGCACTGCCCATGCTCCCTTAAAAAGGCCGCGATGCTCTTTGTGTAGCAGATTTCGTCCACATATTCATCCGCCAGGCACAAAAGCTGCGCAATTTCCCGCACCTGGCATCTGCTGATGTCTGCCAGCAGAAAATAAACCCCGCGGTATTTATATAGCGCTGCTTTCAGCCTGCTGCCGGTTTTCCCGCAGAATGCAGCGATATTCATCAGCTCTTTTGACTTCAAAACTGCGATGGAAAATTCCGCAGACGCTTCTTCATCAAAATCATCAAAAAGTTCTTTTCTTCCTATAAAAAAGGTGATTTTTAGCAGTTCATCTGGCAGGAATGACGCATGAACCGTAATGTCTCCCCGTTTTTTTCGAAATCCGGTTTCCTGCTGTGCTTTTTTCATGATTTTGCGGAAAAAATCCTCTGTCCGCTTGTCATTTTCATAAATTGCCTGCCTGTCCATGCCGTAATCAGCTATTTCTGCTTCGGTCATGACACACTGGATTGTCTGCCTGTCTAACACGATAAATTCCATTTCTCTCCCCCTATTCCATCCATATATGTATTCTTTTTCCCAGGCAGCCCGCGACCCGTATCAAAAGGTCCAGGCTCGGGTTATATTTCCCGCTTTCCAGCCTTGAAATATTGGACTTTTTCGTCCCGGCACGCTCTGCCAGGCTCTCCTGCGTCATGTGCTGTTCTTTGCGCACTTTCTTAATCTGGCTGATAACTTCCAGCCTTGCTTCAAGGTTTCCCTGATCCATATCTGTGTTCCCCTGACAGCAGTTTTCATTTTTCACCAAAAACCGCGTTTTTTCATCATGTACCTAAAAAAGTTATCATATATGATAACTTTTTGTCAATAGGAATCGAAAGAATTCTTTCTTAAAATGCAAAATCCAGGTAACAGTTCAGGCAGGTCTTTGCACCCTGCTGCAAAGACCGTAAGAACATGATTCAGGAGTGCAAAAATCCCATCGCGAAGCGATTTTCAATGGATTTTTGCAGGTAACAGGTCAGCTTGTCTGAACTGTTACAAATCCAGGCGTTACAGCCATGTGTCACGAAACGGTTTCAAAACTCCTTCTTGACACCAGGCCGCTTTCCATGTAATATAATAGATATAAAGCAGAATTCAGATTTTTCATATGGTTTTGCCAAAATATTTTCCGCTATCCGTAAAGCGGCATATAAAAGCACGGAAACAAAATATTTCCCGCTGCCTGTAAAGCGGGTAAAAAAAGCACAGGGCCAAAATACAAAGGACTCTGCGGAGTCCTTTTCTTTTATGGAGTACAGATGACCAAAGACAAATTCTATTTTTTAACAGACGAATACTGTAATAAATTCGCAAAACTGAACCAAAATCGTCCTGACAGACCTGGATTACATATTTAAAAATCTGTAATGGTTTCATCTGGAAAACCAGAAACACAAAAACGCATAATTTTTCAATTCCCTGCAAATTTCATAAAATTTCCCTTTTCATACAGCAGAAAATATATTATAATAGCAGACAGAACGCATCTGCGCCATTCTTTCCAGATAAAAGCCGCGCAGCAGCGGTACTCACGGGCAGGAAAGCTTTCCATGCCATAAAAACAGTGCCTGTGAGCCGGCGTTACCGGGCAAATCTTCCTGTTTGCCAGCATAGATTATTCACAGAGGAGTTCCAGCACTATGAGTATTTATTTATGGATTACCGCGATTGCTTTTGCCACATTTGTGATAATTGCTTTTTTGTTTATCCGCAAATTTCTTTTTGGAAAAGAAAACGGCCTTGTTATTTTTTCGATTCTGTTAGCCGGAATTCTTGCATCTGCCGCCCTTTATGTCTTTTCCTCGATGCAGGGCACGCAGATTCTATCCAGCAGCCTGGCAGCTGAATATCAGATTAAGGAAGAAACTTTCCGTACCACCGATGAAAATACGGCAAATTATGAGAATGCAGCTTATGCATTTTATGCAGAAAACGGCGTGCAGTACCAGCTGCGCGGCACACAGCTTTTAGAAGAACCGGATTCTTCCCCGGCATTTATCGGCATTTATTCGTGTGAAGCCGTAGACGGCTACCCATGGTGTTATATGAAAAAAGGAACGGTCATCCGCCATACACTGACAAAGCTTTCACATGACGGCAAAAAAGCGGTAGATTATGAACATCAGAAAAAAGACAAAAAAAAGAAGTAGCAGCTTTCAGGCATGGGCTGCCTGTTTCGTACCAGTGCAGGCGAAATTTCGACGGCGATGCGGTGGCATCAGCTGGAAATTCCAGCGGCGCAATGGTGCAAAACAGGCAGTCCCATATTTTCATTTCCGGCCGGATGGGGTACCTGTTCAGCACCCAGTCTGTTTTTTCATATTTCCAGAAAATCAAAAAAGCTGGCAGCGAACTGCCATACACATAAATAACGTCCGAAGCCCGTTCTTATGAAAAAAGAGAATCGAAACAAAAAACCCCATCGGGACAAATGCCATCATATCATGCATGCATTCATCATTTTTCATCACTTTTTCCTGGTCTGCCCTGTTTTCTATGCTGCAAATTAACTGCCCTGTAATGCTGGTCTGAATGCTGTCGCCCATTGTTCCTCTTTCATGGCAAAAAAATAGAGCATATAGATTTGAGTTTCTATATGCTCAAGCGTATTTGAAAAATGCTTTTCGCAGGATGTGCTTCACAGTTTGTGGAAATGATTTTATAAACACGTTCTAACGCTGTTACTATATTTGATTTTGATTGATATGCTCCTGCGTCTGACCTTTGAATTTCCACGTCAAATTCTTTCTTAGTGCTGTCAACTGCATGGACATCTAAAATAGCAGAACGCCCTTGCAAATTCTTAAACAGCTCTTGAGTACGAACCGGCTTTATTATTATATCTTCCCGAATCCTGTTGATGGGTATGCGCTGTTGTACTCAAAATGCCACCTTCTTTCGCTGTTTTCATTATACATCAGACAATGCCTTTTGGAAACGGAAAATGGAGTTTCCATTATTGAATATACCAGTGCATTGCCTGCCACTGCTATCAGCGCCTATAAATAAGGGTTGAATGCTATTCATATTGGTGGTAAACTTAATAGTACAGTAAACAGAAAACAGTGATGCAATGAAGTCCTGACAAAATATTTCATAGATTTTGCAGTATTGTTTTTCCTATATGTTTTCGTCTTTTTCAAGAGGTGGAAAATCCGAAATCTGCCAAAATCCTGCTTTGCAGGATGCCTGATTACAGATGCAGCACCCGCTCTTTAATCTCCTGTGTCCTTCCCTGGTTCCAGAACTGGGTTCCGATATACCCGCAGGTCCGCCTGGCCACATTCATTTTATCCTGCCTGCGGCAGCCGCAGCGCGGGCACTCCCAGACCAGCTTTCCGTGGCCGTCATTGATAATGCTGATTTCCCCGTCATAGCCGCACTCCTGGCAGTAATCGCTCTTGGTATTCAGCTCGGCATACATAATATTGTCATAAATATATTTCATGACAGATAAGACTGCTTCCAGGTTTGTCTTCATATCCGGCACTTCCACATAGCTGATAGCCCCGCCCGGGGAAAGCATCTGGAACTGGGCTTCAAATTTCAGCTTTGTAAATGCGTCAATCTGCTCCGTAACATGCACATGATAGCTGTTTGTAATATAATTTTTATCCGTAACGCCTGCAATCTTGCCAAACCGTTTCTGCAGGCATTTTGCAAATTTGTAAGTCGTAGACTCAAGCGGCGTCCCATAAACTGAAAAGTCAATCCGTTCCTCGGCTTTCCATTTCGCACAGGCATCGTTCATATGCTGCATGACAGACAGCGCAAACGGCTTTGCCTGCGGGTCGGTATGCGACTTTCCGGTCATGTATTTCGTACATTCATAAAGGCCCG